>MAVP01000170.1 GCA_001751075.1 Desulfobacterales bacterium S7086C20 | reverse complement strand
CTCACCTATTCATAGCACTTTGCGCAAGCCCTTGCTCTAACAGATATTCCACCACTTCACACATTGGAAGGCCAACAACATTGGTGTAGGACCCTTCAATGCGCTTTATCAGCACACTTCCCAATCCTTGTACCGCATACCCCCCCGCCTTGTCAAAAGGCTCTTGGGTGCCGATATACCAATCGATTTCAGGCGAGGCCAACTGTTTGAACCGGACATTGGTTTTAACCGTTTCAGAACGCGATTTACCTAAGTTTATGCAGCAGATGCAATAGCCGGTCAATACCTTATGCGTCTTGCCGCTGAGTGTTTCAAGCATATACCGTGCCTCGGCTGTGTCCCTAGGTTTTCCGAGTACAGTGTCGTTGATTACGACCATGGTGTCAGCACCGATAACCCAACTGTCAGGGTACTGCCGAGCGACTTCATTGGCCTTGGCTTCTGCAAGAACTCGGGCGTATTCCTCGGGTTTATCTTGAGTATGCATTCGCAGACTCTTTTCGTCCACTGTGCTCGGTACAACTTCAAACGCAAGACCTGCCTGGGCCAGTAAATCACGGCGCCTGGGCGATTTCGATGCCAGGATCAAGGTATTCGGTGTCGACGGTTTATTCATGGCTTTGAGGTTATCAAGTGATTAGTAGATTTACAATGGTATTGACAAAAACAATATCTTCTTCTAGGACACGTGAATATGGTTACTAAAAAAGGAGATTCAAGATTTTGGGTTGTAGGGGGCGGCAAGTTCGGCACAAAGGCCGTAGAAAGGCTTTTTAAAAAGAGACCTGAGGCTGTGATAACAGTGATCGATAAGAATGCCGAAGCCCTTGAAGACCTAAGGGGCCTTCCCGCCGAGAAGGTCTGTCAAGAGGGCGTAGATTTCCTTGCTCACGAGCTTCAGCCTAAAACCGCGCCGGATTGGATTGTCCCCGCCGTACCCGTACATCTGGCCTTTGAATGGGTTTGTGCAAAAATATCCATGGGTCAAGGCAAATTGGAGATCGTTCAGGTCCCTTACGAGGTAGAAGCTGTGCTGCCAAACCCAATAAGGGGGCCGGAGGGTCAGCTGTTTGTAAGTTATGCGGACTTTGTTTGCCCCAACAATTGCAAAGAACCCTTTGACAGGTGTACGTTTACCGGAAAGCCGCGTAAAGGCTTGCTCTATAAAAGGCTTGAGGAGATTTCATTTGATGGTTTTACTTCTGTGGTCGTAAGAAGCCGTCAACTAGCCCCGGGTGTAGGAGGATACCGGCCTCGGGCGCTTGAGGAAAGCCTCCAAAGGGTGCGTGGTTTAAATGGACGAATTTTATACGGTACGGCTTGTCTTTGCCATGGGGTTGTGCATGCGGTTAAGCTGTCGAGTCTTTTGCGGACGGACATTGGCTAAAAATAGCTTGAACCATCCCAACAGTGTGTACACAATTTGTCTTTTGAAAGCCCTATGGCGACTACGAGATCTTCAAGCCTTTGGTAAGCCAGTGAAGTCAACCTCAGTTTTTCCCTGATTTTTTCGATCATTTCGAGATTTCTTGGAGAACCGGCCAAGGCGTATTCCTCCAGAAAATCAGTTTCACTGCCTTCAGCCTCAAGAATTGCTTTTCGGCCGGCCAGGACAAGTGTAGATCTCGAAGTTGAAAAATTCAGGAATTCACAGGGATATATCAAAGTCGGACAAGCAGGCCGCATATGGACCTCCCGCGCGCCGTAATCAAACAGTTTTTGGATATTGTCTGTCAACTGTGTTCCGCGAACAATCGAGTCTTCACAGAAGAGTAATCTCTTGCCACTAATCAATTCCTTGATTGGCAGGAGTTTCATCCTGGCGACCAGATCGCGCTGATTCTGGTTTTGCGGCATGAAACTCCGCGGCCAGGTGGGTGTGTATTTTACAAAAGGCCGAATATACGGCTTGTTCTTTTCGTTGGCATATCCGATTGCGTGCCCAATCCCGGAGTCCGGGATTCCTGCGACAAAATCGATCTCTATATTCTCGTTTCTGGCTAATGCCGCCCCACATCGGTTGCGCGCAGTCTCCACATTGATGCCTTCATAGTTCGAAGACGGATAACCGTAGTAAACCCACAAAAAGGCGCAAATCTGCAGCTTTTCTCCGGGTGCTTTAGATTGTTCATATCCGTCCGCGGTCATGTGGATGATTTCTCCGGGCCCCAAATATTTGTCAACCTCAAAACCCAGGTTGGGAAAAGCACACGATTCCGAGGAAGCTGCGATTGCCCCGTCTTTTGTGCCGATTACAATTGGAGTTCTGCCTAGTTTGTCCCGGGCGGCATAAATGCCGTCTTCGGTTAACAACAGCAATGAACAAGAGCCTTTAATGACCTCCTGTGCTCGCACGATTCCTTCAACAAAAGAGTCTGATTGGCAGATTAGCATGGCCACGAGTTCCGTGGGATGCAGTTCACCACCGCTCATCTCAGAAAAATGCACTTTCTTGCTGTAAGCCTGTTTTCCGAGTTGCGTCAGGTTATGGATTTTTCCCACTGTAGCGATCGCAAAGGTGCCCAAATGGGATCCAATAATCAGGGGCTGGGAATCCGTATCGCTAATTACCCCAATACCGGTATTTCCTCTCAGGTTGGGCAAATCGGCTTCAAACTTGGATCGAAAGTAGTCGTTTTCGATATTGTGAATGGATCGGGAATATCCTGCCGAGTCTCTCGTACAAAGCCCCCCCAATTTTGTTCCCAGATGTGAATGATAATCCGTACCGTAAAACAGATCTAGAACACAATCGTCTTTTGAAACCTCACCAAATAATCCTCCCACAATAAAAGTCCCTTTCTTTCTGCAAATGTATGAATCTTGACTATGCCCCCTATAAAGTGTTTGAAAAGCCATATCTCTGAAATCGGAAGATGTCAAGACGTAGCCGAAATTTTATGATTTCAAATTTTGAGCTAGTATGATATCTGAGGGCTCGTCACTCAATCAATAATAACAATAGAAGGAGAGTATTATGGCAGACAAGAAAGCGGATTTAGCCGGACCCGGAATTGGTAATTATGATGAATTGGAAGCAGGTTTGCCCAATGACTATGAAGCAATTCTTTCTCCCATAGAAAGAATGAAAGGTGTCTTTGCAATAAAGAACTACATTGAAGAGAACCTGTGCAAAGAACTCAACCTGCAAATGGTTCAGGTTCCCTTGATTGTTGACAGAGACAGTGGTATGAACGATTACCTTGATCGCGATGGCTCGCGAACTCCGGTGGATTTTCCCTGCGGACTTGGTCTTGATAAGCCTATTGCTGCTCAGGTAGTCCAGGCGGCTACTAAGTGGAAACGTATGGCCCTTAAGCAGTTTGACTGCAAAGTTGGAGAGGGTCTCTGCACCGATATGAGGGCTGTGCGTAAGGATTACTTTTTGGACCATGATCACAGCGCATATGTTGACCAGTGGGACTGGGAGCGGGTTATCACCGAAAAAGATCGCAATCTTGATTTCCTTAGGGAGATTGTTCGAAAGATCTGGAAGGTGATCCGGGGGGCGGGGATGATGGCGCAGGAAATGTTTCCAGCCCTAAAGATAGATAAATATCCTGAATTTCCCGAGGAACTTATATTTCTCCATGCCGAAGAGATCCTTGATTTGTACCCGGATCTGCCCCGACAGAAACGGGAGACCAGGCTCCTTCAGGAAAAAGCCCCGGCGATCTTCATCATTGGCATCGGCCAACCGTTAAAGGACGGATATCCGCACGAGATGCGCGCCGCGGACTATGATGACTGGGTTACTGAGACTATAGTCAAAAACGGCGAGCAGTATTATGGCCTAAATGGTGATATCCTGGTGTGGAATCCGGTGACCAGGCGACGTCACGAGCTGACTTCGATGGGGATACGGGTAACAAAAGAAACTCTGAAGGTACAACTGAAGGTGGCGGGCCAGGAAGATTTCCTCAAACTCCCTTATCACCAGG
Organism: Desulfobacterales bacterium S7086C20; assembly: GCA_001751075.1. Lineage (GTDB taxonomy): Bacteria > Desulfobacterota > Desulfobacteria > Desulfobacterales. Next base: position 706 of record MAVP01000170.1, on the reverse strand, counting down.
CAATTCTCAACGATGAGATACCGCTGAGCATCGGAGGAGGTATCGGACAGGCAAGGACCTTTATGTATCTACTGCGCACAGCTCATATTGGAGAGGTTACCGTCTCTGTGTGGCCAAAGGCCCTCAAGGATATATGCGAAAGGAAAAACATACATGTTCTGGAATAACCCTAACATTGCATAAGAAACATGTCAGGATAGTTTAAAAAGCAATGCTGGTGTTTCTTTGACGCCTTTTTGAACGATTTTGCAGAATTCACCTCGAGTGACATTCAGAAAAGGCGGAATAATGCCATGTTTCTTACCCTTCGGGAAAGCCGATGATACCGCATCTGCTGCGTTGTCAAGGGTGCGGCGTATTCACTACTGCCTTGCCCTTGACGCCTGGCATCTACGGCATCCTCGACTTTTGCAACATCAGCGATAAGGTGACAGATGACTAAACGTATAAAGATCAACAAGCTTTTATGTTCTGATGCACCGATTGATGAGGTTGTTGTTAAGGGATGGGTCAGGACAAAGCGCGGTTCAAAGGGGTTCTCATTCATCGAGGTAAATGATGGGTCTTGTTTGAAAAACATTCAGATTATTGCTGAAAACTCCCTGGATAATTATGCCGATATTGATCGGCTTACTACGGGCTCTGCTGTGGCGGTTTCCGGCAGTTTGGTAGAATCACCAGGCGGGGGCCAGAAATGGGAAATTCG
>MAVP01000169.1 GCA_001751075.1 Desulfobacterales bacterium S7086C20 | reverse complement strand
CCGCTGCAACTAGTTGCCCATCCACAGTGGCTTTGCCGGACATTTTAGAAACATTTGCGCGTCTCTTGGTCCAGATTATCTCAACAACGAGCTGGTCGCCCGGAACAACCGGTTTTCTGAAACGGGCCTTATCAATGCCCATAAAATAGACCAATCCCTTCTTTTCCTCCTCCGGGAGGGAAGCATAAACAAGGACACCCCCAGCCTGCGCCATGGTCTCAATAATCAGCACGCCCGGCATAACAGGAGTTCCCGGGAAATGTCCTTGAAAGAACGGCTCATTAATAGTTACATTCTTCAGGCAAACAATACGTTCTTTCGGCACAATTTCGATAACCCGATCCAACAGAATAAAAGGGTACCGATGGGGCAAAAACTGCATGATCTTTTCAATGTCATATACGGTTTCCATGCCTCATTCCTTCGCAGTCTTTTTTTCCAAACCTTGTATTCTTTTTTCAAGGTTGCTTAATTGTTTCTTCATATCCGGAAGTTTTGCTGTTATGCTGGATGCTTTTAACCATAAGCGATGCGGCATACCCGGAGTGCCTGAGACAACCTGGCCATTGGGTACCGACTTGGTTATTCCTGACTGGCCCCCTATTGTCACCCGATCGCCGATATTAACATGTTGTGCCACCCCAGCCTGGCCGGCAAGAATGGAATGATTTCCTATTGTTACGCTGCCCGATATGCCCACCTGTGCAACGAGGACCGTATCTTCACCTACCACTACGTTATGGGCAATGTGGACCAGGTTATCGGTTTTTACGCCGCGCTTTATCCATGTTTGCCCAAATGTGGCCCGGTCAATTGTATTACATGCGCCAATTTCTACGTCATCATCAATTCGAACGATGCCAATTTGAGATATTTTGTGGTAACGATCTCCGTCATGGGCAAAGCCGAAGCCGTCACTCCCTATCACAGAGCCGGCATGGATAATTACCCTGTTGCCGATTTGGCAGTCTTTCAAAACCGATACGTTGGAATTGATGACAACGTCATCTCCTATCCGCACACCATCGCAAACGACAACCCCGGGATGCAATGTAACATGATTTCCCAGGCTTACGTTGTCTCCGATGAATACCCCCGGATATATTGATGCTTCCTTACCACAACGAAAGTCCTTGCCTATACAGGCCTTCCGGCTAATACCGATTGCAGGCTTATTGCCTGCCTGAAACAAACGGGAAACCTTTGCCAATGCCAGATGTGGATTTTCAACGCGTACAAGCACCTTATCGGCTTTATAGATATCGACAGGAACAATTACCGCGGCGGCCTTGGTCTGATGGAGTTGCCCTTTATATCTTGGAGATATAGCAAAGGTGATGTTGTTTGGCCCTGCCGCATCAAAAGCGGCAACGCCATTGATGAGGAGCCTATCATCTCCTGTTACTTTACCACCTACTAGCCGGGCAATCTTTCGTATAGAAATTTCCATTCCTGTTGACCGTTATTCCGCCTTTTTTTCCTTAGCGCGCTTTGCATCTGCCTCATTATACTTTTCAATCACTTTGTCTGTAATATCAATAGCATTGGGGGCATAAACCACGCCGCCCACATGTCGTTCAAGAATCAGCTGATACCCCCCACTCCTTCCAACATTATCGACGATCTCAAAAACCTTTTTTTTGATCCGGCTGGAAAAATCAAGGTTCATTTCCTTTAACTTGTCTAGATACCGTTTTCTAAGTGATTTAAAATCGTTCATCTTGATCCGAAGGGCCCGTTCTTTATCCTCACGACTTTCCTGGCTCATAACAAGTGCCTTTTGTTCCAAGGTTTTCTTCAGCTCTTCAACCCCGGCTTCCTTTTCCTTAAGGATCTTTTCCATCTTCTTTCCCTGTTTCTTGATCTCATCCGATGAGCGCTTGCCGGCATTAGAAATGTCGATAATTCTTTGTAAATCTACGACACCAATCTTTGCCACTTCCGCCCCGTAAACAATTCCCGTGGCACAAAACAGAGAAACCATTGCTGCTATGCCGATTGCGCGAATATTCATAGAATACCTCCGTTATTCAGTTGCCTCAAAACGCCATTCCCATGGAAAACTCCCAACCCCCTTCACCTTTCCGGCCCTCCTTGTCATCTAGGATATAACCATACTCCAAGCGGATAGGCCCGATGGGTGAATACCACCTAAAACCATAACCGGCGCTCTGTCTCAAATCTCCAAAGCTTAAATCTTCTCCGTTATCATAGGCATTTCCCGTATCGTAAAAAAGCACCCCTCTTAGTCCAGACTTTTTTATGAGAGGAAACAAGAACTCTGCGTTAAACTGCATCATCTTGTTTCCGCCGATCTCATCACCTGTGGCTGGATCCGTGGGGCTGATATCTCGCCAGTCATACCCGCGCACTGTGCTCATACCGCCCAAATAAAAACGTTTCCACGTGGGTAGTTTGCCTACAGAATCGCTGTTGACAAAACCCAGTCGGCCATTCAACATACCAACGGTATCCCAGAAAAGTGGGATGAACCATTTGGAGTTTGCCGTATATTTTGTAAAGCCTATATCACCACCAAAAGGTGTTCCGGCATGTTCGATAGTGACACGGTTGTCTGAACCCTCTGTCGGGTTGAAAATCCTGTCCCTTGTATCACGGCGCAACGTACTGGCTATTGTGTGGCTTACATTAATGCCTTTAAATTCCTTAATAGAAGATGAGGCTTCACTCTCATCAACATTTTCAATGTCGGCCCGATCATAATTGTAAGAAAAATAGGCCCGCGTATAATCCCAAAACAGGTAACCAAGCCGAAGGGTCCCGCCGAAACTGTCTTTATCATAGGTATCATAATCCTTTGTTGTATTGTAAAGATCGAAGCCCGCTGAAAGGGGGATATCAAAAAGCCATGGTTCAGTGAAACTGAAGGTGTATGTTGAAGTTCTGCTACCCAGTTGGGCCTTAAGACCCAGGGTTTGTCCTCTTCCAAAAAGATTACTTTGCGAAATAGAGGCCATGGCAAACAAGTTATCAACGCTGCTGTATCCGCCGCCAAAACTAAAGGCGCCGGTTGGTTTTTCCGTTACATCAAGATTGACAACCATCTTGTCTCTGGTGCTTCCCTGCGTCGTGTTTACCTTGAGATCGCCAAAATAATCAAGCCTGTAAAGATTTCTCGTCCCTCGCTTAAGGCGTTTACCGCTGAACTGTTCCTGTTCATAGATCTTGAGCTGCCTCCGAATAACCTTGTCACGGGTCTTTGTGTTTCCTGTAATGATAATCTTTTCAAAGTACACGAGCGGTCCCTTGCCGATAACATACGTAATATCGGCCTTGTGCTGCTCCATGTCTTTGTCAATACGTGGCGAGATATCTGCGTAAGCATATCCATTGTCCGAATAAATGTCAGCCAGATTCAAGAGGTCTTCCCTTATAATTTCGCGATTGTATACTTGTTCAGCACTGATCTTGAGCTTCTGGAGCAACTCCTCTTTTGGATGAACGAGATCCCCTTCAATATCAACCCTGCCGACACTAAACTGTGGCCCTTCTTCTATCTTAATATCAATATATATTGAATCCTGTTCATAAGTAACACGAGGGGCCGCGACCCGCGCCTGAATGTAGCCGTGATTATGATAATAAGCAGTTATCTTTGATATATCTTGCTCCAAGGACTGACGATCTAGATCTCCTGCAGAGGTTAACCACGAGAAAAACCCTTTTTCTTTGGTCTTCATCAGTCCTTTTAACTTGTCATCATCATAAGCCCTGTTCCCCTCAAAAGAGATAGCCTTTACGAAAGCCTTATCACCCTCTTCAATAACAAAATCAATGTTGGCACGATTGTCTGACAAAGACTCTATGTCATATCTTGCTTTTACATTGTGGTATCCATCTTTTTTATAAAGATTTTCAATCTGTGTTATGTCGTTTTGAAATGTGTTGATACTGACAATAGCCCCTGCTCTTGCACTAAGAATATCTTTGATTTCTTCTTCATCGAATTTTCTGTTGCCCCTAACTCCAATGTGGTGAATCGTCTCCCTTTCTTGAACCTGAAAAGTGACTATCTTTCCATCAGGCGTATCAGACGCCTTTACGCGAACATCACTAAAATAACCCATTTTATAGATTGCCTTGATGTCGTTTCTGATATGCCTGGTTAAGTAGACAGTGTTGCTTTTGGTTTCGATAACCCTTGTAATGGCATCGCTTTCAATACGCTTGTTTCCGGAAACAACAACCTTTGCCACCTTTTCCAGCTCCAATATCTGCATACTAATATCTTTGGCGAGACTTCGAACTGAATCCAAGATGTTTTCAGTACCCTCGCCTTCGACATAAAGAAGCTGTGGCGATTTATCCGTGTACGACTCCAGGACCTTGGCGTCAAGGCTGTAGCCTTTTCCGATTTGAGTGAAACTACCCCATATGACAAAATCAGCACCCACCTCACTACCCAAATTCCTGAAGTCTCGCAAAGCAAGCCCCGTTGTTTCTTTTGGTGCCGGCATTGGTGGCTTAACGATTGCAATTCCCCTTTCCGCCAGTTGCTGGGAAACAACGCTTTGGAGTTGTTGCTTTAACGACTCAAGGTCTTGGTGAGAATGCACCTGAAAAGGCAAAACTAGAGCCCGAAGATTTTCCTGGGCCATGACCATCACCGGCAAAAGCAGCAGAAAAACA
>MAVP01000168.1 GCA_001751075.1 Desulfobacterales bacterium S7086C20 | reverse complement strand
TTCGTAACAGGTGGTTCCTGGAACAGCGCCAGCTTTTCTCCCAGCTTCGTTAGAAAAAACAATCTCACGGGTCTTTGGACGAATCAGTAGGACTACACAAGGGATAGCATCAAGGAGGATGTTGTTCAAATGCGTCTTTTCTTTTAGGGTCTCCTCGGCGTTCTTGCGTTTAGCAACCTCTTTCTCTAACTCTTTAACCCTCTTTTCTAATTCTTCATAGGTTGGTTTCTTGGCCATTTGAAAATCCTCTGATTAATCGGGATAGACGATAGAAAATACAAAATATAATATGTTTGGCGTAAATGCACGATTGCTTACCTAATCATGTATTCCTATAAAGTGAAGATATGTAACCAACATCATCACCTCGGTTTTTCTCACTTATATAGGGAAAGCTTCCGGAAAACAAGTCAGGTTTTGAAATAGCTATTATGGTCAGAAAGATTAATAGAAATTTTCGCTTAAATTTGAACTCGAACTCTGGTGATATCTTTTGAATATGTCAGAAAATCAGACTCTTGATATTTGATATCTAATGGTTCCAAACTATTGTGATACGATTAACGTACCTTGTTCTCATATTGAGAATTATTATTGTCCCCCTGATCCTCCCCCTCCCACTATATGTTGTATAATTCCGCTCCAACCCAAGGCGGTCTTGAATTGCAGCTTCCGTGTCTATACACTCAATTACCGAATAGTGAAGATTTCGAGCCGAAATCAATGGTTGTGTTTAATGGTACCTTTCTGAGATGGAGATGTTGGGACGCAACCAAGCCTATTAGGTGATTTCGCTCTTTTCCACCTATTTCCCTTTTACTACCTTTTCTTCCACGTTTGTCCACGTGCTGTCTGGGTTAAAGAGTTTCATCTTCAGGGCACTATTCTCCGTATTCTCTCCTAAGTCTTTCTGGTAAATTTCGCTGGCATGGCTCACGATAAATGTCATGATACCTGAAGAACCGTACTGAGCAGGATATGCCACCAAGGCAAACCCGCCGATCATCTTCCCCTTAACCACGTAATTATAATCGCCGCCCTTCGCATCCTTCCCTTGGGCATTCAGGATTCTGTAATAATAACCGTGGTAAGGAATGGGCTTGCCTTCCGATTGCTTGCCGGTGTAACCTTTTTCCTGGGCCGCTCCGACGAGAGGGCCGAGGGGACTTTGCTCCTCCCCTTCTTTTGCCTTCCAGTAGAGACCGTTTTTCTTTCCTGGGTCACTCAAGAATTTTTGAGCATATGCCAGAACTCCATCACCATCCCGGTCTTTGATTGCATATTCTTTCTGGGCATCTACATAGGCCAAGCAGACCTGAATCACACTCAATTCATTCCTTCCGATCCTTCGGGCAAGAATCTCCTCCCTGCCTTCATTGGTGTCGAACAGCCATGCCCCGTCTTTCTTCATCAGTGGTATGGGAAATGGCCAATCTTCATTTCCAATGTAGAGAACCACCTTGGTGGGGCTTGTCTTTTCCAACTTGTTTTTCTGTTTGTAAAGATTGATAAATCGCTCGCGACCCGCTTTGTCTGCAACAGCGTCACCAGAAGAAATAAGATCCTCACTCCCGTATCCGAAAATATCAGACAGAACTTTTACATCTTCAGCTTTTAATGCTTCCAGCATGGCCTTGACAGCCTCGTCAGGGGAAGCAAAAGTCTTCTCCTGCAGCACCGCTAATGATGTTCCAAAGGTCACAGCAACCAACAAACTGGATATAAGAAGCAGCACCCAACGTTTCAACAGTGAATCCTGTATTTTTGTATTTCCTATTACCGTCATGGTTTTTCCTCCATTAAAGTGGTCGTCTCGTTCAAGACCAAATATCAGCGACGTCTACCGCCGCCGCGGGCACCACCGCTTCCTCCGCGGCTCATCCCACTTCCACCTCTGGAGCGTGAAGATGACATGCTTTGATGCCCCCGGCTGCTGGAATCCCTTGTCTGGCTCCCTCGATCATAACTTCCGAAGGCGCTCTTGTCTGTCCGCTGCTTGCCTCCGCCACGATCGATTCCACCGCTGTCCCGCCGCTGTTGAGCGTCACTGCGGTCCATCGAACCGGCATTCGGGCGATCCTGAGAGCCTGGGCTGCCCCCCCCCGAGCGGTCTCGGAACTGGTCTGCATCTCCACGGGCAATGTCCTGCCTTCCTGCCTCGGCGCGTCCACGGAAAGCCTCGCGAGACTGCACATCTTTGGATGCTCCTCTGTCGAACTTCTGAGTAGTGCCTTGGTCCCTGTACGACACTCCCTTACGGTGCTCCGGGTTGTGCTTCCACGAACCCCTGCCACCTTCTCCTGCAGATACTTTGTTGGCGTACTTGCTTCGATCAATCTTTGTATTGATATTGGTATTCCTGTTTATATTGATATTTACATCCCCACGCCCCCAGTGACAACGTCCCCACGCATAGCCCCAGGCAGCACCAACTGCGACGCCAACTCCAAAAGAAAACAGGGTCGCACCGGCCACGTATCCAGGCGGATAATAATAATAGGGAGGATAGGCCGGATACCACCAGTGGCCATATACCACCGTCGGGTTGTAGGTTGGAACATAGATGATTTGAGGGTTTGATGGTTCTATGATGATTGTTTGCGTCTCTTTTTCAACAATGACTTTCTGCTCTTGATTCGTCTCCAAATTACCCTCCGCCTGGGCTTTTTTGCGAAGGTTCTGTGCCGTATCCATCACATCTTTCTGCTGCGCAAGAAAGGCATCTCCCAGTTTCTGCATCCAATCTATCTTCTCATTCATCATCTGCAAAACCTGGGGGAAGTTTACCAATGATTTGACACTCGGGTCCCAGTTTTGCTGCTCAAGAGCCTCGGTCAGGGCATCTCCCGTAAGACTTTCATTCTGCTCAACCCAACGGCCGGCCTGAACGACCTCTAAGGGGTATGTCGACGCCATGAAGATCTGGGTTAGAAGTGAGTCCGGGTAAAGCGCAATGGGAGCCAGTAACTGATCGAGCTCTTCTTGTTTGAAGGGCTTTTCTTTGCTTTCACTCTGAGCTACCAAAGCTTGAGGCATAACTAGCAAGAATGCAAGAGAAACGGCCAGTGCTTTTGTTAACGGTCTCCGTATCTTCATAATTTTTTCTCCCTTCTATATCGGGCTTTGGTCCTGGCACAACCCATTAACGCAGATGGCCGATTGGTCGGAATGTAAACAATTTCATAAAGCAATACTAATGCCAATATAGTTTCATTGCATATCTAATTGTTATTTCTAAATAAAAATACGAAGTTGAATCAAACATGTGTATCACAAATGATCCGCATGAAACATTTCTGTATCATGAAAAGCAAACAACTGACTCATAATCTGTTCATATTGAGCCGGTGTTTGATCGTCCAGTGTCGAATTTTTCGGTTGTAATCGACCTCGATGTACTCGAAAATCGCTCTTAAGGCATCATGAGGTCCTTTGAAACGGTGGTGGCGAATCAGCTCCGATTTGAGAATACCGACCTTTATTTGACCCAAAAGGGGTCTTGCACCACGTGTATGGACTCTAACCTCTATGCCATTATCACAGAAAATGATGATTGGAAGGTGCTTTTATTTCTTAAACTTCCTACTGAACCTTACAATACCAAACCGATCAGACCAGAACCGATAAGCCAGACTTCGGAGGAGATTCTGATGGAACTGTATCGGTTGCTTGAAATATTTGTCGACTATTGCTCGGTTAATTCAAAGAATTATCTTCTGCGGGGTCCTCCAAGTCGTATACATACATCTTTCCGTCATCGGTCAACTTGAGGACAACTATTCCGTATGCATAATACAAATATCCATAAAACCTGCCATCCGGGCCTAAAATCTCGCTGAGCCAGGGTTCATACTGAGTGTTCGGATAAATCCATTTTGTCATCTCTATCAAGGTCTTTTGATCCCGGACCTTTTTCCACCGATCACCCACCAACGTTGTATCATCATTTTTCGGATCGAACATGATCCCTAGAGTTGATCGAACGTTGAATCCATCATAAAGGTCGAAATAATAGATGTTATAATCGTCCCATTTGTCTATTAAATCTTGAATGGTCACCTCGTTCTGACTTTTGGGTATAATTCTTAGTTTTCCATAGTTATTTGACCATGAAGCACAACTGGCGATAAGCAGAGCGATTAAAAAAACACTTAATAATCTATATTTTTTCATTTTCCCCATCTTTTTGTCTCAGAGTGAATTGTCTTGCTTGGAATTTGTGAAGTAAAAATAATATCATATTACATCATATAAATATTCACGAAGAACTAAATGTCAATTATAGGTATTATTTATTAGTAAATTGAAAATGGGAAAAGGAGCATATTCTCAACACTCTTGAAAATACCGACTGGAAGATCGAGGGCAAAAATGGGGCAGCAGATGTGCTTGGACTTGCCCCCAGCACCCTTCGGGGCCGCATGAAAAAACTGGAGATCTACCGCTCCATGAAGCAATAAAATACAATCAAGGGCTGTAAGAATACTTTTCAGCTAAGCCCCACCGCAATCATCAGTAACAGGGACAAACATGGCTCAGCATGATCCCAAGGTCGCAATTCGCCGTTCGCTGCTCTTTAAATTGGGGTATATACCGCGCTTTTTGATCAATGCGCCATTTTATCCCTGCAGACCCGAGCCCAAAGTATTACGCGGACCAAATGCCACCGAAT
>MAVP01000167.1 GCA_001751075.1 Desulfobacterales bacterium S7086C20 | reverse complement strand
CCAAGGGGGAGGAGATCGTTTCGACAAGAACTTAGGATGCCCCGCGCGGAAGCGCGGGGAGCTTTACTTATTTATCAGCGTTCCCAGTTTCACAGCAGAATTGCTTAGACAGGGGCAAAAAGTGAAGATAGCAGAATCATATCATAAGATTTTGAGAGTGGGCAGGAGTAGAGATACTATGGCATTATCTTTGATCTGGGCTGATCCGAGATCAATTGTTGCATGGATTGGTTTGGCCTCGTCTCCGACGTGGATGCCGGAGTAATCCTGGAACAGATGGTGCAAAGCCTTGATTGCCGTGTCAGGGAACTCAGGCGGGAACTTGGTCTGAAATTCAATGTCTTGGAAGCAACACTCGTTCAACTAATTCTGCTACGGGACATTGACGTACTAAGCCAAGAGGAGTTTGACAGGGAAATCAAGGAGATTGCTTCATTGAAGGATGATACCGAGTGGTACGGCGAGGATGAAAAGGGGTAGCATTGACGCAATCCACCACGGCAGTTACAGACCAGGGCAAGGTCGGGACTTCCCACTATGACCCAAAGCTAGTGGAGATTCTCTACGACTATGATATGGAAAGAATCTCCAAGGGAGAGCTTCAGGACGAAATCGATTATCTCAAAGCCAGGGCAATCAGGGAGGGCCGAGCAAATGAGTGATACATACCGACCGTTGCAAAAGTATTCCTTTATCCCAGAGGGCGTACTACCAGAGGGCGTACTAGGGTATGATGCGGGCACATTCTTTTACGATGTGACAATGGAAGAGGTTTTTGTTCCTGCACTCTCTATCCCACCGGAAACCTTTAAGCCGTTTACGGATGAAAACGGCAAGGCAGACATAGGGGTCAATGCCGTAGAGGAAGACGGTCACTCCTTCGTTTCCCTGACTTGGGCAATCGAGCATTGCCCCAAGGAAGCTATTGAAACCCTGCGCTCCTTAGAGAGCGCGGCCAAAGCATGCATAAGTGCATACCAGAAAAACCCGGATAGACAAGGGACCGCCCATTGAGGGAATCGTCATCGGCTTAAATTCGAGCTAGTGAAGGGGCCTCGTTGTCCTGATTTCAGTAGATGGCAAAACTCAAAAGACAGAAGCCTATGAACGCCAGCGAGACCACAATAAGGAAGAGATCATAAGTGGAAGCATTTTTTGGGCAATTCGACAACCATGCCACGGCAACACCTCTGGAGACTGCGGGAGGGGGGTCAACTATAAGGGTTTGATCGGCGTTGATTCGGTGGCCAGCCCGGGGGATTTAGGAACTTGCAAATCCCGACTCCGACTATACTAAACCACCTGAGCCAACTGAAAATGAAATTTTCGTAACACCTACACATGCCCCATGATAGCTTCTTGCCGAAGCCCCATTCCAATAATCTGCAATACAGATGCAGGGGGTTCAGACGATGTTGCATCATGAGGAAATAGTTTACCAATGGTCTTGCCCTACCTGTGGTGTTTCTCTCGGGAACGCGGCGCACTAAACCATAGCTTTTCAGTTAAGACAATTGGGGAAGGTACTCGTTTTGTTTGGAAAAAATTAAGGGGGGGGGTATATCGGTAGTCCCATGCGGAGAACAGAGAAAACCCTGACAGCATGGTAGAAGCACGATGCAAGTTGTTTGGTGTCAATGAGGAAAAGTTATGCTGGACGATGAGAGATTGAAAGAACGCTGTAAGGCTGCAAGAGCCTTTGTTGCCTGTCAATGGGCAAATTTCAAATGGACGCTACCAGAAGGGCATGATTTTGTCAAGATTGTGGGGGGGTTAGGTAGTGTCCTAATTTGATGAGTTGGGTAGTTTTTTACCACGAAACAAGGAAATGTCCCGATGGCGCAACAGGTATAGACACAATATTATTGTAACCCAAAGAAAGATAGGCTATGTGGTGCGGCGGTGTTCTAATTTGAAAAAAGATAAGAAACAAAAATTAGTGGGGCAATGTGTTGTATGGGAGTTTACATTCCAGTAGGCTAAAATAGATGTCTTAAAACTTCCAAACAGGTCCCGTTATGAAATCTTGGATTGCACCGAACATGAGCCGCATAACAAGAACAAAATATACTGGAATATCAGGGGCATTTCACCACAAGATCAGGGCGGTTCTGCGGGTGCGTTCATCCCATCTTCCAGCAGAATGTTGCCAATTTTAATCTGGGAACTACAGACAATTTACTGTCTTACAAAAGCTTCTCGTAAGAGGAGTTCCTCACGGAGGCGTGTATGGCGAAGTCATCAGGAAAAAGAGCAAGGGAACAGGAGAAAACCAACGCGGTATCGCTAGTTCCGGAATCCGTCCTCGAAGACGAATTCAAACCAGATGAAACGAATCCCATGATGCACAAAGAAAACCCGCTCATTCAGGAGTGCATCCAGCGTACATATGTCAAGGCGGAAATGGTGGAGCGTGAGCATGCCGAGTTTCATAACTGCTACTCCATCGAGAGCGTTATCGATGACTTGAAGTTTTTACGGTTCGTTTACGGTGAACGCTTGGATATCTATCCAGAGGACGTCAATAAAGAGTTTGTTGAGAGCCTTAAGCATTTGGGTAAAGATATCTACTTTTTCATCCAGAGTCTGGGCATCGAGAATACACCCCAGACCTATATCAAACGCAAATATGAGTTTGTCCAAAATACCATCCCCCAGGGGAGCCCTGTCCTGTTCTTCCTTGCCTGGAACGGCCTTCTCAACAACGACAGCTTCATGCGCGTCATGCGCCAAAAATTCAGTTTGGCAACGTTCAACGACACTCTCTGCTCTCGGGACGTTCCGGCTATCGGATCCAGTCTTACCCGTTATCGCACAAAGCTGGTACTGGCGGACGATATGGCGACCAGTCCAGGCAAAGGGCGGCGGACAACGGGCCGACAACTGGATGATGGCAGCGGTTTGATCCTAAAAGAGGGTATCGTCTGGCTGCCCAACGGCAAAGCCATGCCCCTGTTTCCTCAGGCCTATGTACCATTGAACCAGACACACCTTATCCTTATCCGGCATGGAAAATCGGTGCACGAATCCGGGGGCGATAATCCGAAGTTCGTCGGTTCTGGTTCGCGGGACGACTGGAACAACAACCGACGCATCTCCGGCAGCATTGGCAATTATCTCCATGAGGAAGGAATTCGAACTGCTCGCGAACTGGGCAAGGATTTTAAAGTCGTCGTAGACACCCTACATACGAAGGGATATCCCCTTTGGCCCTGGTCCAAGGAAACGCCCATCCTGGTCTATGGCAGCGAATCGGAAAATACCGAGCAGACCACCCATTACTTTCTAAATGAGGCCGGTTACACCAATCTTTCCTTCAAGGCGATCTACGGTCTCAATTCTCAAAAGTATGGTGCGCTAACACACCGCCTGAAGAAGGAGGTGCTCGCCGAGGTGGTCCGCATATATGGCCATCGCTGGGGCGGCTCTGATGCCGATCAGATGGCCAGAGCCAAGAGCATGTTCAAGAATCGTTTTTACCATTTCCCCGATGGGGAGACGCTGTTAGAGGCGGACTGGCGCATTGCCTATAACTTTGTCGATCTATTGCAGAAAAATACGGGCAAGCGCATCGTGATTTGCGACCACAGCGGGACGATTCGCGTATTCGAGGCGATCATGAAGACCCTTGATTTCGCCGATTATTCGACCCGCAAAGAAAAACAGGACTCCATTTTGGCCATCTGCTACCAGCCTGGGAAGAACCCTCGCTACGATTATTTGCAGCGCAGCGACTATCCGTTGCGCAAGCGTTGAACGTCCCTTGCCTACTTCTCCGTTTCTTGGGAGTGTCGTACAGGTAACGTAACTATGAACGTCGCCCCCTGCCCAGGGGAGCTCCTGGCCGTGATGCTGCCACCGTGGCGCTCGGCGATCTTCTGGCAGATCGCCAATCCCACGCCTGTTCCATCGTACTGTCCGCGACCGTGCAGCCGCTGGAAAACGCCAAAAATGCGGTCAAGGTATTTTTCGTCAAACCCAATGCCATTGTCTTCCACAGTGATTGTACAGGTTTCGTTCATAAGTTGGCTATGAATCTTTACGACAGGCTTTTTCTCCGGTTCGTGGAATTTAAGCGCATTGTTGATCAGGTTCTGAAGCAATTGACGCATTTGCGTCGGATCAGCGTCAATGGTCGGCATATCGCCGGCTTCCACACGTCCGCCGGCCCGTTCCACGTGCAGTTCCAAGTCTGCCATCACTCCTCGCACCACGTCCGCCAGATTGACTTGAGCAAAAGGTTGAGCCTTCGTTGTAATACGCGAAAGTGTCAGCAGGTTATTGATAAGGGACTGCATGCGTTTTGCAGCATTCTGCATCCGGTCCATGTAGTCGAGCCCACGTTCGTCCAGCGCCTCGGCGTATTTGGCCTTCAGCCGGTTGCCAAACGCTTGAACCTTCCGCAACGGCTCTTGCAGGTCGTGTGAGGCGACGTAGGCGAACTGCTGCAGTTCAGCATTGGAACGCTGCAACTCTGCCATTGTTTCCTCCAGCTTCTCCTCCGCCAGCTTCCGCTGGGTAATGTTTCTCAAAATGTGGACACTGCCCACCGGAATCCCGTCACGATTCAAATATATGCCAGCGCTCACGCTCACGTCAATAATCTCTCCATCCTTGGTATGTCGGCGGCTTTCAACATCAGAGAAACTCTCTCCCACCTTCACCTTTTCTATCATCATTTGGGTCTCAGGCCAGTTTTCTTCGGG
>MAVP01000166.1 GCA_001751075.1 Desulfobacterales bacterium S7086C20 | reverse complement strand
ACTGCACCATGTTCTCAGTCCATTCCTGCAGCCTCTTTTTTTCCCCCTTCGCTATTCCCAGGAGTTTAAACATCTGTTTTGCCAGTTCCACCTCACGTTCCCTAAAAATTCCTTCGAGAGCAGGTGAGATACCCTTTATGGGGCCTATGGGGATTTCGGGATTGGGTGCCTCGCCGAGGCGATGCCTCTCCAAATTTTTGCGCTTAAGCTCTTTCAGCACTTCACCCCTTGCAATAAAAAACTCCCAGGGTTGTCGGTTAACGCCAGAAGGAGCCCGTATAGCTACCCCTAAAATGTCCATCAGCACTTGTTCCGATACCCGTTTAGGATTGAAAGCCCTGATAGATTTTCTTGATTTTATGCCTTCTAAAATGTCCATACTACACCTCCTTTCATCTAAAACAACGTGTTTCATGTAACCAGCCCGTTTATCCTGTGCATGTCAGTCCGTAAGTGAGCAGATCCGAAGTGCTTGGCTGAATAACAGTTCGTCCAAGCTCAATTTCTTCATATTACACCATCTACCTCCAAACTCTGAATGGATGAATGGGTGTAGCCAAGGCCGATCAGGATCTCTTTAGTATGTTGCCCAAAAGAAGGCGCAGGAGATCTTTTGAAATTCAGTTCCTCAGAAAATTTTGCCGGAAATCCAATCTGAACGGTCTCACCCCTTTGCGGATCATCCATCTCTGTGATCGTTTCGCGCGCACTCAGGTGGCAGTCTTTCAGGGTATCCTTCGGCCTCAGAACCGGTGTGAGGCAGGTATCCACATTTTCGATAAGATCGATCCATTCTTTCTGGGTCTTACCGGCAAACAATGCCTTAAAAGCCTCGGTGGTTTCATCTCCCTCTTCATAAGGGGCCAGATGATTCGAAATCCATTCCTCCTTGCCCACGGCCTTGCAGAAATTTCTCCAGAATTTCTCCTCCAACGCGCCCAGCGCCATATATTTGCCATCACGGGTCATGTAGGTATTGTAGCAGAGCGATGCGCCTCGCAGGTTGTAGGGACGGGCCTTTTGCCCCTTTTTTTGTGCAAGGGCTTCAGCGATATTTAGAAGATTAAGGGAGGTCAGGACATCTGTCTGGGGCACATCAAGGTACTGTCCTTCTCCCGTGCGTTCTCTTCCAAACAATGCCGCAATGATGGCCAATGCTGTGAAAATGCCGCCCCCTGCCATATCTCCGATGGGGATCCCGGGGATCACCGGTCTCCCGGTATGTTCACCGGTGCATCCCAGGATGCCTGAAATGCCGAGGTAATTAATGTCGTGGCCGGGCCTGGTCGCATAGGGACCATGTTGACCGTACCCGGTTGCGGAACAATAAATGATGTCCGGTTTCAACCGGCACAGGGTTTCATAGCCCAAACCCAATCTTTCCATAACGCCCGGGCGAAAGCTCTCCACCAAGACATCATATGTGAAGATCATTTTCTTAAAGATCTCCTTTCCCCGCTCATCTTTCAGGTTCAGCTTCATGCTCTTTTTGTTTCGATTGGCCATGGCAAAGGCCGTGCTTTCATAGGACCGTGATCTATCGCCCCACCTGCCGTAATCCCCCTCCCGAGGTTCTTCAATTTTTAGGACTTCTGCCCCCAGGTCACTCAAAATCAGAGTACAGTACTGATATGGCAGCAACCTTGTGCAGTCCAAGACATGGATGCCTTCTAAGGGTTGGAACATTAATTCATCTCCAAAAGGGATTGCATAGTGCCAAAATGAAAAATCTTAATTTTCGTTCGGGCACTAACTTAAGCCTGTCTTTATGGATAAATTCTGCTATCTCACGACGTTTGGGCGCCGGTGCCCTCTTGGCTGGATACTCAATGGGCATGAGCACGACCACCCCATATCCTTCCGGCACTCCTAAAATCTCCTCGGCCTTGCCTATGTCAAAGCCTCCCACAATTTCGGTGCCAACATGGCAACAGGATAGAAAGCATGAAAGCCAATAGCTCGCTCTGGAGATCCCATTACTGCAGTCATTTCCGTTCTTAATCTTTACCCTCCAACACGTGCCAATACTGCGACCTCATCGTCTTCTTGTCAGGTTTACCAACACTGGTCCGAGGTATTTCATCAATAAAAATGAACTTTTTAGGTATCCACCACTTTAATATCTTGCCCTCTTTCACATATTTTGCCATATGCTCGCTCAGTTCTTCCTCGGAGATTTTCCCTTTGTGTTTAGCTTTAGGCACAACCAAACCAACTGGACATTCTCCCCACTTTTCTGATCTTGCGGCAACAACGGCAATTTCCTGGACCTTTGGATGAACTGATATTAAGTTCTCTAGTGTCAGGCTGGAAATCCATTCTCCCCCGCTCTTGATGACATCCTTGTCTCGATCCATAATCAATAAGCTTTCTTCTTCATCGATCGTGGCAAGATCACTGCTATGCATCCAGCCATCTCGCCAAAGCTCTTTTGATTTCTCAGGATCCTTGTAATAACCCTGTGTGAGCCATGGAGCCCTCAGCACAATCTCGCCAACCGTTTTTCCATCCTTTGCCACGTCATTTCCTTCTTCATCGACAACCCTCTGTTCAACAAAAGGAGTCGCCATGCCCGTTCTGGTCAGGAACTCTGTCTTTTTATCCTCCGGCCAACCGAACATATGGGGTTTTAGATACTGTAGACCCACCTTTGTGTAGACTTCTGTCATGCCCCATCCTGCACAGATATCAATGCCAATCTCTTTTATTCTTTTGATTAAACGGCTGGTCAGTCGAATTCCTCCGCTTTCAAAGATAAGGTCTTTTAAATATTCCTTATATTGATCGATTTCAGGATGGAAGACAATCATATCAAGCATCGTAGGCACACAGGCTATATAGCCACGCTGGTCTGGACTTCTCTCTTTTTTTATCAGTTCTAAAAAATCCTTCGGTGTGAATCTGCCGGGAAGCAGTTGTTTGCATCCAAGAAATGTCGCCATGAATGGAATACCCCAACCATGACCGTGGAACATGGGTACAAGCTGTATCGTCATGTCCCGGCGTGGATCGAATCCCCTTTCTCCGGAAAAACCCATGAGCATATTTGCCCAGATAAGATTGTGCATAATATGCTGTCGATGCGTAAAGTAACATATTTTTGGATCTCCGGTAGTGCCGGTTGTGTTGCTGAACGAAGCGACGGTATCCTCGTCGAGTTCCGGATAGTTATAAGTTGGGGATGCAGAGCGCAACAATTCCTCGTACTCACCAATTGGCCCAAGATTAGTCTCCGTACTCTTTTCATCATCAGCCAATACAATATAGTGCTTCACCGATTTTAATCTATCGCTGATCGACTCAATTAATGGAGTGAATTCCTTGTTAAATATAAGAACCTCATCCTCTGCACGGTTTATGAGGTACACTATCTGTTCCGGCGTTAGGAGTGGATTTCCCATGTGCATGATAGCACCCATACAGGTCACACCGAAGTAGATTTCAAGGAACCTATGTGTGTTCCACTCAAAGGTAATAACTTTTGAGCCTTGCCCTACACCCAGGGCCTCAAGCGCATTCGACAGGCGTTGACATCTCTCATAGAGTTGGGCATAATTCTCCCGCACAAGATCCTTATACACAATCTCACCTTTAGGTCGCACCTTTGCAGCATGCTCCAACAAATGCTTTATAATGAGCTGATAATTATACCCAACATTTGGAAATTCTTGTTCTGGCATCATAGTCTACTCCTTAAAAGTAGTATTCAAAAATAACATGGACTTTAAAAATTGATCAAAACAGTATTCATCATACACAGCGTGCCTGAGGCCATGGCTAAGATTTGGGTTTCCGTTTAACCGTGGCGCCGCTCGTGGTCACTTGAAATTCGGGGGGGACGCCCGCTCCCGCCTCAGTTGCGTGTTTTATCAATCTGGTCACTTCAGCAACCCTATATCCCACGTTCTTGACCTGTTTTACTCCCATGCGATCATCTAAAACACCGTTCTCCATGTATTCAGCCCGCTTACCCAACGCAACCGCACTCGAGGTAGCCATTCCCTCTGCCACAGGTATCATCATAAACCTAGAGGCAACGTGCATGATCTCAAGCGTCGCTATATCCATACCGCGCCCAAACCAACCCAAAGTGATGGCACCGGCCACAGTATTCCTGAAATCGTGGCCAATAAACATCTGGTAGCGACACCTTGAAAGCAGCATGAGTATAGGTGGAGCCACAGTCCTTAACCATGTAGGAGCCCCAATAATGACCCCATCACAGGCCTTTATTTGTTCCCATATGGCTTGAGCATCGTCTTGTATTCGGCAGTATGTTCGATTATTGATGCAATGCTGGCAATGCTCGCAAACGGCTATTTTCTTGCCGGCAAGAGTAACGAATTCGGTTTCCACGTCTTCGATCTCTTCGGCGGCACGTAAAGCTACTTGCACCAATTTATCGCAGTTACCATTTTTCACAGGCGTTCCGGATATTCCTAAGATCTTTATACTCATTTTCCCCTCCTATTAATTCATTCTATTACTAGAACAATTTTATTGTTTTATTTTAACTTCTTCCGACTTTTTCTCTTTCAGAAAACTCATTAGTTTATAAAAAAAGTCCGGGAGTTTAGGTTCAAAATGGAGATAGGAAAGGGTAGGGATGCGATGGTGGCCGCCTTCATGGCCCTCAATTAAACCTTCCAGGGTAATTGCTATTTTACTTCGTGGCATGGTGAATATGAGTTCATCGTCTTGTGTCAGTGCAAAATAT
>MAVP01000165.1:4496-4725 GCA_001751075.1 Desulfobacterales bacterium S7086C20 | reverse complement strand
CACTTCCTGCAATGAGGCTGGATTTTTGAAGGTTCCCATTCCTTTCAGGTTTTCTTTTGAAACCATCACGAATGACAGCCCTCACCCTCGGACTTGACAGTTTTCCCGCTTCATCATATTATTGCCAGAGGTATAGATCGTAAAAGGTACTCGTTAAAAGCTTAACAGTAACTTATAAACTAATGTACGTCCGTTCGTGAGTTCATCTCGCGTCCATTGAGAGCGGATT
>MAVP01000165.1:0-4457 GCA_001751075.1 Desulfobacterales bacterium S7086C20 | reverse complement strand
ATGCAACTCGTAGATGAGTCGATAAAACTTGAACTAAATGTTGCAAGTCTCTATACGATCTTTCACAAAGCCCTCCCTGATGATTCTGCTTTTTGGAGTAAACTAGCTTTGGAGGAAGAACATCATGCCTCTCTAATAAAAGATGGCCATGCCACTTTAATAAATGATGGCAGAGATTTGTTATTATCTGGACAGGAATTTCCGCATGAATTGCTTGCTCCAAAGGTACAAATGCTAGTGGAAGTAAACAGCAAGTTAGCTTCCCTGCTAGAAGAGTACAGCCAAAATCCTCTTTCAAGAGAAGCCGCGTTTAACATTGCCCTTAACGTGGAAGAATCTGCTGGGGAAGTCCACTTTCAGCGTGCTATGGAGAAGTCCTCAACTTCAACGATGATGAGAGTATTCCAGATATTGAACAAAGATGACAAGGATCATGCCCGTAGGATTCGCACCTATATGAGCGATAACGGAATTGAAATACGTAACAATCTTATGAAATAAACCTCGCAACAATGGGATGAACTCAGACTGTAAATGCCTAGCGCTTTTCCAGCCGGTTATCCCTTGCATTAGGAGGCTTTATTCCTGAACAAAAATGTCATGTATCTGTATTGCTAATTTCAAGGTGCCCATTACAGCTACCCGCAATGTGCCCAACACATTGAAAGTCCAAAATATTTGTGATAAACAAAAGAGATCTATTGAATCTTTGCAGTGGCGATAAGGCGAGGCATGTGTGATCCCCACTGTCCAAACACAACCTCAAGGTGTTGTGTTCAATGACTTTTTACCTGCCAAACGTCGCTCGCTTTCATGCATTAGGCTAAGCCGAACATCCTGCATGACGACCCGCAGAAAATACAGTGTTTTTAGCCATAAAGTAGGGTCTTCACCTACTAGATTTTTCTCCGGAATCGCATTATGTAACGGGATAGAAGGCAACATCACCCCCTTACTATGCTAGGAGGACATCGAAGGAGGAGAACCGAATGGATAAAGAGGCCGATCTTTTTTACCCGTAGTAGGAAACGTTTATGAGACGAAAATGGTTTAGCATCCTGTTGACCTTTACGCTAATTTGGCTTGTTCTAACCCCCTCTTTATGGGCTGGGCAGGTGATTACGCAAGAAGTCAAATTGTGGGCAAAAAAAGCGCTGCAACAGGAAAAGACCCTCAAAACCACGACTGCACCCAACACGTTGGCAGTCCTTTACTTTCACAACCAGACAGGTTGGTCAAAGTTGGACCTTCTTCAAAAGGGTCTTACCTTGATGCTCATTACTGATCTTTCCAAAATAAAAGAGATTAATATACTGGAAAGGGTAAAAATGCAGGCCTTGGTGGAGGAGTTGGGATTTGGTATTTCCGGCTTGGTTAAAGCCAAGACCTTCCCGCGCGTGGGAAGATTGTTGGGAGCTCAACACCTGGTTGGAGGAGACATTGTCAAGGGAAAGATGGAGAATTTCCAGTTGAAGTCTGATCTGTTGAAAGTGTCCACCGAAAGGGTGTTTGGTCAGGCCATGGCGGAGGGTAAGCTGCTTTCAGAGTTGTTTCGCATGGAAAAAGACCTCGTTTTCAAGATTATCAAGCTGTTGAAAATTGAGCTTTTATCCAAGGAAAGAAAAGAGCTGGAAAAGCCTCTTACGACCAGCACCGAGGCCCTCTTCTACTTTCTCCAGGGGATCAAGCATAGCGATTGGGGAGATTTTGATAAGGCAAAGGAATCCCACGTAGCAGCTCTGAACGAAGATCCAGACTTTGTGCTTGCTGCGGAAGCCATACAGGAAATCGAATCCTTATCCTTAGAGGAAAAGAAGGCATGTAAGAGTGAGCGAAACAGGTTGGTAAGGGGCTTAAAAAGAAAATTGATGAGATAGCCTTACTAAGTTACAAGAGCGGGGCCAAAAACGACGCTCGTCTTCGTGTGTGTTTTCGTCATTCAAGATATTAGGGTAAAGGAGTCTATCGTAAAACCGGTGACATCTCCAACGTACATGGATGCCCGGTGAACTGTCGATAGCTGCTATCTATCTGTAAATACGTAACAATTGGTTCAATTGGCAAGGTATTACAACATGGAAATCAACCCCGAACTCACACGAAATGCTCTGTTTTCAGGGCGATTCTCCCTTTGAGGAGGTAGTAGGTAGTCTTAATATGTCAATAGTCCGACTCGCTTTACAGAAAGGGAACTTGTGATAGGCCTGAATAATCAAGCCTAACCGTTCATTGACCATGACAGCCGGTATACATGTCATGGGCGCCTTTCTCACGGGGATTTCATTGGTAGACCCATCGGCCAGGTTTACAACCAGCAGTTTGGCGGTATTGGTTTGGCCAGTTAACACCCGCGTTTCCACAGGAACCAGGAAATACGCACGATCGTTTAACGGCTCCGAAGACTGCATATCGACAATGATGCTGACCTTCCGATCGATCATGGATGCAGATGAGCCGGCTGTACCTACCAATGATGTGCTAAAATTCGATGCGGCCGCAGACGCTCCTGCAGCACTGCCCAGCTTCGTGTACTGATAGCGAGTAAAGGGATCATATGCATAGGAGCCCCCTGTTTTTTGGCCGGCCTGGTTATAATACCACCGCGATTGGTTGGCAGAAATAGTGGCGGATGCCTGTAGGCTGGCTTTGACGGCTGCCATTGAGGATCCTCTTTGTTTGTAGAACCAAGCCAGCGGGGGATCCAGATCGCCCTTCCTCCAGAACAGACTGCCATCCGTGGAACTCCGGCGCTCGATGGACTTCGAACCGGTCAGGACGATGCCGCCGTCATGGTTGAAAAGCATCAGCAATTGTTTTGATATTGCTTCGGAAAAAAGAGTATTACCCGTTTCTCGGGCGAAGCCGTGAAGTCGACCGACTGACGCCACAACAACACTTCCTCCCAAGACGGCGACTCCTTTGGGATGGGCTCCGTCACTTGCCTTAACTGATGATCGCCAGCGCCATGTGGCGGTCTTTGCATCCAATATCGCTACACCGCGCTCGGCCTTACCGTTAAACGCAATCACCAAGTCTTGATCCATTAACAGCGCGCCGGTAGCGGCTTTGTTTTCGCCAAGGTTGGCGTACCACTGCCGATCCGCGCGATCGGATAAACGAAACACATGTGGCCCTGAAACAACGATCACGTCCTCCTCGTCCGGGAGCCAGATCAAATTGCCACGTCCGTTGACTTTTGAATCAAGCGGTATCGGTTTGTTTGAAAGGACCCGTCCATCCGCTACGGCGATGCAAAACGCTCTGTTTTCGAGCAACAGAAAAGCCCTGCCCCGGTGACCGAAGATAGGTCTGTCCTGATAACGCCAAAGACTCCCGATCTCATGATCACTCATAGAGACCTTGCCAAGCTCAGTACGCCAACGATTTTTACCGTCCATGAGCGTGATGCCATGAAGTACGGCCTGCACGGATTCGTCGTTCGCCTGCCCGAGTGAGAGTGTGAGCAACATTCCCTGATCTTCTTGCGCCAGACCGAAAACAAACAGGCCGTCATGCGCTATTTGCCAAACAACGCTCCCGTTGCGGTCGTAACGCGAAACCGTGTGCTTACGATCGGCTGTTTCGACGATAATCGGTGACGGGGTGTCAGTGAGCATATGGCCGACTCGAAGGGGGCCCGACCAGATCTGGCTACCCGAACGCACATCGATCAGCGTTCGGCTGCCGTTCCCCTCATCATAGGCATCCTGACTCCTTGTGGTTTCGACTTCGAGGATACCCTCTGGTGATATGGAGACTCGCCTGGCATGATTTGGAAGCTCGTGTGTCGAAATATAGAGCTCCTTTACTATTGCTTTTTGTTCTGATGAAAGCCCTGCCGCGCATCCACATATGCATATCAGAATCATGGTTATTATAAACTGCACTTGCTTTTCATGGAACTGGAATAAGAACTTGCTTTTTAGCATGTTTTTTTCCTCAGCCAGCCAAGGGCCTGAGAAAGGGGTAAGCATCCTGATAACGAACATTGTTCCTGACGTGGAATCTTCGGACCACGTTTTTTAGCGCTGGTCCTTTAAATTCATTTCTTTTATGGGAAAAACATACGTACTTCCCAAAAAACAAGTCCTGTGCGTTAAACTCTGGCAAGCATTGATCACTCTCTGCTGTATATATTATCTGGTCCTTCGATGCTACACTTTTCAGTATTTTATTTGCCGCGATCAATACTCCAGCTTGGCAAGTGTTGTCCAAATATATCACCTTCAGTGCATCATATTCTAATGTGGGTTCTTGGACACTGCCGGCCTAACTTAACTATCTGTCAATCATATAAAAAATGTCATTAATGCCTAATAACGCATAATAATTGAGTTCCCAAGAAAGATATCTTCGGCTGCCTGTGAGATTTTTTTCTTGACAAGGCAAAACCACAGGGTTATATTTAAGATAACTGACTGAGTGCTCAGTCAGTAACCAACTTGTCCCATCGGATC
>MAVP01000164.1 GCA_001751075.1 Desulfobacterales bacterium S7086C20 | reverse complement strand
TCTTGATAAAGGTGGGAGAGACCTTGCCCTTTTTCTTCAGCATCTCCCACATGGTCTGCTTTACCTTGGCCACGGGTGCATAGCGCGGGTCTCTATCATGAGAAAGAAAGTAGTGGCAGGCATCAGAACAGAGCCCGCAGTGGACGCAAGTGTCAACATAGACCTTGAGGCGTGCGCCGGTCTCACCTTTTATGACCTGATTGATAGTCTGTTCTATCTTTTCTGGGGTAAGCCTTTTATAACCTACTTCCAGGCCCTCATCTTCTATAACTTCATTAAAATATATTCCGTCTATTACTTGACCTTCAGCCATAATAGATCCTCCTTGAGCAGATTAGAGAACGCTTGAAAAAAGGTTGACTACCAATCCTTCACATGCCTTACACCTCCCAATTCAGAGCCCATGTAGGCCCTTGTAAACGGAGAATATATCATGTGAGCCAAGCGGGTAAATGGAATGGCAACAAGCATGACTTCGCCTGCCAGGATATGCAAGATCAACCAGAACTTGTAACCAAACCACTGGTGATAGGCGAGAAAGCCTGTAATAAAGGGTGCGGCCACGATGGCAAGAATAACGTAGTCAGATGCAAATGTGACAAATTTGACTTCAGGTTGTGTCACCCTTCGCCACAGGAAGTATCCGCAGCCGATCACCACGATGATGGCCATGATGTCCGCCACACTGTCCGAAAGGGACCACCAGCTGATATTGAATGATTCATCCCAGAGGATCACATGGGCCAGGAGAAAAATAGGCGTTAAAACGAGGCATATATGAAATGCAAAAGTGACAACGGTAAAGACCGGACGCGCCCTGGAATTTGTGTTGGCAAACGGGATGATCCAATGAAGGATCGAACGTAAACCATAGTACAGGCTAAAGTGGTCAAAAACGACGTTGTCCTTCTTCCTGGCCAACAAAAGCATTGAGATCAGCCGATACAAGATGCCGCAAAAAAAGAGTATGAAGGCCACCCATGCAAGGGGACCACGAACAAAATTATAGAGACCGTGCATTTTCTTCCTCCTCCCCTAACCTGTAATCTCGGTTATCGGTAGAACACGACGTGCGTACTTGCCATTTTCAATGGATCTTACAAGAAGCTTGCTTCCGTCCGGGCTGAATACCGGGTCCCACACTTGCTCGCAGTCACGTTTCCACGGTTTGCCGTTCATCAAAATTGTTTGCCGGCCCTTCTTTTCCACCTTCACCGCAACGTTTTGGCTATCAGGGCCAAACACCGGTTCCCAGACTACATCATAGATGCCGTCCCAAACAGTATCATCTACGAAAACAGACCACTCATAGCCCTCTTTGCCAACGGCCGCTATCCTTGTCCCATCCGGACTGAAAACTGCGTCCATTATCATGTCGCCAAACGTTGTATGCCAGGGCTGGCCATCAACGGCTACGGTCCACCTGCCGTATTTCGGAGCTACAATAGCCGCGAGCTTTGATGCGTCAGGGCTGAACATCTGGTTCCAGCACTGGACAAATGAGCTGTCCCACATGGCTCTACCGTCTTGCGCCATGGTCCACTTGCCGGCCATCCTTACAGGGGCCACAACTGCTCCTGTCGTTGGGTTAAATATGGGCTCCCAGATGCACTGGAATGATTCCGACCAGGGAGTGCCGTTCACTACAATCGTATAGTCATAAAGACTGGTTCTAACATCTGCCGCCACCTTTGTCCCATCATGGCTGAAAGCCGCATTCCAGACATTGATAAAGTTCTTGTCCCAGGCCTTGCCGTCCACGGCGGCCGAGAAGCATCCCGCTTGGAACTTGAAGACCTCGGCCTCAGCAAACTTTTCAGTTTGAACAGCGCCGGCCGCGTGCTGACCATCACGGCTTATCGCAAAGGTTGTCATGTTGAGAAAGAGATTTCCCCAAGGTTCTCCATTTATTGCTGCCCCATATTGCGTGTCCTGCTGAATGAAGGCACAGATATTCTTGCCGTCTTCGCTGAACTTGACCTCCATGACATAGCCGAAGCCCTTTTCCCAAGGCTGGCCGTCAACAGCCACTGTCCACTCCATATCGGCTGAAACAATGCAGATGAGCCGGCCGTCAGGTCCGAACCGGAGGTACCAGCACTTGTCAAAGGTGTTTTCCCAGGCATCGCCGTTTACGCAAACACTGAATTCGCCTTCCCCTGTCTTGACGATAGCGGCTACTTTCTCTCCGTCAGGGCTGGCCTGGAATTCCTCAACCCACTCAAACTTGTTCTTCCAGTCGCCGGTTTGCGCTATTGGCCTTTCGCCGGTTTCCCAGTCCCAGTTGTTTGAATCAAACATCGCGCCTCTCCTTTTGTGACTCTTAAGGGTTTTTTCCGCTCAGAAACCGTGGCAAAGGTGACATTGCCATTCCGCATTGATTCTCTTTAACAAGATCTGTGCCAAGTCGGATTCTTGTATAATTGTCTGCTTATTCAACTACATACAGATCTATTTAAATATAAACGCAATTGCAGAAGTGCAACACAATGGTTGCAAGTGATTGCATAATGCAAAACAAGTTTGCATTAGGTGTGAATCAGATTCAGTCCTTGCCCTTGAAACGTTTCGAGTTGGCCTATCAGGAAAAGATGAAGAAAAGCAGAATCAACTTGGGGTATGGAGAGAGAAAGGAAAAGGCAAAAACAAGGTGAAAACAGACGTGCGGTTGAATAGAACGCGTCGCGCGCAGTGGGAGGTACAGCCAAGATCAGGGCTGGAGGCCGTACTTTTTCAATTTCCTCCACAAGGTGGTCTTGTGGATCCCGAGTTCTCTGGCCGTTCTGCCACGGTGGCCATAGTTTTTCTCTAAGGTTTTCTTGATCAGAAGCCTTTCAGCCTCATCGAGAGTGTTGGGAGTCGCTATATCCAATGCCGGGCCTTTGACCTGTTCGTAGTACACATTTTTGGGAAGATGCTTTACTTCTATTTGCTCGCCTCTGCAAATCACGAAACCGTGTTCGATGATGTTCTCGAGTTCTCTGATGTTTCCCGGGAAGCTGTAGTTCATGAGCCATTCCATGGCTTCGTCGGATACGCCTCGAATCTCTTTCCCCATGAGCAAGTTGAACTTCTTCCTGAAGTGATCAATCAGTAGCGGGATGTCATCCCGTCTTTCCCGCAGTGGGGGAAGCTCTATGGTTACCACGTTGATCCTGTAGTACATGTCTTCTCGAAAGGCTTCTTTCCTTATCAGATCCACAAGGTCACGGTTTGACGCTGTGACAATACGAACGTCGACCTTGCGGGTTCTGTTCGACCCCAGTGGTTCGTAGGCCTTGTCCTGGAGAACCCGGAGGAGTTTCACCTGAACCGAAGGCGAAATATCTCCAATCTCGTCCAGAAAGATAGTCCCACCATATGCCTGGGCAAATCGGCCCGGTTTGTCCATTTTCGCATCCGTAAAGGCGCCTTTTACGTAGCCAAAGAGTTCACTCTCCAGAAGGGTGTCAGGAAGGGCACCACAGTTTACAATCACAAAAGGTTGCTTCCGTCTCTCACTCAGGTCATGGATCGCCCTGGCAAAGAGTTCCTTGCCGGTACCACTGGGTCCCTGAATCAGGACCGTTGAATTGCTGAGTGCGATATCTGGAAGTATTTTGAATATATCATGCATGTTATGATTCTTGCTGATGATGTCCTTGAACGTATACTGCCGGGCAATCTCCTTCTTTAGCGACTCAATAGCCGACAGGTCCCGGAACGTCTCCACGCCCCCGACCACCCTGCCGCGCTCGTCCTTTAAGACCGCAGTGGAGATACTTACTGGAACCGATTTGCCCTGCCGGCCCTTGATGACGATTTTGAAGTCGAGAATGTTTTTGCCTGTAGCAATCGTCTTCTTGAGGGCACAGCCTGTCTTGCAGATATTGGCCCGGAACACATCAGAACACTTTCTGCCTATGGCCTGCATGGCACTGGTTCCGGTAATCTTCTCCGCGGCCTTGTTAAACGATGTGACCTTCCAGTCGCCGTCAATCGTGAAAACGCCTTCCGTGATGCTGTCGAGAATCGTATTTACAAGTTTCTGTTCCATGCTTCTACTTAGAAAGCCTGTTTGAACCTCGCGTGTATCTTTATGTGGCGTACGATATCTGTGAAACTCCGCGGCCAAAGGTCGGGAGTTCGCTCCGCGGGCTTACGCACCCGGTTCGGAGTTTCGGAGAGAATAACAGGTGCTACCCGGTTCTTTGAATGACATCGGATCAACCGCCCGGCACTGGGGAAATCATACAAATAAATATTGCATATTGCAACCAGTTTGTTTCATTTGGTTGAAAAATGCAATATCCACGATCGTCGTTGTAAGACGTTTCCGGTGGGAGAAGGCTCGCAGGGGAGGGTTATAGGGGTGGGGGTGAAGTCTAAAAACTCCAGGAGGTTAGGGCCACATAGGGGGATAATCGTAAAGGGGGCAGCTCCTCTGCAGAACTGCCCCCTAGTTAAGAGAATGGAGGGTTGGTTACACGACCCTAACTTTTTATCCAGCAAGACTCATGCCATCTACTTTGCACCCATCCTGCGGATCATCATTCCAAATGCCTCTCCGAGAACGGATCCTGATTCTCCCGGCTTTTCCAAACAACGGCCGCCAACATGCGCCAACCCTCAAAAGTCGTTCAAGAATCGGTCCCGGCTATATCGTCGATTTTGCGAATTTTTGACCAGCATTCAGTACGACAATGTAGTACCAGCACCCCTCATGTTTTCCTTGACACCATTGCATTATTTTGTTAGTGACGGGACGGGAAATTGCAAAATGCACAATAGTACATTCCGTGCATGAAGGTCAGGTTCACCTGCCAAAAGGGGCTCATCCAAGGAACGATAGTGGTTGGG
>MAVP01000163.1 GCA_001751075.1 Desulfobacterales bacterium S7086C20 | reverse complement strand
CGGAGTATCCAGCAAATAAACATGACGCCATTCTTGTAGATATAGATCACACTCCGACGAACGTATTGGGCCATACGAACACCCGTTTCTAGAGTGAGGAAGGACTGGAAGAGCTGGCGCAACATTTGAAGCCTGGCGGGGTGTTTGCTCTCTGGGCGAATGATCCACCAGAAGAGTCTTTTACCAACCACTTGGGCAAGGTGTTTGCAAACGCCCAGTCGCACACCATCGAGTTTGATAATCCAATAACCGGCGGATCGTCTAAGGGTGCCGTCTACGTGGCACGAATGAGCTTGTAGCGTTACAGTAAGAAGTGGAATGTCCAATCGGGTAGCCGGGGGTATTTCACCCCCAGCCCCCACACCACCCAGCATGCGGGTCCGCACTGGGCTAGTGGGTCTTGTTGGGTTTAGAAAGAAGTTTAAGAAATAAGCTGGCCGGATGGTATCTTGGTTTTGGCGAAAATACAGCTTCTGGCAAGGAAGATGTACCCGGATTCTCAGGTTCCCTTTTCCGAAGAGCCTTTCCATAGAGATCCCGAATATCCGATCGATGCGTATCTGTCCTAATTCTGCGTCGAAATCGTAGGATTTCATAAGGACGGGTTTGCCCAAATTCGGTAAATTCAGGCTCCGGCTTCACTATTCCAGCCGACCACGAACATGAGACGCGCAGGCCGTTGCCGACCTGCCGTGCCCCAGATCGCAGATTTACCCCGACCCACAAGATCTGGAAAGGACGTTGTCCGTGACACACAACGCCAATGTTCCTATACACTACCGACCGGAAAGCAAGTTCTTATCACTTAATTCTGGCAGGTATTCTCAAAGACAAGTAAGGTGTTCTCAGATTTCCTCTGCTTCCAGCTGGTCCACCCATAGTTTTAAAGCCTTCCTAACTTTTTGATCTATAAAGGAAAAAATACGTTGAACAGTATTGCGGGAACGAGAAGGTGTGTGGCCTGCCACCTTTGTAACATCGAACTTTAACCGGTCATGAAATTCGTAATATTTGCCGTATAAAGACGCGTTTTTTAACAGACGATTACCTCCCCTACAATGGAAACCGCTGCTTTCCAGCCGGGCTCTTCTTGACAAAAGCCCTTCAACACACTGGGAATCGGAATAAATATGGAGTTTCCCCGACTCGGA
The DNA here is from genome assembly GCA_001751075.1 of Desulfobacterales bacterium S7086C20. GTDB lineage: Bacteria > Desulfobacterota > Desulfobacteria > Desulfobacterales. The sequence continues at coordinate 3,698 of MAVP01000163.1, read as the reverse complement.
AATGGTTGATCCATTACAATATTCTTCCAAAGCCCACAAAACTGTTTGGACCTCAAGTTTTGTAGAAGAAGTGTCTTCGAATCTTCTCAACACCAGAATTTCGTCCAGTTCCGATATCTTGATCAGGTTTGATGGGGTTTTAACAAATGATTCAGGAACGATAAGATAACCGCCCACACCAACTTTGAGTCCAGGGTTAAGACTTACATCGGTAAAGAGAGAATAATTGTTCATTAAGAAAAGGATTTACGGTTCAGGCGCAGATTTCCTTCACCCGCCCAACTTCGCCGCTTTCCAAACGGACTTTAATACCGTTGGCGTGATGAGGAGACTTTGTCAAAATGTCTTTCACAACACCCTTGGTGAGATTCCCCGATCGTTGGTCTTTCTTTAATACAATTAAAACCAGCAACCCCGGTTTAATATTCACACGATTTGTACCATTCATAATTTTCTTGTCTTATGATAAAAATCAGAAGCAGTCAAACCAAGCCGGTCAAATGCTTACAAAATTGATGTGTCCCTACCAAAAACCTAATCCGAAACTGGTATATAGCAAATATAGGCACGAGCCAAGAGGATAGGCCAGAGTACAGGGGGCGGGAGTGAGTGAAAGAACCCTTGCGATGAGGGCGCGAGACTCTGAGAACAAGCGAGGTCGCAATAAGCGAGCCGTTTACTGTAGTACTCTAGGGTCAGGGTCAGGACGTCGGCTTCAACTTTTAGGCCGCTGCGCGGAGCTCTGATGACTCTATTGACTTTTGGCTGTTTATTAGAGCCTCCCTTTGAGCATTAACATTTTCACTTTCAAGATACTCTCGGAAGTTCATTTGTCTGTCAATAACGCCGCCGGGGGTAAATTCGATAATTCTGTTGGCCACTGTTTCTATGAGCTGGTGATCCTGCGTTGCAAAAAGGATTACTTCTGAATAGTTTAACAATCCTTGGTTAAGGGCGTTTATTGCTTCCAAATCAAGATGGCTGACTGGTTCATCAAGGACAAGAGCGTTGGCGCCGCTCTGCATCATACGGGCGAGCATACAACGCACCCGTTCTCCACCAGAGAGCACACTCACATTTTTGGTTGCTTCATCCCCGGAGAAGAGCATGCGTCCCAGAAATCCTCGAATATACCGTTCATCTTTTTCTTCAGAATACTGGCGGAGCCAATTGACAAGGTCTAGGTCAACATTGAAATACTGAGAGTTTTCCTTTGGGAAAAAGGTAGGCGTAATGGTGACGCCCCAATCATATTCCCCTGAGTCAGCCTCCAGCTCGCCGGAGAGAATTTGAAAAAGGGTGGCTTTTGCAAGATTGTCTCCACCTATAAGGGCGATTTTGTCTTTCTTATTCACAACGAGATCGAAGTTATTTAACACCTTTCTTCCGTCAACCTCTTTGGTAAGATTCCTGACCTCGAGAATCCGGTTACCGCATGCACGGCCGGGAGTGAAAACCACATAGGGCGGTTTTCGAGATGAAATGCCGATGTCGTCAGGTGTCAGCTTTTCAATCAATTTTTTCCTGGCCGTGGCCTGTCGTGATTTAGCGGCATTAGCGCCAAATCGTTGTACAAAAGCCTTGAGTTCTTTGACCTTATCTTCTTTCTTTTTGTTGCCATCTCTTTTTTGTTGAAGGGCAAGCTCACTGGCTTGAACCCAAAAGTCATAATTGCCTGCATAGATCTGAATTTTTTCAAAATCGATATCCACAATATGTGTGCAGGCTTCGTTGATGAAATGGCGATCATGGGAAACAACAATGACTGTATTGTTGAAACGACAGAGAAAGTTTTCGAGCCAGGCCTTGGATTTGAGGTCAAGGTTGTTGGTGGGCTCATCCAGGAGAAGGACATCAGGGTTGCCGAAAAGGGCCTGCGCAAGAAGGACGCGTACCTTTTCCGTGCCGTCCAATTCTTTCATTGTTTTTTGGTGAAGGTCCTCTACTATGCCTAAGCCGTCGAGCATAATGGCTGCGTCAGCCTCCGCCTCCCATCCCTTCAAATCAGCAACCACGCCTTCCAGTTCACCCGCCCTTATGCCGTCTTCTTCAGTGAATTCTGATTTTGAATAGATAGCTTCCCGTTCCATCAATACCTTGTAAAGCTTTTTATGACCCATCAAGACGGTGTCAATCACCTTGTGTTCGTCAAAAGCAAATTGGTCTTGTTGTAAAACTGCGATGCGGACCTTGCGTTGAACAGCAATAGAGCCGTTAGTTGGATCAATCTCTCCGGAGAGAACTTTCAAAAAAGTTGATTTGCCGGATCCATTGGCACCAATAAGGCCGTAACAATTGCCGGGTAAAAACTTGACATTTACTTTGTTGAAAAGAACCCTCTTCCCGAAGGAGAGGGTTACGTTATTTGCGCTTATCATGAGAACCTCTTTTTCATCAGATTTGACCGAACCGAGATATATACCACAGCTTTGACTCTTTGTTAAGTAACTTCTGGGGGACTTGGTTCGCATTATTATAGAGTTTATCTGAAATTGGGGCTTCTCCGAAGTCTCGCTAGACTGATCTTTGACGGTTGATTTTTGAGTTATCAATTATACGATTACTATATGTTTTTACCCGAAATTACCCCCCACTAGACGAAATAACGTATAGTGAATGGAAATTGCGAAAATGGCTAACGTCTGAAAACTCAAGCAATTTGGCGGGTTAGGATGGGGAGCTGAAATTGGTGTGAGGATATGGGGTTCAGGGGGTCGGAGGTTCAAATCCTCTCGCCCCGACCAATAAAGCTAGTAAATTCGGTGGATTATCAAATGCGATTTTCCGCCGTTTTTGTTGTTTTTGGCCTTTTGGGGCTTTTTTGTATCCTTTTTTATCCCACTCGTCCCGGACCGGTATAATTCCCTCGTGTAACCCATTGATATTACGTTCTCGCTTTTCCGAAAAAGTGGGCCATTCAACGCTGTTTTTTTATCGGTTTCGAGATCTTAGGGACGCTCCTAACTTATGAACTTACTTGCGGAATTATTCTGGGGGAACTAAGGAACCAAGAGGGTCGCCATCTCAATGATTAATCATTCGTTTTTAATCCAATTCATCTTGTTCTTGCGGGAACCTGGGGTAAACTGGCTTGCTCGGGCGTAACCAGAGGTGAACCCCGGCTTCGTTCTTTACTCTTATTCGAACGAAAACTAAAAGAAAAAACTTGTAACGAGTATCCTTTCCTTAATCGGGAAATGTAATTTTCTGTTCATCAAAAATCCTGTGCACTTTTCCTTTTGCATGAGAGACAATATCGCTAGGATCAAACCTCTCTCGAATGGCATTTACCAATTGCCATACGGTAAAAAAGCCGAAAGGCGCCGCCAAACTATAACCTATAAAGCCTTTTTCCCTCCCGGCAAATACTCCAAAAACGATCCCACACGTCGCGATTGTAAAGAAACAGGAGGCAAAATAAAGCTTTCTGAGACGGGCCTTAGACTTACTATAGACCTTTACTTGAAAGGACCCGTGGCACATGGGGCACGTGATATTTATTTTCGTGTATCCTTTCTCAGGAACAGTAAATGTTTCTTGCCATGTCTCATGCCGGGCCAATGCAATTGTACCTCTAACACGGTTTCGATAAATCTCTTTTTTAAACATACATCCCAACCTTATCGAAACCGTATTAGGCATTATTCTCTGGCTTGGCTTAGCCTCTTTCGTCTGCGTGGGTTGATTACTTCTCATAT
>MAVP01000162.1 GCA_001751075.1 Desulfobacterales bacterium S7086C20 | reverse complement strand
CAATAAACAACCCAAAATGGCGGGGACAATATAGACTTGCTTGTAATTCAAGCCTTGCCACCAATAGCCAAATACCGGGGAACCTAACCATGCACCGATCCACCCAATAAGAACCTTGGACAAAAAAGACCACCACCCCGACACAATGTAGTACTTAAAGCCGAAATGCAAGATCCCCGAGATAACAACACTGATAATCAACAAAATAAGAAAGCTAATGAAATCCATCCCGATCATTTTAACCCTCCTTCCATTGCTAAGGTGTTTTGGATTGGGGTCAAAAGGAACTACCAAGCCCCGTGACTTTCCGTCAGCATCTCACGATGGGTTTGGCTTTGTCGGTATGGGCATTTAGGCTCCCAACAGGCCAAATAGGCATCCTATCAGGAGCAAGGTATGCACAATTTGAGTGGTCTCCCCATGAGTGTAACCTCCTGTATATGGGTGTTAATTTGGTGAAAGGATAATGGTTAACAGAACAAAAGGGTAATCAGTGAAGTATCAGGTTGATATGTTTACTGTTTGACGGGTTGGAGCAGTCATGGCTCCGGGGCGATACCTGCCTAGGGTTAGGGCTTAGCGTATCTATCTGACTTGATTATTGAGATTTGGGTCGTTTGTCAAGAAAAAAGGAAGCCCCTGAACCCTCGCCCGTGGACTCAGGGGCCGCTGAACAAAGACAGGATTACTGTGGAATAATCCCGTTGAATCCTTATTACATGATCAGTAGAGGGCTGCAAATCAGGAAAACACTGATTTATGAAGGAGAGAATCCTGTTTTTTGGGTAAGGGATTGGATAACAACGAACAAGCCCACGGTGGCCGTATGCTAATTCAGTAACCATCTTGAGCCCCCTTTCTGTGAGTGGGTGAGGTTATTTTTTGGTTTTCTTACTGCTCTTTGGAAACGGTGAGGTGTTGGATATCAAGATTCTGGGATTTATTCCTGCAGTCCCAATTAGGCCAGTTGTCACCCTTGTGCCAGTTGTTCTCCCATTGGAGGGGTTGGAGATTTGAAAGATCGTCCGTTCCCCCTTTTGCAACTGGCTTTTTGTGATCAATTTCCCATCCAAATGTAGAAGAAGTGTCTCCGTAATGGTGATGGCCTATGGAGGCTCCGCATACATCTTTGCGGAAGTAATGGAAGTTGGGTTCGGGCTTCCCTTTCTTCCAGACAGCTTCAACGGTCGCTTCATCGAAGCGTTTTCCGTCTGAGCGTGTATTGTGATTCCTTGCCATTTTGGCCTCCCTAGAAACCAATGGTTTACTCCATATAATATCTAGGGAATCTGTATTAGTCTATCGGGGAAACCCTGATCTATGAGGGAGAAAAACCTGATTTTTAGGTAAGGGATTGGAAGAGGACAGACTTTTGACTACGTATCCTTGGCTCATATAAGAAATAAGCGAGAATTTGCTAGGTGGAGTATTTAACACCCGTGTAGTGACTTGACATTTTATGTCGTATGCTGGATAAAGATGGCCTCTTGGTGGCAAAGATGCTGAATGCTGAGAGATAAGAGAAGTTGTTGGCTGTTAGAGAACAAGAATCTGTTTTCCGCTCGTATCGGTGGGATTGCAGAACAATTTGTCGGCCGGGAGTTAATAGCTCTGGAGGGTTTTAATAAGAATTCAGATCTTTATTACTGGGATAGATCTGTTCGCGGTTCAACTGCCGAGATAGATTACATAGTAGCCGTACCTGGCCAAGTTGTGCCTGTCGAGGTAAAGGCAAGCGCATTTGGTCACCTGAAAAGCCTCCATCTCTTTCTTTCCAAATACCCATCGGTTCCTTTTGGCATCAAAGTATCAGAAGAGAACTTTACCCGTAAAGACAAGATTATCTCTATCCCCCTTTATTCAGTAACTCAATTGGAGAAGGTTTGATCTCATCAAAACGAGCTGCGGGAAGAGAAGTCGATCTTGGGAAGGGAATGCAATGGGCTTAAAAGATGAATTCAGAAAGATGGTAATGGAATTAACTACAAAATTTACGCTTCCACCAATAGCAAATGTCTTCTTTCCGCCTTTTCATAAGGGTGACCAACCAAAAGATGCCCAGTTTATGGCCATCAGTCTGGAAGGTGGGGCGACCGGTATCAGCTTCGTTCTTCTGCCTGACGAAAAAATGGAAGAATACACGGCTTTACTGCCATCGGAATTTATCGAGAAAAATCCGCAGGAATTTGCGCTTGAATTTGGCAGTGACGATCCGCTTAAGGAGATGGTCAGCCTGGCAGCCATTAACGCAATTTGTCAGCATGTTATGTGGGTGACCTCATTCCCGGTCGATCATACTATCGATTCACTGGGGCTGTTGTCGATCTCGGCAGGAGACAGAATCGGAATGGTTGGTTTATTCTCCGGACTCGTTAAGAAGATAAAGGAGGTCAATGCGGAACTGGTTGTTCTTGAAAAAAAAGAACAATTGGTTCAAAAACATTCCGACCTGCCAATTACCATGGACCCGACAAAGTTGAGCACATGCAATAAGATCCTGTGCACTAGTACGACCATATTGAACAATTCCCTGGATGAAGTTCTTGCCCACTGTTCACATGATGCATTTATTTCAATCATCGGCCCTACGGCGGGATATTTTCCAGACCCACTTTTTGCCCGTGGTGTCGATGTTGTTGGTGGAAGAATAGTAAAGAAAGGCGCGCAGTTTTTACAAGTGCTGTCAGAAAGAAAACGCTGGGGGGATGCAACACAAATGATCTGTTTCCAGAAAAAGACTTACGCCGGTATGATTTAATTGTAATTCAACTTGCAAAAGTACCCATCAGAAGCTTTTGCAATTCTCTATCTTTGCTTTTACAAAAGCTGAGATGTCATACGTAAAGGGGGGGGTCCAACACAACTTCACGTAATCCTATTCGTGAATTGCGACCACCCTTCACTAATCAACCTTATCAGAATCATTCATAAGCCGCACATCTGCCTATTTTATATGCTGGATCGCAGATAGAATATGCGATAGGTATCATCGATCACAACCTCGCACAATCCTGTGATATGAGAATAGGATCAGAGAAACTCCGGCAAGGAAGCGATGGTTATAAGTCGAGGCCCTCACCGGGGTCTTCTTTTCTGAGAAACCCTCCGGACTTATGACTAGCGTATCGTAGTCTTCAGTTTAGGGTGGCGTTGAAAACGATAGATTACTGGATGTAGTCTTTAACGGGGGCTTCACTTGCCGGGCGTTTTCTACTCCCAACAACCTTTGCCCACCACCAATCTTGATTTTTGCCCCGCGGTTCCACGGGCGCAGCCCGGTCTAGTGCAAGCGGGGTTGTACGGCCTTTTTTTGCATCCTTATGGAATCTTTATTCCGGAACCAACATCGATATTATGCTCAATACAATGATTATTGCCTTCAGGATTTGTGAAATTAAAATCTTTGAATGCTAAACATTTCAGCTCCAAACCTGCTTCCTCCAAATACCTCATTACTGGACTACCTTCTGCTTTTCCACTGGCAACATAATCATAAACCTGTTCAGTCGACAGGATACTCCGCCCGTTTATTTCATCGGCATCTTTTGTCTTGATTTTGTTAAGGGTCAAAACCTCGGTTATTTCAAGCCATTCTTCTCGCGTCATTTCTTCAAAATGATACAAAATGGCATCTCGAATGGGCGCCATGATGGTAAATATCCGAGCATATTCTCGTACATTATGATCACTTTGGTATTCTTCTGTAAGAATTAATTTCTCTCCACCTTGTAATGGTGCTCCACGAGGAGTTAATATATTTCCGTTTTTATCAACAACTAGATTGTAGCCATACGAAATTATGCTTTCATCTAGTTTATGCTCATTGCCCTCTTCTATCAATGGTTCCCCGGTGCGAATACTCGTCAAACCATATGACCACAATTCTGTAAGATCAATTGATTCGTCAGATACTATTTCAGGCGTATTTTGATTCTCGGGTATGTTTTCGACATTTTCTTCAACTCGACTTGCACAACTGACCAAGATGAGCAAGCACATGATCATATAAATCAGTTTTTTCATTATCATTCTTTAGGCTTTCATCATTATTTTTAGCCGCACAACGTCGTGCTCACCGGACCAGTGAGGCCGCGTCCGCGCGGCCTTACCGGGTACGGTGGAGGAACAGGTTCGGCGATCCCCGGCCTTTTCTCTCTGTCAGAATGTAATGACTTCCCAGTCGCCCTTCAATCGATCGCTGAGCGGCTTGCCCATGCCTTTGACATTGAGGCCAAGTTTTCGCAAATTGTCATCGACTCCGTATCTACGGGCACAAGCCACGCAGGCTTCCGTCACGACACCCACCTTCTGCATGGCCTTCACTTCGGCCTGGATCGTCTGGTCCTCGGCAAGCAGTTTGGCGGATGGCCCCCACACTACGAGGTGGACAACGTCGAACCATCCTGCCTTCTTCGCGTTGAGCGCGTACATGAAACAGACGTTCTTTGCGACGTCCGGATCGGCACTTGTCCACACTACGCACAGCCGCGAAGGTGACGCTGGCGGATTGCCGTTTGCCAGCCCAGATATCAGCAGTAGACCTACGATGGTTAAACAAACAGTCTTAACTCTCATGTCAATCGCTCCTTCTCTGTATTGGATTCCGAACATATTTATTATGTATTTGATGCGTCTTTACGGAAAATCACTTATTCTTCTCATCTTACAAGGTTAGCCTGGAAAACTCAAGAATATTACTATCTTGCGTGATATCAATACGATAGACCTAATATTAACTTATCCAGTCAAATCTGTAACCATTCGTTTTCTTACTATTAGGAGTATTATGGATCTGATCCAAAAGTACGGGAAATAATTATGCGCTCCCTTGATGCCTACTATAGATTTCTATTACTGATGG
>MAVP01000161.1 GCA_001751075.1 Desulfobacterales bacterium S7086C20 | reverse complement strand
GCCCCTGCCGGTGTTGAATCGACTGCACGAAATCGGCTGCCTGCTGTAAGGACTCGTGTGTTCCTGTATCCAGCCAGGCAAATCCACGCCCCAGAAGTTCCACACGAAGTTGTTTGCGCTTGAGATACTCCATGTTAACGTCAGTAATCTCAAGTTCCCCCCGACCGGAAGGCTTTAAGCCCTCTGCTATCGCTACTACATCGTTGTCATAAAAGTAAAGACCGACAACAGCATATCTAGATTTGGGCCTGCCCGGTTTTTCTTCAATCCCGATAACTTTGCCGTGTTTGTCAAAATCGACCACCCCATAGCGTTCGGGATCACGAACAGGATACCCGAAAATGATTCCCCCCTTTTTAAGCTCAGCACACCTTCTTAGGATTTCAGGAAGTCCGTGACCATAAAAGATATTATCTCCAAGGACAAGCGTTACCGGATCATGTCCGATAAATTCCTTTCCGATAACAAAGGCTTGGGCCAGGCCCTCTGGGTGGGGCTGCTCGGCATAGGAAAAAGAAAGACCCAAACGGGAACCGTCTCCTAAAAGCTCCATGAATTTGGGCAGATCTTGGGGAGTGGAAATGATCAAAATCTCTCTAATATGTGCCAACATCAGCGCAGATAAGGGATAGTAGATCATAGGTTTGTCATATACAGGCATCAGTTGTTTGCTTACTACCCGGGTGATGGGATAAAGCCTGGTGCCTGCGCCACCCGCCAATATAATTCCCTTCATTGTTTAACTCCTTTAGAGTCCTTAGTGTGAGATTCACCTTCCAGCATTCGATTCATGCTTCCTGATATGTAGCCTTCCAGGTCGAGCGCTATATGGAGGAAACCGATTTCCCTAAATTTACTTATAATAACATGTCTCAAATCCTCTTGCATGATCCTGGTTATGTCTGAAGTTTCAAGCTCTATTCTGGCCACAGAGCCGTGATGCCTCACTCGACACTGTTCCACACCCAGGCCAAAGAGAACTATCTCCGCTTCGTCGATCATTTTTAACTTCTCTACCGTAACAGGATTTCCATAAGGTATCCTTGTAGCCAGACAAGCCATTGGTGGCCTATCCCATGTGGAAAGCCCCATTTGTTTTGACATCAGGCGAATATCATCCTTTCGCAGTTCAGCCTCTGCCAGGGGGGCCAAAATTCCCATTTCCTCGGCGGCTTTGAGTCCTGGGCGATAGTCTTTCCCATCATCCAGGTTGGCCCCGTGGGCCACACAGGCGATCCCTCTTTGCTCTGCTATTTGAATAAGCTTTTCAAAGAGATTTCTCTTGCAGTGATAACAACGATCCGACTTGTTGGCTGCAAAGGCGGAAAGACTGATCTCTTTTGAAGGAAGGACAATATGTTCAATATTTTTGTCCAGGGCAAAGTTTCTGGCTGCCTCCTTTTCACGTTTTGGATATATTTCAGATACAGCCGTTACTGCTACAACCCGAGACCCGAGGGTTTCATGGGCAACAGCCAGTAACAACGAGCTGTCTACCCCACCAGAAAAGGCGACGAGCACAGAACCGGCGTTTTTTAAAACCCGGATAAGGTTTTCCCTTTTAGTCCTTATATAAGCTTCATCCATTTTTGTTGAGTTCTATTTCTGTGACTACTTACATAGTCAGGCTGAAGCTGTTTAGACTGAAGGCTGAAGGAATAAAAAAAGCACGATTGATGCAGTTTGGTGGAGAGAGAGCAAATTTTCGCACCAAACATGGCTTCAAAATAGGCCGTATTTCAGTTTTTCCTAACAGCCTTTAGCCTACCCACCTAAGTAGTTATCTATTTCTTTCAATTGAAGCACTTTGTCTACAACTTCTTGCGGCCCCTTGCCAAGTACACGAATCATCGGTTCTTTGCCGACCCCGCCCCTATCGTATATTACATCGGGGATTTCACTTTCTCGTGAAAGCACCGATTCAGTACCCCATTCGAGTGAACTTCCTTCTCTGTCCTTGCTATCCTTCGGTTCATAGGCTCTATCAAAGGAGCACACCTTCCACCCCGAGGTCTCACACTGCCGCAGGCGATCCTGTGAAAAACGAATGTTCATGGCTGAGCGATAATCTTGGTTATGGCGCATTACAGTAAGGATGATGCCGGCAATGTGCCTGGATGCGCCAAATGCAGGACTGCTTACCGACACGATATCATCTGCCAACCTGACAAGTCTCCCAGGAAAGGCAGCCACGTCGATATGGCTTTCGGCGTATGGCAGGGCATAGCCCAGATTGGACTGTACCTCAGGTATGAGATGTCCCAAGTGAGCATCCTGCAAGCGGGTCAGGCTCGACTTGAGGTCTTCAATGATCTGATATCTTCCAAGCTCGCGGCCAAAGGGGGCATAGACATTGGTAGGACCATGCCCCTTGCCTAGCGGAAGGGGACATTTGATTGCACTATGGACAAACTCCTTGGCCTTTTCCACTGCCTCTTTAACTTCAAGGCCAGTAGCCATGTATGTAGCAATCGCGGCCGAATAAACGCATCCTGTCCCGTGGGTGTGCTTCGTATCCACACGGTTTGTCGAATAAGGAAAGAATTCTTTTCCGTCATATAATACATCTTTGGCAGGGCCTTTAAGGTGTCCCCCCTTGATCAATACGTACCTGGCCCCCATGGCATGTATGATACGTGCGGCTTTGTATAAGTCCTCCTCGGTCTTTATAGTTGTTTCCGATAGGATCTGGGCCTCGGCAATATTTGGGGTAACCACCGAGGCTATCGGGATAAGGTGCTTAACCATGGTTTCTACGGCCTCTTCTGCCAGCAATGGGTCTCCGCTCTTTGCCACCATAACAGGATCAACTACAAGCCGTTTGATCCCATAGGCGTAAAGACGGTCCGCCACAGCTTCAATGATCGGGGCGCTAAAGAGCATCCCGGTCTTTGCCGCATCTGCGCCTATATCTGATAGCACTGTGTCGAGTTGCTCTTTAACGAACTCTGGAGGCAGTGGATGTATTGCCCTTACCTCCTGTGTGTTCTGTGCTGTCAGGGCGGTTAACGCGCTCATAGCAAATCCGCCAAGCAGAGTGATGGTCTTGAGATCAGCCTGAATACCAGCCCCTCCACCCGAATCTGAACCTGCAATTGTAAGAATACGTTTCACTTACGCTTCCCGAAGGGTAAGAAACATGGCTGTTTTTACACCTTTTTTGGACGTCACTCGTAGTGAATTCAGTAGAATCGCTTAAAAAGGTGTCAAAGAACCCTCCACATTGGTTTTCAAGGTATCCTGACATGTTTCTTATGCAACATTAGGGTTCAGCTTATCGATAGGTGCATATAGTGTCAATAAAAATAGAGCATTACCTTGACTTTCAGCTTGAGTTCTCCTATCATTTTAACATGTCCATCAGTTTGATAAATACTGGAAATTTGCGAACATGATCAAGTTCATTGAGACTGTTGGTCGTGGTCTTATTCACTTTATTGAAGAATTCGGCCTTGTTATGTTCCTCTTTTTAGCTGCCCTCGTTTGGAGTCTGCGCCCCCCTTTCCGCCTGCGAGCCATCTTTAAGCAAATGGAATTTGTGGGAGTAAACTCTTTACTTGTGGTGATCCTTACAGGTACGTTCACAGGTGGCGTACTTGCATTTCAGGCCTATCATGGTTTTCGTCAGTTTAGCGCCGAAAGCCTTGTAGGCTCCACAGTGGCTCTGGCCATGACTCGCGAACTTGGCCCCGTTCTTACAGCCCTCATGGTAGCAGGACGAGCCGGCTCAGCAATGGCTGCTGAGCTGGGAACCATGCGGGTCACCGAACAAATCGATGCCCTTTATACGATGGCAGCCAATCCAATCAAATACTTGGTTGTGCCCAGGATTATTGCCGGCGTGCTAACCCTTCCGGTGCTCACTATTATCTCAGATTTTGTCGGTATCATAGGTGGTTATCTCGTCGGAGTAGGACTGCTGAAGATCAATTCGGGTATTTATGTGGCAAAGATGGTTCAGCTTGTAGAACTTGACGATATCTTTAACGGACTCATAAAGTCAGTTTGCTTCGGTCTTATCTTGTCCCTAGTGGGGTGCTACAAGGGTTTTTATACGACAGGTGGTGCTCAAGGGGTGGGGAAATCTACCACACAAGCTGTGGTGGTAGCATCGGTTTGTATCTTGATTAGTGATTATTTTTTAACGGCAGCAATGTTTTAAAATCGGAAGAGTTCTTTTTCTATGATCAAGCTGGTTGACATTGACAAATCGTTCAAGAATCAAAAGGTGTTGGATAAACTAAACCTTGAGATCAGCTCCGGCGAGATCACTGTGATAATCGGCCAAAGTGGCGGAGGGAAAAGTGTCCTTCTAAAACACATAATCGGTCTTATAAGACCAGATAAAGGGGAGGTCCTAATTGAAGGTGTCGATATTGCTTGTCTGAATGACCGAAAACTGAACGAGATCAGAAAGAATTTCGGTATGCTCTTTCAAGGAGCCGCATTGTTTGATTCTATGACAGTAGGCGAAAACGTGGCCTTCCCGCTAAATGAGCATACCAGGTTGACTCGTAGCCAGATCGATGAGATCGTTCAGCAAAAGCTTCTTCAGGTTGGACTCAGGGATGTTGCCCACAAGATGCCTTCAGAGTTGAGCGGCGGGATGCGCAAAAGGGTAGGGCTTGCCCGTGCAATCGCCCTAAACCCTAAGATTATTCTCTTCGACGAACCCACAACCGGCCTTGATCCTATCATGGCTGATGCGATTGATCGTCTGATTGTTGACACCCAGAAACACACAGGGGCTACATGTGTGGTTATAAGCCATGACATTGAATCTACCTTTAAGATTGCTCATACGGTGGCCATGCTTTATCATGGAAAAATCATCGAGATCGGTAAGCCGGATACTGTGAAATCATCTCAGAATCCAGCGCTTCAACAGTTTATCCAGGGAAAGGCCGAAGGACCTATCATGGATCATTATGTCTTGGATATGTAGTAATGGGTACAGATAGATA
>MAVP01000160.1 GCA_001751075.1 Desulfobacterales bacterium S7086C20 | reverse complement strand
GAGGGAATCCCCGAGCTCGACATACTCAACATTCTCCGGTCTGCTGCTCTTCAGGGGACCAATGTTTTGGGTCCTGACACGCCGGGGTTAATATCGCCGGGCAAGTGCAAATTGGGAGTTCACCCGCAAACCATGTTCCTGGAAGGCCATGTGGGGATTGTTTCCAAGAGTGGTTCGCTCTCATACGAGGTCGGAAGGGTACTGACCCAAAACGGCATGGGTCAATCAACGGTGGTTGGCATAGGCGGCGGGCCTATCTGGGGATTATCTCAGGAGGCTGTTTTGCAAAAATTTGAGGAAGATCCCGAGACAACGGTTGTCGTTCTCTTGGGTGAGGTCGGCGGGCGGTTGGAGCACGATGCAGCCAAATATATCCGTCATCATATGAAAAAGCCGGTCATCGCGCTTATCGTCGGACGCACTGCACCTGCAGGGGCCCAGATGGGGCATGCAGGAGCGATAATCGAAGGTCAAGAAGCAACCGCCTCGAGCAAGATCAAGGCCCTGGAAAATGCCGGGGCCGTAATTGCCCGCAATTCCACGGAAATACCTGAATTGATAAAAGAAATGGAATGAAACATAAGATGCCCGTACATTATATTGAGAAGGAATTATGCAAGGGTTGCGGCCTATGTGTTTATTACTGTCCGAATGACGTTTTGCGGATGACCCCCCGGCGAAATAAAAAAGGATATAATGTTGTTGAGGTGGCCAACCCGCAAGAATGCATTGGCTGTAAAATGTGTGAAATTAACTGCCCTGATTTCGTGATTCACGTGATCAAAAAAGCGGCCTCTGACGCTTAAATTCGGGACTACATGCGTTAAAAAGGTTTAAAATGAGGCATATTTGGATCAAAAGCAGATTGGAATTTTCGACTCGGATTTAGATGGGTTGACGATTGTCCGCGTCTATTTCTCAGATTTCAAGAATTTTCCTAATAGACTGCGGCCACCTTGAAAAGCGGAAAACCAGGATCCCCCCTGATGGCCTTTGCACAAAAAGAAATTGAGAGTAATAAGAATTATCCATTACCTTTTTCTAAACACAATAGGAGAACACAGCAAAGAAGAACTTTTCTAACAAAGGCAGGGGCGTTTCATGAATGATGAAAATGGTCAAAAAAAAGTGCTTTTGGGCTGGATCGATGAGGACCGGGACATCCTGATCGACTTTTTGAGTCGTTTCATCCAAGCAAAGAGTCCAGACCCACCTGGAGACACTCGCGAGGCAGCCGGGCATATCAAACGGCACCTTGATCAGAAAGGGCTGCCCTAACGGACCCGCCCTTTCGCGCTTTAGTGCAAATCTTTGGGACGCCTGCTGGAAAGGAGGTGATGAGACGAAGCCCTTGATCGAGGACTTGATTGGACATTCTTTTGTTCACCTTATTTCATGAAAGGAGAGACTAAGATGAAAACACTCAGACCGTCCTTGACAATCGTAATCCTGCTAGGGGTGCTGCTTTGTTTTGGAGTGCAACCAACCTCAGCAGCCAAAGACAATGTCCTTCGGATAGCATTGGATGCGGCCGATATTACGGATCTCCATCCGCACTTTGCCCATACTACCCAGGACAGAGGCATAGTACATTTGATGTTCACTGGTCTTGTCCGTTATAAGACTGGTGATATTGGTAAGTTTGAGCCGGACTTGGCCGAGAGTTGGGAGGTTTCCAAGGACGGGCTGACCTGGACCTTCCATCTCCGCCGGGGGGTGATGGTCCATCCCTGGAAGGGCAATCCCGGGTATGAGCTGACCTCAGAGGATGTGGTTTACTCGTTCAAATCAGCCGCTGACCCCAAACGGTCAGCATGGGCTGCCGAGTACGCCGGGATGACTTTCAAAGCGGTCGATCCTTACACGGTGCGGATCACTTTAAAGAAGCCGTTGTCGGAGCTCTTGTTCCTTCCCAAAGTGGCTGATTATGCGGGTGGGCTCATCATACCGAAGAAACCGGCGGAGGAGCTAGGAGAAGGCTTCAGGACACACCCCGTGGGAACGGGCCCCTTCATCTTCACCAAATATCTCCCCAAGGAGAAGATCGTCACCGCGCGTAACGAAAAATTCTACCGTGGCGTGCCGAAGCTGGCGGGCGTAGAGGTTTTCTACATGTCGGACCTGAGCAGCCGGAAGTTTGGTCTGCAGAGCAAGGATATCGATGTGATCGAAGGTCCACCTTCGCAGCCCTGGGTTGAGGAAATGAAAAGGCTTCCAGGGGTTGAAGTAGACATCTTTGGCCCTGGCGAGGCCGGAGTACTCCATTTCAATATGACCAAGAAACCGTTTGACGACATCAGGGTGCGACGCGCAATAGGTTACTGCCTCTCTCGTGATGAGGTAGTGACCGCCCTTGGCAAAGCCATCGCTGAACCAGTATATTCTGAGATTCCGAACCCTCAGCCAGGATGGATAACAGGCGAGCAAGCCAAACTACGTGGCCTCCAGGATGGGAAGGATTATCTCTATGAATCCGATCGCGCGAAGACAAGAAAGCTCCTGGCAGAGGCCGGTTTTCCAAAGGGTTTCACGACGGAAATGTACTTGACGGAGCGGGGAGAGTATCAGGTGCCAATGCAGAACGTTGTGGCCCAGCTCAGGGAGTGCGGGATCAATGTCAAGCTGAATGTTGTCGATCATTCCACATATCACCACAACATCCGGGCAGATATGAACCCAATCGTACTCTATAACTGCTGGAGGCCAACCGCCGATGTAAAACTCACGTATTTTACCCATTCAGATGCAGTCGTGGTAACCGGCAAGAAACCCAATACCAACTTCTCCCATATCGGGGCAGCAGACGCTGACGGGGACGGAAAGATCGACAGTGTAGATTACCTTATCGAGGTGGCCCGTGAGATGCTGGATGCTCAGGGACAGAAGGCGCTTTGGAAGGAGGCACAGTTCAAGCTCCTTGACTGGGGCGTCGCTTATCCGCTTTTTATCAAGAGATTCACCTTTGCGAGACAGAAGTATGTGGAGTGGGGGTATGATTTGCAGTCGACTCTGATCCTGTCCCCGCAGATCAACGAGCTGACTTCGATAACTAAATAAAGACCGGTGTACTTTAAAAGGGGGGCACGGGCTTGCAGCACAAAACCCGTGCCTCCTATGTTTAGTGAACCGGCAGGAATGGTCGATGATTGCTTACACAATTAGACGAGTCCTGATCGCAGTACCAACCCTTATCATAGTGCTGACAATTACCTTTGTACTTGTACGGATTGCTCCGGGAGACCCGGCCGAGGTTAGGCTCGGCGACTATGCTTCCAAAGAGTCAGTAGAGACTCTACGCAAGGAGATGGGCCTCGATAAGTCGATGTGGGCTCAATATCTTGAAACCTTGAAAGGGTTGCTCCAGGGGGATTTTGGCAGGTCTATGGTTAATGGGAGGCCGATCTCTGAGGAAATAAAGCGCAGCCTTCCATATACTTTAGAGCTCACCCTCGTGGGGATTATCTTCGGCGTAGTATTCGGGATACCTACGGGAGTATACACCGCATTGAAGCGTAACACCCTATCCGATTACATAGGCAGGATTTTGTCGCTTGGTGGGCTGTCTTTTCCAACCTTCTTCTTGGGGATACTGTTGATGCTTGCATTTTCAATCAAAATACCTCTCTTTCCAGTCGTAGGCGGTGGAGACATCCATAATCTTGCAGATAATCTCTACCATCTTGCTCTCCCAGGGCTTACTTTAGGATTGATTATGACCGCCTATGTTACACGAATGGCGCGTTCGTCGGTGTTAAACACCCTGAATGAAGACTACGTGAGGACGGCTAGGGCAAAGGGGCTCACAGAGCGAAAAGTGATCTACAAACATTTGTTGAGAAATTCGCTGCTTGCGATTACCGCACTTATCGGGGTCTATGCGATTGTGCTTATCGGTGGTTCGGTCATGGTTGAGATCGTCTTCTCCCGTCCCGGTTTAGGGAAGATGATGATTGGGGCATTGAAACAGCGCGATTACACATCTTTGCAGGCTGTGATGATAATCTTCGCTAGCCTTGTAGTTCTTATAAATCTTATAACTGACTTAACATATGGTCTTATCGACCCAAGGGTAAGATATAAATAAATTCTTAAAAAGGCTGGAAGAGTTGCCATGAAACAACGTGGTAAGCGACGGAAGATGTGGACGACCTTTCTTAGGAATAGAACGTCCCTAATCGGCGCATGCATTTCAATGACGATGATCTTCATAGCCATCCTTGCTCCCTGGATTTCACCGTATGATCCCCTGAAGCAGAACGTTTATTATCGTCTTACCCCCCCGGAACGAAGTCACCTTCTCGGTACAGATGTGTATGGAAGGGATGTTCTTTCGCGGATCTTTACTGGAACACGGATCTCGTTTTTTGTTGGAATCGTGTCGGTAGTCATAGGAATGGTCATCGGTACAGGAATGGGCATGCTAGCGGGCTATGCCGGGGGCAAGGTGGAAACAGCGCTCATGCGTATCCTGGATATAATGATGTCCTTCCCCGACGAGGTATTTGGAGTTATGGTTATGATAGTCCTGGGCACTGGAGTGCAAAATGTGATCATCGCGATCACGGTCTTGATGATTCCCAGATTTGCCCGGATGGGCCATGCTCCTACTCTGGCGCTAAAAGAGGCGGACTATATCGCTGCAGCCAAGTCAATTGGGGCAAGCGACTCTCGTGTCATCATGCGCCACATCCTACCCAATATTTTTGGCGAGATCCTTGTAATGAGTACCCTCTGGCTTGGGACGGCTATCAGGCTTGAGGCCAGCTTGAGCTTCTTGGGTGTAGGAGTGCCGCCGCCAACGCCAACCTTGGGTAGCATGGTGCGGGCCGGTGTGGACTTCTTGGGAATGGCTCCTTGGGTGTCTGTCTTTGCTGGGCTTGCGATCCTGATTTCGATTTTCGGTTTCAACTTGCTGGGCGATGGCTTGAGAGACATCAGTGACCCCAAGCTATACGCACGCTGAGGAGGAGAGACCTC
>MAVP01000159.1 GCA_001751075.1 Desulfobacterales bacterium S7086C20 | reverse complement strand
GGCCGTAAAAAATATCAGAATGCCGCCGATACCAAATGAGGAAGCCCATACCTGCTGCGGAGCAAAAGGTTTCGGATTTTTATTTGCAAACGACCACATTGAAAAAGCCGGGGATGACTGAATGCCCATGAGCGCAAAGGCATAAGAAAGAATCATAATACCTGTCCAAGCGCCGCCAACGGCTTTTGGGCCGGAGCTAACAAACTGAATGACACCTGGAATGGCAATGTAGTGACTGTAACCTTCGGCTGTCAGTTTTGTGTCAAGGCTAACAAGGTTTGCAATACCGGTATTCAATGCTGACCAGCCGCCTGCATAGGAAAGGCCAATGAAACCGATAACGGTAATACCGCCTGCCAGCAGCAGACACTGCACTGTATCAACATAAGCAACTGCTCTCAGTCCACCGGATGCCACATAAATAAAAACGACGATGGACAACATCCACATGCCCGCATCAACGGTAAACATGCCGTTGGTTAGAACGTTGAACAAAAACCCGGAAGCCCTAAGCTGTACGCCAAGATAGGGGACGGAAAAAAACAGGGCAACAACAACGGTAAGCACCCTAATGGTATCAGATTTGAAGTAATCTGAGAACATTTCGCCCGGCGTAACATATCCGAAGCGTTTCCCCAGCATCCACTGCCTTTTCAGGAACATAACACCTGTAAAGGGAATGGTAATGGCATAAAATGATGCATACGCATATTGAAAGCCATCACGATACAAAAGCCCAGGATGTCCCATGAAGGTCCATCCTGAAAAGGACGTTGCCGTCGCTGCAAGCACAAACACCCACGTAGGGATTGTGCGGCCCGCGATGAAGTAGTCCGACGCTGTCTTAGCCGCTATCGCCCCCTTGACACCCATGGAAACACAATAGGTCCAGTAGGCTAAAACAAAAACAAATAACCACCACACACTTGCTGTCATAATCTCCTCCTCACCTGTTAGTTATAAGAACGTGCTTTTCGGCGGATTATATATCAAAAGAATCTTTGTGTGTCAAGGACAGAGTCCCACCACAAGTCCCGATATAATCCACCATATCCTCCCCTTTCGTAGTCTTTGTTCACACAAGATGAATAATAATCACTTTCCTTCCAACCTTTATCTCACCTCCCCCATGTTTAAAAGATCTTTGAGCTTAAATATATTTTGTTGCCTTAGCAAACCTGCCTGCCTTTGAAATATCAGTGCAGTGGCAAGGGCATCGCCATAAGCATCGTGACGATCGGGCATCCCTATGCCGAATCTCGTGGCTAGTTTATCCAGCGTCACGTGCTTTGTCCCTTCCATGGCAACCCTTGTTGGGTCTTCAATTTCCTGCATTGCCCTTGCTATCATCGCTGTATCCAAGACCCTGTTGGCCATGGTAATTTTAAAGTTTTGTTTCAAAGCATGGTTTAGAAATCTCATATCAAAAGACGAATGATGTCCTACCAAAATATCTCCTTTGCAAAACTCGAAAAACCGCAAAAGAACTTCAGACACCGGCAGCAAATTTCTCAGTTTGTCCGGAGTGAGATTGTGAACAACCACAGACTCATGAGGAATATCTCGTCCCGGTTTTATCAGCTCGTAGAAGCTCCTTGAAAGATCAAGTCGTCCATTGCTAACTCCCAAACCTGCTACTGATAAAAGAACATCTCCTTTCTCCGGCCTAAATCCGGTGGCTTCAGTATCAACAACCACAAATTTGGTATCCTTGATAGACCCCTTGGTATCAAGAGCCGTTGCATGCATGAAGCTTTTAAAGAAAACTTCCGGCACATTGTACCTTCGGAGTCTTTTTTCGTAGGCCTTTTTCCTTAAACTCTTTAAGACCATCACTTCCTTGCATGAACCCTACGAAGCTGTTTGCACAAAGTCTCTAATCAACCTAAAACACTCTGTAAGAAGCCTCTTTTCATCCGACGAACACTCGTAAGGATCTAGTATCCAGTCCAGACTATTTTCGGCTTCCAAGGCCTTATACAGAGTTATTTCCATCAACCATCCATACGCACTTTGAAGATCAGAGGCTTTTTCAGCAGTCAACACCCCCTCTTGTGAAAGCGCCTTAATACGCTCTATTGTACTAAATGCCATAACCCCCTTTTCCAAAGCCAGTACGCGAACGGCATCTACCAGGGGGGTAAGAACCTCATTTTTTAATGCCAATTTCTTGGCATAGCCGTTTGAAGTGACCACCTTATTGCCATAAAAGCAAAGGGGAACAACATCCGGGTTGTTTCTCCCTTTGACACGATCCAAGAACTCCTGTTTTCGGGCTGCATTTCCAATCACAAATGCCCTGAAGGAATCAATCATTTCTCGTTGCTCGAGGACCCCTCTTATATCAAACATCCGAAGATGATCAGAAGTTATCGGCGTTTTTCCATCCATCAGACTCATCATGTGACGCCGCCATCTCGACTCTGGAAGACATAACACCCGCCCATTTTTTTTGTGCAACAACCCACATTCAAGAAGCCCTTCCCTGACCATGAGGGCCAGTTGCTTCACATATGATATTGCAGACTCCTGGCGGTCATCGACATCATCCTCTGGGTCTTTGTAGATAAATCCTTCTAAGCAGTTCTTTCTAAGGAGAGTTTCTCTCCGCCCCGGTGTTCCAAAAGTAACCCACGAAAAGTCGAATACGGGAAACTCCTTGCCTTTCCTTTTTAGCTCTTCAATTCCAAGGGCCAAAAGTCTCATCGTCAACCTATCCCTAAAGGTACTCATGAGGGCCCAAATATCTTCTATCCTTCCGCCTTGCGCTAAAAGCACCTGTTGCACAACGAATATATCCTTAATGCATTTTTTAATGCCGGAAATATCTTCTTGTTTCTCTATTCCTCCAACGACTGCTACAGGATTCGCCCCCTGCAGGAGGATCAGGTCCTGTTGAGAGATAACCCCTTGAATCCTGTCTCGCTTGGTTGCCACCATGTGATGACAACGGTTTTCCAACATTCTTAGCGATGCCTCAAAGCACGAACCCTTATGATCCATACTTATTAGAGCCTTGGTCATAATCTCCGAGACTGCAATGTCACTACTCCTTTGCCTTGCCAAAATTTTTTGTATAAGATCATTTTTTGTGACAATCCCAACAGGGGTCCCATCTTCCATAACTATTACCGAGCCGACACCTGAAACGCCCATTATCCCGGCAACTTCTGACACAGCAGTTTGCCTTTCACAGCACACTGGTTCCTTGCGTGCAAGTACGTCAATTGACGTTTCAAACGGCGAAGCAGTCATCTTTTCCCGACATGACATCGTGAGATCACTTTTTCCATGCGCCTCTACACAAGCCGATATCTGAGCGCCCAGAGGGTCCTCCAAGAGGATCCGAAAGTACTGCTCAAAACCCTCAAAACGTCCTTGCAGGTCTTTAAATACCTCTGGCCGCACCAGGTAGCAGATCATGTCTTCTTGTACTTCAGCGGTATAATCGCATCTTCCAGTCAATATAATCTCGCTTCCGAAATGGTCTCCTTTTGACACATATCTTAAGATCTCCGTAGTGGACCCGTTTTCCGCAAAACAACGCGCGACACCGGAAAAGACAAGATACAAAAAGGGCTCTTCCTCATTACCGGAAGACACAACGACTTCCCCCCTGGGAAAGTAGTCAATCAGAAGAGTCCCGACTACATCCTTTAAGGCGGGTTCGGGAAGTCCTGAAAAGGGAGATACCCTTTTCAGGAAATCGAGAACCTTATCGAGAGGTAACTCCATCATAACAAAAAGCCTTCATCAATCATAACGACTTCGTAAAAAGTCCATCTGCGGCGTTGCGCTTCATCTTTCGTCACTGCGACGTACGATAAGTACGCCTCATTCCTCAATCCTCACGCGCCTTGCATCTGGAGCTTTTTACTGTGTCGTCTGTTTGTGGACTTTTTACGAGTCCATCAATCATAACGACTTCGTAAAAAGTCCATCAATCATCAAGGGTTGAAAGATCTCCTTCCTGCAGACCTAACTCTCTGGCCTTCAAGACACGTCGCATGATCTTTCCGCTTCTGGTCTTGGGGAGTTTGTCCTGAAAGGTAATTTCTCTAATGACTACAATAGCCCCCAGTTTCTTTCTCACATGAGCCATAAGCTCCTTTACCAAAGCTGTTTCGTCTTCCTCGACACCTTCCTTCAAGGTAACAAAGAGCTTTGCCACTTCTCCCTTTACCTTGTCGGGAACTCCAATGCAGGCTGCTTCAGCTACATACTTATGACTTACGAGGGCGCTTTCCACCTCGGCCGTGCCGATCCGGTGACCCGCCACGTTTAAAACATCGTCAGATCTGCCCTGGAACCAGAAATATCCTTCTTCATCCTTTGTCGCAATGTCGCCGGCCAAGTAAGCTCCCGGGATCTTAGTCCAGTAGATCTCTTTAAATTTCTCCTCGTCTTTATATAGTGTCGTAAGCATCGCCGGCCACGGCTCCTTTACAATCACATGCCCGCCGCTCCCAGGCTCGACCGACTCGCCATGGGCATCAACCACGTCCACGTGAACACCGGGAAATGGTTTAAAAGCCGAGCCCGGCTTCAAGACATTGCATGGCGTCGGCGCCACCATAAACATGCCGGTCTCTGTCTGCCACCACGTATCCATTACCGGACAATTCCGCCCTCCGATATTGTCGTGGTACCATATCCAGGCCTCCGGATTGATAGGCTCTCCCACCGTACCAAGGAGTCTCAGCGTGGTAAGATCATGTTTCTTCGGATGCTGAGAGCCAAAGCGCATAAGCATACGGATGGTAGTCGGCGCCGTATATAATATGTTCACCCCATATTTCTCGATAATCTGCCACATCCGATCTGGTGCCGGATATAGTGGATGCCCCTCATACATTACCGTCGTCGTGCCAACCATTAACGGCCCATATATGATATAACTGTGGCCTGTTATCCACCCAGGGTCTGCGGCACACCAGAAAATATCGGTCTCCTTGATGTCAAAGACCCATTTTAAGGTACGATTAATCCCTACGGAATAACCACCATGGACATGAGTTACTCCCTTTGGC
>MAVP01000158.1 GCA_001751075.1 Desulfobacterales bacterium S7086C20 | reverse complement strand
CCTCCTCATCAACATTTTCACTGCGCGCTACTGCGTCTTGTTTAGTCTGATACTCCGCAACAGTCTTTTCCGACTCGGTCACAACAGTAGACGCATCCTCACAGCCATACACCAGCACGGCACCAACAACCGCTAGAATAATAAAGTTTAACTTTTTTATTTTCCTCATATCTTCACCCCCTATTTAGTTTAAGGCTGTTTATTTAGCAGCTTATCTCTTACCTTATCTTCCACTTTCCATCCCCTGTCTTCAAGTGCTTTGCTAGCCATAGGATCTGCCGTCCCCTCAATCCACAGCTCTTTTCCGGTAACACCCGGTAGTTTCTCTATAGCCTCTGAAGCAGCTTATAATCAGGAGAGCTACTCATCACCCATCACTTTAAATTCGACTCTCCGGTTCATTCTTCGGCCTTCGATGCTTGTGTTATCAGCAATTGGCCTCTCTTCCCCGTATCCTTTTAGCATCAGTCTATCAGAGACAACACCTTTTTCTACCAGATACTCTTTGACTGAATTTGCTCTTCGTAAAGAAAGGCCGGCGTTGTAGTCTTCTGTCCCAACCCAGCAGGTATGACCTTCAATAATCACTTTCTTCTCGGGGTATTTTTGAACGATGCTCACTGCCTCATCAAGCACAGGGAAGAACTCCGGTCTAATAGTAGCGCTATCGAAATCGAACTGTATGGCATTGAGAATGATTTTCTCTACAACCTTTGGCTTCTCAGGGATTACTTCAGGTTCAGGTGGTGCAGCAACCTCCTCAGGTTCAGGAGGGGGTTCCTGTGCTTCAACCGGGGGTGGAACTTCTTCTTTGCAGATCAAAAGACCTACCAGCCCTCCAATGAGTGCACCTGCCCCTGTCCCAATGAGACTTCCCTCTACCCTGTTATCAGTATCTCCCTGGTTGCCTATGGCAACTCCTGCTCCACCGCCAATCACTGCACCAGCAGCAGCGCTTGCCATTATACATTTTTTCCTCTTTGACACCGATGCACAGCTTGAAGAAATGAGTGCTAAAACGATTATCGCAATACAGGCTTTTGTTCTCATAGTCCTCCTCCTTTCCAAGTTTTAAAGGTTGTCAAACTTTATGAGTCCCCGGCAAAGCCGGGGGTTTACCCATGATTATTACTTCCCATGCACCTCGTCTAACCATTTACGCAGTCTTTTTGCCCAAAAGCCAAAGGCGTCTTTTGCGTGTCCCCACTTAGTCATTCCCTTAACAATTTTATATTTCCCCGCCGCTTTCCTGTCTATGGCCGCGCCAAGTCGTTCATTGGTCAGGGAGTCGAGCAACTCTGCCTCCATTGAGGCCTCTCCCACAAAGGTATGGGTACCCGTTACCCCCTTTTTTACAGTACTGAGTGCGAGACCCACTGGAGTAACGGCTGTGATAGTGTTCAAAGCCGGTCTGCTTGGGATCACATCCGTTATGGCAAACCGGATCCGCAGCACGTCGGGGCCTGGATCATCAACCATCGGATACGCATCCTTAAGGGCGTCTGCCATTGCCTTGTTGAAGGCAGCCGCCAGTTCATTCAGTTCGTGGATATGGATGCCCTTATATTCTGTACCATCCTTAAACCAGAACTGGACAAAATCCATCATTACCTTATCATACTTCTTAAAATCAACACCTTCTTTTAGATAGATCAAATCAACACCACCTGCAGGACCCTGTTCAAATTCTGGGTAATCCTTCAAAAACCCAGAATGCTTGACTTTTGCCGCGCACCCCATATTCATAGATAGGGCAAAACCAATCATTACAACTAAAATCATTCTCAGTATGTTTTTCATGAGGTTCTCCTTCCTTGAAATAATTTTTCGTTAAATCAAACCACGGGTTTACTGTTTCAATAGGTCTAATATCTAACGGGAGAATTCCCTCTGTACTACTAACCTGCAACATCGTGTTTTTTTAGCACAGTTTGGTTTCATTCTTCGTGTTTCTTCGTGCCCTTCGTGGTTATATTTGTTTTGGTTGCGGCTCTGCTGCGCTGTGCTCTCTGTGGTTAATTCTATTTATCCTTTAGTCGGTCTTTGACTTTAAAAGAGATCTAATCGCATCAGCGATTTCTCGGCTTAAATTTGCGAGTGCCTGGCTCTTAGCTGAAACCAGCGCTCCATAACCCTGACCACCTGTTGGCTGTTTTAAGGTTGACTTCCTTGTGAAAAGTACCTCCCTACTGTCTCCTTTGAGGATGGCCCAGAGAACATCCAGAACGACACTATCATCCAGTGTTCCATCAAATCGGGTAACCAGCAGCTCAACCTGGTAATCGATCTTGCTAGATTTTGTCCAGGGATACATAAAAACCAGATCCGTAGAGAGTAAGATCGATAGATTTTCTGCGATGACGCGGATGATGTTAGGATTCAAAGACTCCGCCCATTGATCGAACTCTGCAAGCTGGAGCTCATTATTACTCACACGGGTCACAATCTGCGGGCGATCCAGATACTCTGGAAGTCCAACAGGCCCGACCACGATTTTAAGACCCTGCTCGCCTGTTTCACCCTGCATCTCTATATCTGAGCTGAGCAGGGGATGCAAGAGATAGAACCTCGAGGGTTCAGTGCTGGCACATCCTCCCAGAAACATAAGGAAACAAATGAGTATGATTACTATGAATCGGGGGAAAATATTTTTAATCATTGTAATACCTCCGTAGTAGTTAAAAATAGGATTCAAGGATTCTAGGGCACAAGGATTCGAGTGTTTTATCGCGTATGATTTTTTATTTAAATAGACCCTCGACTCCTTGACCCCTTGAATCCTCTGTTTTCTTATCATCCTCACTTAGATTCGCCCTTACCGCGCAGCAATGACTCAGGATGTCGCTGGAGATAGTCGGCCAAAACACGTATGGAGCGAGCTGCACCTGAGAGCTCTTGCAGGGTATTATCAAATTCGTAGCGTAATGTAGAATCTTCTGCAGTTCTTTCTTCTAGTGAAACAAGTGTATTTTTAGCTTGCGTCAAGGCAGCCGTAGCTGTTTCAAAGGTCTCCTTGATAGTGGATAGCATTGGATCAACCTGCCTATCGACATTCTGTACCAGTTCACTAGCGCTCTTCAGGGTTTCATGAAGGGAGCTGATACTTCCTTTTAGCTCAGGTGAGTTTACTACAGTATCGATGTCCTTAACCACTTTCAGTAATTGATCAACAAGTTCCTTAAGCGGAAGTTCCTTGATCGTCTCTGTTAACTCTTCCATCGTGGAAGGGATGGTTGGGATTTCTTTATACTTAGGATCTCCGCCCACCAGATTGATCGGTGTGTCAGGGTGAAAATCGAACGCCACAACTAACTGACCAGTAACCAGGCTCTGCGATACCAGCTGAGCCCTCAGACCGCGTTTTACGAGTATATCCATCACTTCATATGTTCTATCTTTTTCTATGAACTCTTGCAACTCAGGATCAGCACTGGTTTTCGCAATCCTATCAGATTCGATCTCGATAAACACCGGGGTGCGAATGTTAGTCAACTCCTTGCCTTCAAATCGTATCTTGATGTGGGTTACTGAACCAATCTTAACGCCTTTGAAGGCGACGGGAGAACCAATACTCAGCCCCCTTAAGGACCCATCGAAGTACATTACGTACTCTCGAGTTTTAGTGAAAAACTTGCCCGAACCAAAAATCGCAACTCCTGCGACGACCAGCGCTACCGAACCTACCACAAAAGCGCCAATGAGTGTTTTATTTGCCTGTTTGCTCATAGAAATTTCTCCAATAATTATTTTAATAGAATTCAGTAGTCAGAAGTCAGGAGTCAGAAGTCAGAATAGCTTTTGAATAAGCTTCAAGAAGCTTACTCACTTCTTCTAATTGATACATCAGTCCTTGTATATCTAAGTATCCTAAGTCTTTCGAAAGTATCAGGTAGTAGCGACATTCTTCCAATGAACCCTGAGATATATTCATATAACGGCATTTATCAGGCTTGCCCGTTTTTCTGAATCCCTCAGCTATGTTTGCCGCCACAGAGATTGCAGCACGTCGAAATTGTGAAGTCAATCCGTATATCTCTTTCTTTGGAAAAGCCTCAGTACATTGATAGATGGAAAGGACTAACTGGTGTGCTTTCTGCCACACAATCAAGTCTTGAAAAGTTCTTGCTCGTTCCCTTTCCATATTCTGACTTCTGACTCCTGACTTCTGACTTCTCATTTTAAGAGCTCTCGCCTCTTGTCAAAAACTTCCTCACCTTCGGATCATGAGACTCTTTGAGCAGTGTCTTGGGGTTCCCAGTGGTAATCATGGTCCTGGTTTCCGGATCAAGAAAGACAGAGTTGTCGGCAATGGCAAAAATGCTCGCGAGTTCGTGAGTCACCACCACCACAGTGGATCCCAGACTGTCCTTAAGCTCAAGTATCAGATCATCCAGCAACCGGGCACTGACCGGATCAAGTCCCGCCGAGGGCTCGTCGAAGAAGAGAACGTCGGGATCGAGCGCCATGGCCCGGGCCAGGCCGGCCCGCTTCCGCATTCCCCCGCTTATCTCGGATGGATAGAACTCCTCGAAACCCGCCAGACCGACTAACGAAAGCTTCAGTGAAACTATTTCTTGAATCTGACGAGGGCTGAGATTCGTATACTCTCCCAGTGGAAGCGCTACGTTCTCCGCCACAGTCAAAGAACTCCACAACGCCCCACTCTGGTAGAGTATTCCGAAGTTCCGCATAATGCGGTCTTGTTCCACGGGATCTGTATCCCAAAAGCTCACTCCATCATACAGCACCTGCCCCCGGGCAGGTTCCTTAAGTCCCACCATATGCCGCATAAGCGTGCTCTTACCGCACCCGCTCCCACCCATGATGATAAAGACCTCACCTCGACCAATGGTAAAGTTGAGATCTCGCATAACTACAAAATCACCGTATGCCATGGTGAGATCACTAATTATAATATGAGATCCTGATTCAGTCATCTCTCACTCCAGCACTTCCTGCCTAAATTCCAAGCATATTAGTGATAACCGCAAAGATACCGTCTGACACGATGATAGCCACAATCGCTGTCACCACTGCTGAGGTAGTCGCAACGCCGACTGCTGAGGCACTGCGTCCGCACTGTATCCCCCGAAGGCAGCCAGAAAGGGCAATCAGGACACCATAGA
>MAVP01000157.1 GCA_001751075.1 Desulfobacterales bacterium S7086C20 | reverse complement strand
AAATTTTTACATGAAAGAAAAGCAACGATTAATCAATGCCGAGCTCGCAAGGTTCTTGGACAATCAAGATTTCCACCCTACCCTCCTGGTTCAGTCGATGCGTTATTGCCTTGAAGCTGGAGGAAAACGATTACGTCCAATCTTATGCATAGCAGCCTCAGAAGTTGTTGGGGGGTCTGAATTAGACGCTATCGGCACTGCATTGGCCTTGGAGCTTATACATACTTACTCATTAATCCACGATGACCTTCCGGCTATGGATGATGATGATTTTCGTCGCGGAAAACCAACATGCCACAAGGCCTTTGACGAAGCCACAGCCATATTGGCCGGAGATGCCCTGCTGACAGCCGCCTTTGAGGTTTTGACCACCGGAGCATACAGTAGCATTAATGCATCAAGGTGTTTAAAGGTCATCTCGGTCATAGCAAGGGCTGCCGGATCCTCCGGGATGGTACAGGGCCAGATGATGGATCTGGCTTTTGAAGGAAAAAGAATAACTTGGGAAAAACTTGCAGCATTACAGAATCTTAAAACAGGAGCACTTATTGAAGCTTCAGTAAAGACAGGCGCTATTCTCGGAGGTGGAAGTGATGAGCAGGTAGCTGCTTTAAGTGCCTATGGAGCACATGTGGGGCTTGCATTTCAGATTGCTGATGACATACTAAATGTCGAGGGAAACTCCGATGTGCTTGGGAAACCTGTGGGTAATGATGAAGCGGCACAAAAGGCTACTGCTATCTCGGTATTAGGTCTGAAGGATGCTAAACTACATGCAGACAGATTGATTGATAGTGCACTGGAAGAACTGAGAATATTTGGAAGGCGTGGTGAACCCTTTGCCGCCCTTGCACAATATATTATCGAAAGAACCAAATAGTGCCCATCCATTTCTGGGCGAACACAAATAAGAAAAAGGGGTAAGAAGTGAATTATTTGCAGCAAATCGAATCTCCCAAAGATCTTAAAAGAATCCCGCGTTCAGAGCTACCGGAATTAGCAAAAGAAATACGCAAGGTTATTATTGAAACCGTTTCGAGAACGGGGGGACATTTGGCCCCCAGCTTAGGCGTTGTAGAATTGACTATTGCCCTACACTATGTCTTTGATCTTCCTAAGGACAAGATCATTTGGGATGTTGGCCATCAGGCATATACACATAAGCTCCTCACGGGGCGAAGAGACCGTTTCCATACACTTCGGCAACATGGGGGCCTTAGCGGCTTTACCCGCATGAGTGAGAGCAATTACGATGCCTTTTCTACAGGGCATGCCAGCACTTCCATCTCTGCCAGCCTCGGTATAGCCTGTGGTAAAAACCTGAAAGATGACAAAGGCAAAGTGATAGCTGTAATTGGTGATGGCTCCATGACTGGTGGCCTTGCCTATGAGGGATTAAACCAAGCGGGTGACTTGCGTAAAGATCTCATTGTCATATTAAACGACAACGAGATGTCAATTGCCCCAAACGTGGGGGTATTGTCTTCTTTTTTAAGCCGAAAGCTCTCAGCAAAACACTTTGTACACCTCAGAGAAGAAGTGAAGGACTTCTTTAGGGCACTTCCCAAGTTTGGCGACGATGTCTACAACTTGGCAAAAAGAACTGAGGAATCGTTCAAGGCGTTTGTCACACCCGGTATGCTTTTTGAGGCCTTTAACTTCAATTATCTTGGTCCGATAAAGGGACACAGGCTGGATCATCTCATAGATACCCTTGAAAATGTAAAGGGAATGCAGAGGGGGGTTTTGCTCCACGTAACAACAAAAAAAGGGAAAGGCTATGAGCCAGCAGAGAAACATCCTTCATATTTCCATGGTGTTGGATCCTTTGAAATCCAAACGGGTAATGGCATCCGTTCTAAAGGCAAACCTCTGAGTTACACGGAGGTCTTCGGAAAAAAGCTTACAGAAATGGCCTCCGAAAATGACAAAATCATTGCAGTAACAGCCGCTATGCCTGAAGGAACCGGTCTTGCTGGGTTTTGTAAAGCCTTTCCAGAACGTTTTTTTGACGTGGGCATTGCCGAACAGCATGCGGTAACCTTTGCGGCCGGTATGGCCACCGAGGGTTTTCGTCCGGTGATAGCTATTTATTCTACGTTTTTGCAACGAGCCTATGACCAGATCATTCACGATGTCTGCCTGGAAAATCACCCGGTGGTCTTTGCCCTTGATCGATGTGGAATTGTCGGCGAAGACGGCCCTACCCATCATGGTCTTTTTGACCTGAGCTACCTGGGAAGTTTACCAAACATGGTCATCATGGCACCCAAGGATGAAAATGAACTTCAACACATGCTCAAGACAAGCCTTGAACATCAAGGCCCTATAGCCCTCAGATACCCCAGGGGCAGCGGTGTTGGAGTTGCCTTAGAAATAGATGCTCACACGTTGCCTATTGGCAAGGCAGAAATTCTGACTAAAGGCAGCGATGTAGTAATCTTTGCTATCGGAGCAACAGTGATGGAGGCTGTTGAGGCGTATACCAAGCTAAAACACCAGGGTATTTCAGCTACTGTAGTAAACTCTCGTTTTATAAAGCCGCTTGACACAAAGCTTATTGTCTCCCTGGCACAGAGTATTGCCAATATCGTCACCGTAGAGGAAAATGTCGTTCGTGGCGGTTTTGGCAGTGCGATCCTTGAATGTCTCGCTGATGAAGGGATAACGGGGAACAGAGTTTTGCGACTTGGAATTCATGACACCTTTGTGGAACATGGCTCACAAGAGATTCTGCGTAAGATCTATGGCATTGATGCAGATGGAATCACACAAGCGGTAAGTAACATGCTGAAATCATGAAACCTCCTAAACAGCGTTTGGACGTCCTTTTAGTAAAAAAGGGCCTCGCGCAAAGTCGTCAACGTGCCCAAGCCCTCATCCTTGCAGGCGAGGTCCTGGTAGAAAATGAGAAGTTGACCAAGGCAGGGATTCAAATCCCCGAAAGTGCAAATATTCGCCTCACAGGCCGGGGGATTCCCTATGTCAGTCGTGGCGGTCTTAAGCTCGAAGCAGCCCTTCGTGAATTTAATGTTGAGGTTAATGGTCTGAGATGTCTTGATGTCGGCGCTTCGACAGGTGGATTTACGGATTGTCTTCTTCAACATGGAGCAATTCATGTTACATCGGTAGATGTAGGCTACGGTCAGCTCCACTGGGATATACGATCCGATCCCAGGGTCCATGTCATGGAGCGCACTAATATACGCTATCTTCGTAAAGACTCCCTTGACAGCGCTGTGGATTTGGCCTGTATCGATGTCTCGTTTATCTCCCTTAGAATAGTAGTCCCCGCTGTTTTACGCTTCGTGAAAAATACCGGCACGATTATCTGTTTGATTAAGCCACAGTTTGAGGTGCAAAAAGGGCTTGTTGGCAAAAATGGCGTCATCCGTGATCCAACTTTACACCAAAGAGTACTTGAAGAACTCGCAGAGACATTCTATAATTTAAAACTTCATCAATCGGGTATAATTCCCTCACCTATTCTTGGTCCCAAGGGTAACCAGGAGTATTTGACGGTACTTAGGTTTGAGGGTTCCGGGGCATAAGCGCTAACTTAAACAACTAATTTAGTAAAAAATGCTAGTGTCGAATATCGAACGATAACTGACAACTGGAGTGTATATGCCTGTTTACGAATATAGTGCCCTTAACAAATCCGGGAAAAGCTCTGCCGGTATCATAGATGCCGATAGCGCTTTTGCTGCCCGCCAGAAGCTCAGAAGTTCAGGGATGTTTCCAGTTGAAGTGAAAGAGTCTGCTTCCGCCTCTGCGCCAAAAGCAGATCTCTCGACTTCAGTTTCAGTCTCCAACCTTTTTAAAAGGGTTAAGCCTGGTGAGGTCTCCGTCATGACCAGGCAACTTTCCATTTTGTTGGCAGCCGGTGTTCCATTAGTGGGTGCCCTTGATGCGCTGTTATCTCAGATAATAAACCCATTGTTTAAAAAGATCCTAGCTCAAATCAAAGAATCTGTGAACGAAGGAAATAGTCTGGCCTTTTCCTTGTCTCGCCACTCTAGTTTATTTTCAAATATTTATGTAAATATGGTCCGTGCCGGAGAGGTCTCCGGCTCTCTGGATATAGTCCTTGGACGACTCGCTGAATATGGTGAACACCAGGAGGCATTGAAGAGTCGCTTTAAGGCTGCCCTAGCCTATCCGGTATTTATGTCTTTAATTGGAAGTCTTGTCCTCTTTTTCTTGATTACTTTTGTTGTGCCGAACATCACTCAAGTGTTTAATGATATGCACCACACTTTGCCTTTGCCTACTATAGTGCTTATTTCCATAAGTAGTTTTCTTAAATCGTTCTGGTGGCTTGTCATTGCAGCCGGAATAGGTATGGTTATTGGAGCCAGACGATTCATAAAAACGTCAAAGGGTACCCACATTTGGGACACGATCAAGCTTAGAGTGCCCATTGTCGGAGCAATAAATCAAAAGATAGCCCTTGCCCGATTCGCACGCACCCTGGGGACATTGCTTGAAAGCGGGGTTCAGCTACTGAGTGCCCTTGATATCGTCAAGAACATTGTCAATAATACCCTGATAGCAAAAGACATCGAGGAAGCCGCCGAAGAGATCGAAGCAGGCAAAAGCCTGGCGTTCCCGCTCGGACAAAGTGCTTGGTTTCCTCCTATTGCTATACAGATGATTTCGGTGGGTGAGCAAAGCGGTGAGTTAGAGGGGATGTTACAAAAGATCGCCGATACCTATGAGGGTGAGATAGACTCTCAAATAATGGCCATGACTTCTATGCTGGAACCACTTATGATCTTGGTCATGGGACTTGTCGTAGGTTTTATCGTCGTATCCATATTGCTTCCAATTTTTGAAATGAACCAGATGATAAGATAAAAAGGAGCTGGTAATATTATGAAAAACGTAAACTTATTCTTTAAAGCGGCAAAGCCGCGTTTCATGAAATTTTGGGCGACACGCCCAAAATTTTATCCAGGTTTCACATTAATTGAGCTTATGGCTGTCATCGTAATTCTTGGTATACTTGCCGGACTCATTATTCCAAGGATAATGGGAAGACCCGAGGAAGCACGTAGGATGAAGGCAAGGGTCCAGATTGAAAGCATTGAAACAGCCCTTAAGCTTTATAAGCTTGACAACGGTTCAT
>MAVP01000156.1 GCA_001751075.1 Desulfobacterales bacterium S7086C20 | reverse complement strand
ATTATGCTATTTGAGCGGAACAGGAGAAGTATGCCCTGAAGTCGCTGTTTTGTGGAGATAGGCAAAACTTTGAAGGAGTCCGAGGTCGTCTTGATAAGATTTAAACGTTTTAAAGGAAGGGCTTTCTACATCAATAATACCTTTTGAAACGCCAAATCATCATATCCCAAACATACAATCCCCATAGGTCGTGCTA
The DNA here is from genome assembly GCA_001751075.1 of Desulfobacterales bacterium S7086C20. Lineage (GTDB taxonomy): Bacteria > Desulfobacterota > Desulfobacteria > Desulfobacterales. The sequence continues at coordinate 4,948 of MAVP01000156.1, read as the reverse complement.
GCAGCGTCAACGCGGTGTCAGTTCCTACGTTTTATCAATAATTGCGAAATGATAGGTTGTTTGTTATGCCACCTTTCTACGCGCAACTATTGATAAAACGCTTCCCTATATACATATATTTTTCCTTCCGGACGTGCCATACAATATGTTGTATGTGCTCCCAATCCGCGTCTAACTGCGATCCAGGGGCTAACTTGACCATTCCTCTTGGAATTGTGTATAGTTTCCCCAACAATCATGACAAGCTCTCTTCAAAGATAAGAAACTTCAATGGGAGATTCCCATGGGACCGACAAAGGCTACATGCACCATATCAAGGATGTACGGGTGAATGGGGCCTTTTGTATCTGTCGGACAATTGGAGGATGATCTGATGGCCAGAAAACCAACCTATGAAGAATTGGAACAACGGGTCAAGGAATTGGAGAATAAAGCAGATGAACGAAAATGCTCATCAAAACAGATAGAGCGCGTAAATTATTTGAAAGAGGAACTGCTTAGTTCCGGGAGTTTTGGTGAAAAGCTTAAACTGATCACGGATGCGGTGGTTGAAATCTTCGATGCGGACTTCTGCCGTGTCTGGATTACTAGGCCGGGAGACATGTGCCATTCAGGCTGTCTCCACGCAGAAGTAACGAAGGGTCCACATGTTTGCCGCTATCGTGAACGCTGTCTTCATCTTATGGCCAGTTCGGGGCGCTATACGCATGTTGACGGTGCCCACGGAAGGGTACCTTTCGGCTGCTACAAGATCGGACGTGTCGCATCTGGGGACGATCCCAAATTTGTCACCAATGATGTTACAAGTGATCCGCGAGTACACGATCACGACTGGGCTAGAAGCCTCGGGCTGATTTCGTTTGCGGGTTATCGATTGCTTTCAGCGGATGGAACGCCAATAGGGGTTTTTGCGCTATTCAGCAAATACGCCATTGCTCCTAATGATGACGCCCTGCTCGAAGGTCTTGCCAACACCACCGCTCAGGTGGCCCAGACGGCAATGGCCGAGAATGCGCTACGGGAGAGCCGGAGGCGGTACAAGGAGTTGTGGGACAATGCGCCCGTTGCTTATCATATGCTGGATGCCGATGGAATTGTCAGGCAGGTGAATCGAACCGAGATAGACATGCTCGGATATACAAGAGAAGAGATGGTGGGGAAACCTATCTTTGAGTTTATTCTGCCAGAACAAAAAAAGGATGCAGAGGAAAGGTTTCGACTCAAGCTTGCAGGAGAAAATATTTCAAAGCAAGATGACAGAGTATATGTCAAGAAGGATGGCTCAAAGATACACGTTTCCATTGATGACGTAGTGGACCACGACAGCGACGGAAAGGTCTTGGGCATCCGAACTACTATGGTTGACATAAGTGAACAGAAGCTGGCGGAGGAGGTCTTGAAGGAAAGTTCCGAAAAGATCAAGCTGTTTGCCTACTCGGTTTCACATGATCTTAAGAGTCCATCTACTGGGATCTACGGGCTAGCAAAACGGCTTCACAAACATTACTCAGATGTTCTTGATGAAAAAGCCACGGCATACTGTGATCAGATATTGAAAGCCGCTGAAAAGATTGCCGAACTCGTTGAACTGATCAATGTCTTTATATCAACAAAAGAGACTCCCCTCAGTTTGGAGCCGGTTAAATTAAAAGAGATTCTCCAGACGGTCAGAGACGAATTTTCCACTCAACTCAATATTCGTCAAATTAAGTGGTTGCAACCTGAAAACGCGCCGGAGATCAAGGCTGACAGGCTGTCTATTATAAGGATCCTGAGGAATCTTGTCGACAATGCGTTAAAATATGGGGGCGACGATTTGAGTGAGATTCAAATTGGATATGAAAGCTCTGATGAATTTCACATCATTAGTGTATTTAATGATGGTGCAGGCATAAAAATGGAAGATCACGAAGAGATTTTTGGGCTTTTTTGGCGGGACGAAACAGCTAAGGGAATCGAAGGGACAGGTTTGGGGTTGACTATTGTGAAAGAGGTGGCGGAACAACATGGGGGCGAAGTCTGGGTGGAATCCGACCCGGAAAAAGGGCCAACTTTCCACATATCCATTCCAAGGCACCTGTGACCGACATGCTTCCCGCCTGCAATGTGCGGCCATAAGACACTCCGTTTTGCCTGCCCAACTCGTGTAGATGTCTCAAAGCGTAGAGAGGGTTCTGGCCAAGGAATGGCTTTCCAGTCGCTTCCGAGAGGAACACCAACCTCACCGAATGTCCACATCTTGTGTCAATCCAAATGCGATCCCGATCACAACTCTCTGCAATTGATCTCGATCTCTTGCAGGTTCTATTTTTTTCGGATGTCCTGATGCAATCCACACTTGCTTTTTGTCCTTGACCCCATCCTTCTTCCTTCTTTCTGCCCCCTTTTTAGCACCTAGTCCTCTAGTTTTGCGGAACATAATGATTATCCTTACTCAAGAAACAGTGAATAATTTCCGATGATTAATATAGGGTAATTGACTAGCATGGGGGTAACCCACATTGCGAAAACTATTGTTAGCCGTTCAACACCGCCTCAATCCACTCCACCTTTTCTGCCGTCTGATGGAAAACGGATGGAGCAAGGACTGCTCTATATCCATTTGTAAATGGTACGAAGTACTCATATATCGTTGGCTCTCTTGGCTTTCAGCATTTACGTTACGGATCTGCAAAAATAACAAGAAAACAACCTAATCTGGTATCCGCCAAAGACCAGGGCAGCGTCACATGACCCAGCCCTTTTTTGTTTCCACATATAGTGGTGTGGGCCAAGTTACTTAAAGTGAAGATGTCTGCAATGAGCTGTGTAGTTGAAGGCCCTCATTTCTTTTAGGTATCCTTCTGAAAGCGTCACAAAACCCGTTTCGAATCCCCCAACTTGACCTTTTTTACGATATACATTAGAAAGTGAAGCATAATCGGTTGATTTGTAGAATAAAACTCCTGGCAAGCGAGATGTACCTGGATTCTGCCTCACACCAGTTTTGATATTGCAAGGTTATCTATAGCTCAACCCCATTTCTCCCTTTTGTTTTCTTGAATCTTCATTCCCTAACTTTCCCACACTCTTGATGAAAACCAAGGTAAAATGCATTAACTAACTTATTGCGAAACCTCCTTTTTAGAGCCCCTATGTGTCCCCCAATCACCCCAGGGTCGATTTTACGTTTCACTACACTGTGAGTTGACGCCTTCCCCTCAAGTCGGTCTCGTTTCCGCACATGAGAAGTGGCCTGGTCAAAGAGATTTCTTCACCCACTAGGAAGTTTTTTCCCGGAATGGAGCCAACTCTTCTGATGCAAGTGCCAAATATCCGATTTTGGCCTGACAGTTAACCAGTTTAAATAGTTAAATATCCACCTTGAGACAAATGTTTTTGTGCCGTGGCATAGTGAATGCACATTACCTTTAGTTGGGTGAGGCTCCGGGTCTCACCCGGCCCGAATATTTTGTAAGGAAAAGGCAGAACGATTTCAAAGGATCCACTATGAAATGCACAGAGAAATCAGTGATCAGCCACCTGTATTTTTCCAAAAAGAACCTTCTGATTTTTTCACTGTTGACCCTTTTCTTCGTCCCTTTGTGCAGTGGTGCACAAGCTGGCACAACAGAGGACATTGTATGGCAGATTCTCGAAACCAAACACACTGTTGTTCGATACCAGTCTGTGGCAGACTTGACAAAATGCCGCTCCAAGGTGAGATTCAGCGAGAAGCATTGGGGCTTAAAGAAGTCATTTGCTTCCGACGAGTCAAATAGCCTCGAAACCGTGATTGCCAAGAGAGTTGATGTGGTGTTCGAGAAGGTTCAACAGATACTCGGCATGCGAAGGAGAATGAAAAAGGTAGCCATTAATGTCTACCAGAGCAGGGATCAGTTGAACGAAGCCTATAAAAGTATTTACAAAAAGCCTTGCCGCATTCGAGCTTGGTACAGATACCGGAATAACACGGTTTATCTCAATCTGAGCGATCTTCACGAAAGGATATTGGCCCATGTGCTGGCATATGCCATCATTGATAACTCTCTGCCTGTTCGTCCACCTCGTGCCACTGCGAAAATCCTCGCACGGCATGTCGACAGTAACCTAAAAAGAAAAGTGCGCTCTTATTAATCCGTCAGGACCATTCTTGGGCCTCAGCTATCAACCTTGTTTCACCTCGCTTTTTTTCATGTCCACATGCAGTGCGAGTGCTCTTCAGCACCGAATCAACATGACTACCCCTTATTGACGGCGAAAGCATAAATCCGAAAACCAAAATATCCATCATCCATCTCTACTAATGACTTCAAGGTGTCGGTTAGAGATCTGCAATTGATCAGTGCCCGGTATATTCTTCCATATGTTGCGATATCCATTCGAACAATGTATAAATTCAAAAATTCCTTAATGTTTGAGTTCTGCTAAGTATACGTAGCCCCATCAATAAAGGGTTTCTCTCTCTTTTAGAACACTTCACACCCTACCAGTTTGTTACCATATGATTGCAAAATTCTTTTAAGATCTGACCAGCTTAATAGCTAAACACAAACTTTTGTCTTGACCTTCTAATTCTGTAGCAAAAGCAAATGACACAAACAGCAAAGTAATTAAAGCAATGAAAACGGTTTTCATGAAAAAACTCCCGTTTCGTCCTGAAACCTTGATGGACTCGTAAAAAGGCCGCAAAAAGACGGCACAGTAAAACCTTCAGATGCAAGGCGCGCGTACTGTTCTCAAGCCACTTCAGTGGCGCTGTGTTGAGGAATGAGGCGTACTTACGGTACGTCGCAATGATTTACCCTGTTAAATCGGCTCCGCCGTCTCGCGTAGCGAGAATTTAACAGGGCGGGGATGAAGCGCAACGCCGCAGATGGACTTTTTACGAAGCCGTCATTCTTTATAAGTAGCATAATTGACGGGTTCTTTGTATTTAACCCCGACGCCGTAGTAGCCAGCATCCTGT
>MAVP01000155.1 GCA_001751075.1 Desulfobacterales bacterium S7086C20 | reverse complement strand
TGTACTATTTATCGTTGACCAGGATGTATAACCAACTGAACTCAAAGAAGTGAGATCATGAACAAGAAGAAACTGATTAGAGAGCAACTTGACGCTTCACTCCAACGTCTTAGCCCACTACTTGACGCCACAGCACCTCCGAAAGGTTGGATTCGGGCTATCCGTGACGCACTGGGGATGACTGCCAAGCAATTGGCCAATCGACTCGGTGTCGCTCAGCAAGCTGTGGCGCGTATCGAGAAAGAAGAGCTGGCGGGCTCGGTCACCATCAAGACCATGCGCCGGATCGCAGAGTGTCTCGATTGCGTATTTGTCTATGGATTCGTGCCACGCAAAAGTCTGGAAGAGACTGTTGCCCGTCAGGCGAAAAAAGTCGCGGCCCAGCGCCTTGCCCAGGCTTCTCAAACCATGAGCTTGGAGAATCAAGCACTCAGCAGGAGAGAGAACGAGCAGGCCTTATCGGACTTGGTTGATGAACTCATACGCACGCTTCCTTCAAATTTGTGGAACAAATCATGATTGACTTCAAATATCCCGAGGGAGCTACACCCATTGATCCGGATGAGGCGGAAGGCTTGCTGCTCACCCACATAACGACGCATGGTGAACTGAATCGATGGGAACAAGACAACATAGTTGAGGCGCTGGCTTGGATAGACAAGACAAAACCAACGAATATTCTCAATGAGCAGTTCATCAAGCAGTTGCACAAGAGAATGTTTGGTAATGTCTGGAGATGGGCGGGGCAATTCCGTCGGTCTGATAAGAACCTCGGTGTATCATGGCATCAGGTTCCGATGTGTCTCAAAAATCTGTGCGATGATGTGCCCGTATGGATACAGACCGAAAATGAATCCCCTGAGGAAATGGCTGTGCGTTTTCACCATCGACTGGTGTGGATTCATCCATTTTCTAATGGCAACGGACGCCATTCACGACTCATGACAGACATTTTCATAGAGAACGTCCTGCTCAGCTCACCGTTCACTTGGGGTAAACGGGATTTGTCAAATCCAAACGAATATAGGAGCAGATACATCAATGCACTTCAAGAGGCGGACAATGGGAACTACTTTCCCCTTCTGGAGTTTGCAAAATCGTAGAGAGCATCGAATCGGGTAGCCGAGAAGAGGGAGGAAGGAGAGAGGGGTGAGGGGACGTTGGTTCTAAAACAACATGCTTCATTTTACGATAGGAAATAAGATTGAGTTCATGCTGAGACAATCAAGAATGGATGTCCGGGAACTTTATACCATGACTTAGACAGAAGAATCGAGCGGACAAAGACATTCCGGAACCGGAAAGACATAGGGCTTTTCGGGGCGGGGTTATTCGGGATGTTCATAGAACAATAAGAATCAAATCACCCAACAATCAAATTGAGCAGAGAGCTTATTGACAGCGGTTGCTGATATGTTTTGCTATCTTATCTTCCGTTTTCAACTCGTCCTTTTTCAGTATATAAACGCCCCTGCTCATTTGAACCGTTAGTTGCATTTATCCCCTTCCTTCTCTGCCTAACAATCTCATACATAACAATCGCCCCGGCCACTGCAGCATTTAGGGAGTCGACCCCCTCGTGCTGGGGAATAGACACCAGGTAGTCACAAGTCTTGCGAACCAAGGGGCGAATCCCCTTTCCTTCCCCACCAATAACAATAACAAGCCCCACACCAAAATCAGCCTGGTTTACCGGAATATTTGTACCAGCCTCAGCACCAATGACCCAAAGCCCTGCTTTCTTAAACTGTTGTAAGGCCGCTACAAGATTGGAAACACGTGCAAACAACATATGTTCCATCGCCCCGGAAGAGGCCTTTGAAGTCGCAGCAGACAAGGGGGCCACCCGAACTTTGGGAAGAACGATCCCGTGCACTCCCATAGCTCTGCCCGTCCTTGTAATTGATCCAAGGTTTTGCGGATCAACGACACCGTCAAGGGCCAGGATCAGTGGTGTTTCATTCTCCTGTATAGCCCTGTTAAGAATCTCCTCCTTGTCTGCCAGGGCCAAATCACCAACCTCGGCAGCAACCCCCTGATGTACAAGGTCTCCAAGATATGCCTTGAAATATTTGGCCTCCTTGTACTCAATCGGTATGCATTTCTGTTTGGCCAACTCCAACAGGCCTTGAACACCTTTGGACTTGCGATGCTTGGACACATAGAGCCGTTCAAACCTTCGCCGGCCGGCAACAAGGGCCTCATAAAGCGGGTGGATACCATAAAGAAGATCACCCATTGGAAGGGACTTCCGCAATAATGACGACTTCGTAAAAAGTCCATCTGCGGCGTTGCGCTTCATCTTTCGTCACTGCAGCGTACGATAAGTACGCCTCATCCCTCAAGATTCACGCGCCTTGCATCTGGAGCTTTTTACTGTGTCGTCTGTTTGTGGACTTTTTACGAGTCCATCAATAATTAAATCTAATTTCAAGACGACTTCTGCTAAATCGTCATTTACAAGCACATGATCATAAAAGTGAACTTGCGCCATCTCTGCACGAGCGTTTTTAAAGCGCCGCTCTACGGCGTCAGGCGAATCTGTTTTACGACCGGAAAGTCGCTCCTGAAGTTCTTTCATTGTCGGTGGGACCACAAAAATCGAAATAGCTTCAGGGTATTTTGACAAGAGCTTTTTTGCTCCCTCCACATCAATATCCAAGACAACATCGTTTCCCTCGGTCAGACTCTTCTCAATAAACGTGGCCGATGTCCCATAAAGGTGGCCATGCACTTCAGCCCACTCGGTCAGCTTTCCAGCATCAATTCTGGCTTTAAACATGGCCTCACTAATAAAATGATAGTCCACCCCGTCCCGCTCCTGGCCACGTTTAGGACGACTAGTGTAAGAGATAGAGTATAATAGCTCAGGTCTTTGTTCCAAGATCCTAGCTATAATAGTCGATTTTCCCACACCGGAAGGTCCGGAGATAACAAATAAATGCCCCTTGTTAGTCATTGCGTCATTCGGAAATCGGAAATCTGGATTTGGAAACGGGAAATCGGATAACCACAGTGTTTTCCACTCGGCTAACAGATTACAAAGAACAGTGCATACTTTGCAAAGAGAAAACTGCCCTACTTCGCGCCTTTAGCTCTTTTGCCCTCTTCTTTGAACTCAAAACCAGTGACAAAGCGTTGCGAGATAGTCTCGGCCTGAATGGCAGAAAGGATCACATGATTGCTATCGGTAATCACAATTGATCGGGTACGCCTTCCCTGTGTGGCATCAATCAAGCGGTGCCCTTCTTTTGCATCTTCCTTAAGACGCTTCATCGGTGAAGAACTGGGGGTAACAATAGCGATAACATGATTAGCTGCTACTGTGTTTCCGAACCCAATGTTTAACAGAGTCCTTTCCATACTAAACTCTCCTATCCATTATTCGTTATTCTAGTGCCCATCCACGAATAGCTTATCAAAGAATAGGCATAGAGTAAGTTTCCAATTCATAAATGAGCAATTTTCTACAAGGTCAAGGCAAACAAGGGGTTGCGCGGAGGCGTACCGTGGTACGCCGCACAAGCAACCGTGCCGTTTGACGCAGAGATTGCGGAAAAGGGCCATTTTTGGATGGAAACTATTCTATATTCTGAACCTGCTCCCTGATCTTTTCAAGCTCACTCTTAACACCGACGACTATCTGAGATAGGCGGGCATCTCCCGCCTTGGAACCAATTGTGTTTATCTCTCTATTAAGTTCCTGAAGCAAAAAATCAAGCGTCCTTCCAACTGGCCCTCCTGATTCCATAATCGTTTGGAATTGCCTCAGGTGACTCTCAACACGAACTATTTCTTCCGTGATATCGCTCTTATCGGCCAGAAACGCCGCCTCTTGGGCCAATCGGTTCGGATCAAGATCCACCTTGCCTTCAGTAAGTCTTGTTATCCGCTCTTTCAGCTTATCTTGATACTCCGACAACACAGATGGAGCCAAGGCCTTAAGATCAGAAACATTATCTCCCACTATCTGTAAACGCTCCTGAAAGTCATTATAGATGCTCTTGCCTTCCCTGATTCTCATGACATCTGCATCATTCAACGCTTCGTTAATACACAAAGAAAACGCTTCCCATGTCTTCTCTAAATCTACTTCCGGCTCCGTTGGCACTATAATCCCAGCCAGGGCAAGCAGTGTTTTCAGTTCAACCTTTTCTTCTATCCCCAGAGTTTTATTCAGTTCACATAAAGCACGATAGTACGCTTTTGCCATGGAAAGGTTTATATCAATTTGTGGTGTTTCCTCAAAATCGCTCTTCCTATTCACTGTCACATCCACACGACCCCGCAAAACCCTTGATGCCACCGATTTCTTGATACGTTCTTCTAGGGGAAGTAACTTTGGCGGCATGCGCACCGAGATTTCGCAATACCGCCTATTGAGACAACGCATTTCCACCGTATACGAACAACCCTCAATTGTCTTTTCCGCCCTTCCAAAGGCAGTCATGCTTTTAATCATATGCCCCTCAATTGATACATATATCTATCCCGTACAGATTGCAGAAAACCAGTAAGGGCATCTCCGGCATAGTCCGGATAGGTCCAGTCAAGGCAGCGATAACGACTCTTCTGATAAATCAGCGTAAGGTCTGCATAAATCCCATCCCTCAGATATATCCTGTGTGCATAGTTCTTCCCGGTCGCAAGCACGAAACGCTCCGCCAGCAGGTATCCAGGATCAACGTTAACCATGCGCTTTTGTCCTCTTGAAAAGTTGTTTTCCACTTGATTGGTAAAAAGTTTAATATCAACCAACCTTTCCTGTTCGATCAACTCATCAAAAGCGATCAGCCGTCTATAAAGAGGGCTGCCCATTTCATTGGTATAATAATCTGTCTTATCAAAAGGAAACCATGAACTTACCATGTCAACGGATTTCAGGGCCTCCGACAAAGCATAAGCCGCCTTCTGGAAAAGCTTTCGGTCATGCATGAAAAGGCCGACTATTAGTTTAGCAGACGCAGGTTTGCTTGGAATGCTCATTTTGAGAACTTACTATGAATCAGGATTTTTGGATTGGCAATTGCGACGAAAACTATTCTCGGACAGACTCTTAGGAGGCCGTCTGAGAATGAGATATTTTTTCCAAGGTCAAGGAAGGCGAAAATTTTAACCGCAGGAATATATTGATATATTTCGAGGATTAAAATTTGAGCCTGACGCAGAGATTGGGAAAAATAGCCATTCTCGGATAGCCTCCTAGCCGGCACGCTGTTG
>MAVP01000154.1 GCA_001751075.1 Desulfobacterales bacterium S7086C20 | reverse complement strand
TCAGCTCCTGTGGGGGGCAGCGGAACCTATTCGCAGGATATTGAATATAATAATTGAGTATTGACAAAGCAGTCGATATGAATAAAATACCTGCTAAACAGTGACCACTCGGAAGTGGTAAGCTCACTGGTGGGGCTCCCGGACTTCAAATCCGGTGTATCGGGCTAAAACCTCGATAGGTGGGTTCGATTCCCATGCACTTCCTCCACCCGTAAAATCAAGGGGTTAGGCTGTTTTCCTAACCCCTTTTCTTATGACTTCAAGAATACACAAACCCTATAGTTTTTATCCTGTTGACAGTAAATCCTTGCCCCTTTCCATTGCGATTTTCAAATATGTCTCAGCCCCGGTTTCGGGGGGCTGATAAAGCTGGGCATCCGGCTTCTTAAGAAGGCGCATGGCCTCGGTAGTGCACGTGGTGACACACAAGCCGCAACCGATACAGCGATCCAAATTGACTATAGCCTTGTCATCCACTATGTCGATAGCCTCCATCTGACATCGTTCCAGACAGTTTTCACACCCAATGCACTCATCCTCCTCCACTTCTGCAAAATAATTGCTCTGTACCGCCGCGGCGGGCAGGGGCTGCATCTTAAGGGATTTGAGCACACCGCAACAACATCCGCAACAGCTGCACATACCTCCGATTTTCTGTGAGTTAAAGGGCTGCATGACCAGACCGGCTTCGTCATTTTTTATAACGATTTCCCTGGCCTCTTCCCTGTTGATATAGCGGGCCATACCATTTTCCACGTAGTATCGGGCGTGTGAACCGAAGACAAAGCAGGCCTCCATCGGCTTATTACAGGCTTCATCGTTCAGTTGCGCCTCTTTGCGGCAAATACAGGGGGCAACGGCAATAACATCCTGGTTGTTCATGATCTCCAGAACATCCTCGTAGGGGGCAACCGGCCATTTTGACACCATTTCACGATTTATGGGAATTGTCCGCAGTACAGGGGTTTTGAACGATTGGATGGTGTTTCCGAAGGCCGTTTCATAATACTCCTTCATGTCCCGGGCAAACTCCCGATCAAGGGTCCCCACCTGGAACTCAAAAATGCCCACCACAAAAGGCGCTGCCGAATAACGCAATAAATCGCCCTTTCGATGCCGGAAGAGAAGGCCTTTTTTTGCCATCCGCTCCATATGGACTGATGTTTCGTCCGGGTCCCGGCCCAGACGATTTGCCGCATCTTCCGGCGTCTCCAAAAGAGGTGTGAGGCCTATGAACAGTTCAGCATCCTCTTTGGTGAACAACCGTTTGAGTATTCTCATCTCCACCCGGCTCTCCGTCCTGGGATATCCCGAACCGAGATTATCCAGGTATTCTCTTAGTCTTTCGTATACATCTTTCATGATCTGATCTCCCTTTGCCCTCTTTATACCTGATTATGAATCAATACAAATATGGCCCTCCCAGCAAATTCAATGGAACAGTGGAATGGCGATTATCCCCTCTTTATCGGGATTCATTTCAAAAAACAATTATTAATTTGACAATATGTTTATTTCCCATCTCAAGAGGTATTTAGTGCTTTTCATGAAGAATCTTTTTGACTATCGGCCGCTTACAAATTATATTTCTTTTTCGGGAGCGACAAAAGATGGAAAAACCTCACAGTTCCAGACCTTTCCTCATTTTTCTGATCATCTCATCGGCCCTGCTCTTGAGCCTTTTTTGGACATTCCTTTCTGCCCTCATTTTGGCGCTTCTGATCACAAGTGTGTTCTACCCTGTTTATCTACGGGTAAGAAAGCTGTTTAGGGGCCGTGAGGTCTTAACATCCCTGTTCATGTGCCTCTTCATCTTCCTGGTTCTGGTGATTCCTCTTGGCTGGTTCATCGGCACCCTTTCCAACGAGGCCTTTGATTTCTACAATAATACCCGCAGTGCACTATCCTTGAACGAAATCCAGCAGGCCCTCCAGAGTGATTCCATATGGCTCCAGAGGATAAGGAAAATAGGAGACATGGTGGGCGTGAAGTTCACTCCCGAAACAGTGGAACAACTTGCAGCGTCACTAGCAAAGAACGTAGGGCTTTTTCTCTACAAACAACTGACTGCCGGAGCCACAAATATCCTCAGCTTCCTGCTCCATTTCTTTCTGATGATGTTTACTATTTATTATCTTTTTCGAGATGGAGGCAGGCTTAAGAACTACCTTTTTCAGCTCCTTCCAGTCCCGAAAGAACAGCTAGAAAAGGTTTTCCTCAAATTCCAGGAAATGGGAAGGGCCATTATCGTAGGCAATGGCCTGTCCGGCATTACACAGGGCATCCTGGGTGGGTTTGGCTTTTTCATATTTGGTCTGAATTCTCCCGTTCTCTGGGGAACGGTTATTACTTTCATGGCCTTTTTACCTATTATCGGCGCCTCTATAGTCTTTGTGCCGGCAGGAGTGATCCTGATTATAAAGGGCAAGACGGGATTAGGTATTGGCTTTTTGGCCTACAATGTGTTTTATAGTTCTGTCATCGAATACCTGGTCAAGCCGCGGCTCATCGGCCAGGGGATGCAGATGAATTCGCTTCTTGTGTTCATAGGGATTATCGGGGGGATAAAGCTTTTTGGCATCCTCGGAATTATCTACGGCCCATTGATTATCACAATATTTCTGACGTTGGCCGAGATATATCGAGCCGAATACAAGGAGGAAGTTGTCTAATTAGAATTAGAGGAGGTTGGATAATGGAGCCAAACAAAATTCTTAAAGGGAAAAGAGTTCTGATCGTAGATGATGAGGCGGATGTCCTTGAGTACCTGATGGAATTGCTTGACATGTGCAAAGTAGACAGGGCTTCAAGCTTTGAAGAGGCCAAAGAGCTTATTGAAACAGAGTTTTATCACGCGGCAGTCCTTGATATCATGGGAGTCAAGGGTTACGAACTACTGGAGCTCGCCAATAAAAAGGACATCCCAGCCCTGATGCTCACGGCCCACGCCATCTCAAAGGATAATCTTAAAAAATCCTTTGAAAAGGGGGCTTCCTATTATGTGCCCAAGGACGAAATCACTCAAGTAGATACCTTTTTGGCGGATATCCTCGAAGCCAAGGAGAAGAAAAAGAACGTGTGGGTCAGATGGTACGACAGACTGAGCAGCTTCTGTGATAAGCGGTTTGGCCCAAATTGGAGGGATGACGATCCCGAGTTCTGGGACTCCCTTTTGAAGTATTAACACCTCGTTGGTCAAGGAGGCTCAAATATGAAAACACAGGGTGTGGGCATTACCATCACTGAACATATCTTGAGGCAGGAACGCCAAAATCCAAGGGCAACCGGGGCCTTTACTACTCTGATCAATGAACTGATCGTTGCGGCCAAAGTCATATCCAGGGAGGTGAATAAGGCCGGTCTCGTGGATATCCTGGGTGCCACCGGAAGAATCAATGTTCAAGGCGAGCGAGTGCAAAAGCTTGATATTTTCGCCAATCAGATAATCATCCAGAGGATGCAGCATGTTGGCCAGCTCTGTTGCATGGGCTCGGAAGAAGACCCGGATCTTATTGAAATCCCTCCGGAGTATCCCAAAGGGGATTATATCATCGTGTTCGATCCCCTGGACGGCTCGTCCAACATAGATGTAAACGTAAGCATCGGCACTATTTTTGGCATCTATAAACGAGAGGGAGGCAGTCCTAATAGCGACATCCTTTTAAGCGAGGTCCTTCAACCAGGGATAAAACAGGTGGCGGCGGGCTATTTCATCTACGGTTCAAGCACCATGATGGTATACACCACAGCAAAAGGAACCGGGGTGCATGGTTTCACCCTCTTTCCAAGCGTAGGCGAATTTCTCCTTTCCCACGAGAATATCCGCATCCCTGAAAAAGGCAAGATCTACAGCGTCAACGAGAGCAACTATCAATACTGGGACAATAGGACCCGGGCCTTGGTGGACTATTTCAAAACGCCGGACAGAAAAACGGGGCGGCCATACACCTCGAGATATGTGGGCAGTCTGGTGGCTGATTTCCACAGGAATCTTCTCAAGGGCGGCATTTTTATGTACCCGGCCGACAAAAAAGACCCCCGGAAGCCATCAGGGAAACTGAGGCTTATGGTTGAAGCCAATCCTCTCGCCATGGTGGTCAAGGAGGCAGGGGGATACGCCAGTGACGGCCATGGTCCGATTCTTGAAATCGATCCCGGCGAATTGCATCAGCGAGTGCCGCTTTATATCGGAAGCAAGAAGGATGTGGAACTGGCCGAGTCCTTTATCAGTGGGTCTGCCGCCTAATTTCAAATCCTGTCCCTTAGCATCTCCACAAAGGTCTCGATGCGAAAGGCCGTCCGGCTGTCTATTCTTCCGGGACTGTCCCCTTCAAGTGTGAGAATAGGCAGGCTTAGGCTCTCTCTGAGAATCATGTCATAGATCTGTCTGTAGCAAAAGGTCTGGGTGTAGTGAATCAACCCGTCCAGGCGCCGGTCGTGAATCTCCTTTTTGATATCCCTTAACCTTCCCTCCATACTATAAGGATAAGTATATCGGAGATAGCGTTCCACAATATCTGCCTCATCAAAGGGCATGCTGAATTGCCTTTGCACTTCATTGAAAACCACACGGGCCCCCAGGGATTCCGTAAGTTCATAAAAGCCGCTGAATATGGGGGGGACCCCCAGGTATCCGAGCCGAACTTCATCATTTATCGGTTCCCTCTTCTCGGCCTCAGCCAAAAAACGATCCACGTCGTTCTCAAACCGGTCAGGGTTGCCTCTGAAATCGGAACTGGTGACCAGAAACAGGTGGTTTTCCAATCCGGTTACCACATTCTCATCATATGTGAGCCTGTCCAGTCTTTTCAGTTTTGCCCTGATCTTGTCGAGCCTCACCTTTTTCAGCTCGATCTCAGCCCAGGTGGTTGAAAGCTCTTTGGCCAGGTTTTCCATTTGGGACAAAAGCTTCTCTCTCTCTCGTTCCAAGGGGTATTCAAAGGAGATCACCCTTACCCCCCTTCGCAAAAGCAACTCACCTAGAGCGATTGTGTTGCTGCAATCCCCGCCCGTTACACAGATCACATCTTTGATATCGTGGTTTAAAACAGTGGCGTAAATACCCTTAATCCAAGCACAAATGCCGTAAGAAAAACCCGCTGCCTCGGCCTGGGTAACAAGCGTTCTGGGAAGTTCCGAAGAAATGAATAGATTGTTAAGGTCCACCGGTTCCACGCCCGCAGCAAGGATTATTTCCACGGGAACAGTGGCCGTGATCCCGACGCGTTTGCTAGTGATAGGTTGCATTTTTC
>MAVP01000153.1 GCA_001751075.1 Desulfobacterales bacterium S7086C20 | reverse complement strand
ACGGCATCGCCAGAATCTCGCTTGGCTCAGAACAGACAGCATAGGAAGTATTGGTAGTAGGTGGAAAAAGGGCGGACCAACCAAAAGAATATCCCGGCTTTATAGAACCCACAGAAATAATAAAGGCGGGGGCCAGCTCTGACTCCAGCAATACTTTTCCCCTTTTCAGAGAATAGAGTTTGTCAGCTGCGCTGCCGGCCTCGTAAATGACCTGTCTTTCTCCAAAGGATTCCTCTTCAACCATAGGAAGCAACTGTTCAAGCACCTTGTCCGGCAAGTCCTCAAACAGCACTATCTCTTTTAAGTCTTGTACGGAAGCCATATATCTCTCCTCTCCACGCCCAACTCTTTGGTCCGCCTGTATCCTCTCAACAACCACGGGTATGCTCTATATCAATCTTATGCCCCGAACTTTTTGAGAAACTACGTCCACCTGAATCCCAACTCACCTCGAATTGTTCATATCATATCAAGAAGAAGATGACCACCAGAAAAATGGTGGCTACAGCCGCACTGATTCCTATCGGTGCTGTGCCTGTCTCTAGGGCAAAACGCGCCTTTTTGATTTTGACCTGAAGTTCTTCGCCTTTAGCGCCAAAGGCAGTCCACAAGGGAAGCATGGCGCCAAGGGTGAGAATCTCAGGGAGATGTCTCGAAAGCCGGCCAAGAACCCGAGGTAACCCCCTTGCAATGAATCGATCCGAAAACGCGTTGATACCGTTGAATACCTTATCTGTCACGTAGCAAAAGAGTCTGCCAGCCTTGCGGTAAAACCAGTCAACATCAATGTTGACACATCTCATCTCAGGTGGGTAGATCCCGGCAAGCAGTAAAAGAGTGAAGGCCAGGGCTGAGAAGAATAATATCTGGGTTTGGCCCACCACATGTGGCATTGTGTACGGAAGATAATCAACTGGATAAGGAAGCAAACTATACAAAGGACCGGGATACGAACCTATAAAGATACACAGGAAGGCCGCAATGCCCATAGCAAGAAGCATATTCAGCGGGGCTTCCTTAGGTCTCATGCCGGAATCGTGGCCAAAAAATGCAAAAAACGGGATCTTGATACCTGCATGATGAAACACGCCTGCAGAAGCAAACAACAGGATGAACCACACAATCTTCAGATGACCAGCCCCTGCCGCACTCATGACCATCGACTTGCTGACAAAGCCACTGAACAGAGGAAAAGCTGAAATTGACGCTGCTCCCACCATACAAAATATGCATGTGAGCGGCATGGTCCTGTACAATCCTCCTAATGCCGTACCGTTGATCTTGCCGGTACGATACATGATGGCGCCCATGGACATAAATAACAGGCTCTTAAAGATTATGTCGTTAAAGGCATGAGCTATGGCTCCATTAATGGCTAAAGCTGTTCCTATACCGATACCACATACCATGAATCCTACTTGGTTGATAAGGCTGTAAGCAAGAACTCTCCGGAGGTCATTTTCAATAACCGCATAGAAAATAGGAAATCCCGTCATGATTGCCCCGATCCAAATCAATGCCTCCGTACCAGGAAAGGCTCTAGCTAATGCATAGACAGCAGTCTTTGTAGTAAAGGCGCTCAGAAATATTACGCCGGTGATCGTTGCCTCAGGATAGGCATCAGTCAGCCATGGGTGGAAGATAGGCCAAGCACAGTTGATGCCAAAACCAATAAATATGAGGTAACTGGCCAGCCCATTCAATCCGATGTAGCCAAACTCGATAGAACCATTCTGGGCAACATACAAGACAATCCCCGCCAGAAGGCACAGCCCGCCGATAGCATGGATAAGGAGATATCTGTAACCTGCGCCGGTAGATGCCTTAGTTCTACGTGCCCAAATCAACAGTACGGAGCTAACGGTAAGCATTTCCCAAAATACAAAGAAAGAAAAAAGGTCTCCTGCAAAGACTACCCCCAGGGCACTGCCCGCGTAGATAAGTCCCCCCACATGCTGTAGATCGTCTTTTAGATGAAGGGCATAAAGAAGCGCTATGAAAGTAATGAGATGGAAGATATAGCCAAAGATAAGGCTTAACCTGTCGACTTTACCAAAAACAAGATCGTAACCGGCAAAACCGACAACCCAGTGAGTCCCTTCGGGTATATGAATAAGATTTATGAACCCGACTATCGGTATAAGTAACAGGAACGCACCTTTCCATTTTCCCTTTATGAGGGGAACCAATAATGCCCCAATGATGAAAATTACCGCCGGCGGAACTGCATCAATCATAGTAATCCTCTCGCCTCATTACCAGGGGACGTAAGATATACTTTGCTACAATAACGAGTACCACACAGGCCACAAAACCATACACACAGAAGAATTCAGGCCATTCTTCGCAACGAAAATGCGCATGTTTGTGAACAAATATCTCGAGAAATAAGAGAACACCCAACGATGAGAAGAATATTGTCAGAAGCCTCTTCACATTTTTCGGATTGTCAAAAAGGTACTTTTCCTCTCTATCCCGTTTTTCTTCCATTCCTATGTCCCCTATCTGTTATTTAAAATTTGACGACTTCGTAAAAAGTCCATCTGCGACGTTGCGCTTCATCTTTCGTCACTGCGACGTACGATAAGTACGCTTCATTCCTCAATACAGCGCCACTGGCGTGGCTTGAGAACAGTACGCGCGCCTTGCATCTGGAGCTTTTTACTGTGTCGTCTGTTTGTGGACTTTTTACGGGTCCATCAAATTTAAAGCGTCATAACAAGGATAAGGCCAAGATATAAAACACCTATGGTAATAGCTATAAAAAAGGCTCCCTTATAAGGCGGGACCGGTTCATGAGAAAGTTCCATCTTACCTTCTATTTCATCACTTCTTTCGTTGATAGTCATGCTACATCCCCATGATGTTTTTTACTGTCATAGTAGCCAACCTAAGGAAAGGCTGAGGATAGATAAGAAGGATAACGGAGATCACCGCAGTGATCACCAAGGGTACCACGCAAAATGGAGGTGCTTCTTTTACGGTGTTTCCAAACTGCGCCTCCTCAGGTCTGCAAAAGAACGCCTTGTAGACAATAGGCATAAAGTATGCGGCGTTCAGCAGAGAGCTAAACAGCAAAACGACCACTATGGCCATCTGATGCGCCTCAAGTGATCCCAAGAGAAGATACCACTTGCTCCAAAATCCGCCGCATGGAGGCACTCCCGTGATACTTAGTGCGGCTATAAAAAAAGCGGCCATCGTTACTGGCATCCTTCTGCCGATCCCTATCATCTCGCTGATGTTCTTTTTTCCTGTAGCTACAAAGATCGCCCCTGCGCAGAAAAAGAGAGTGATCTTACCGAAGGCGTGCATGGCGATATGAAGCATACCCCCTGTCATCCCCATGGGGGAGAGCAGTCCAACCCCAAGAATGATATATGAAAGTTGTGCAATGGTTGAAAAGGCTAAAAGTCGTTTCAGATTATCTTGAGAAAGGGCGATGAATGAGCCTATAAGAATAGTTGCCGAGGCGGCAAAGAGGATAATCGAGTTTAAATTGAGGGACAGCAATAGATCAACTCCAAAGACACCGGTTATGACGCGAACAACACTAAAAACGCCCACCTTTACAACGGCCACTGCGTGGAGCAAAGCGCTTACCGGTGTAGGTGCAACCATAGCCGCGGGAAGCCATGAATGAAGCGGCATGATCGCAGCCTTTGCAAACCCAAAAACCAGAAGCACCAGTAAGACCGCCATTAAGGGTTTAGAAGCCCCGGCCCCGGCCAGAAAACCCTGCCTCCCAAACTCCAGCGTACCTGATAGGTCATAGCAAATAAGCATCGCCGGCAGGACAAACGCGATAGATGTACCCATGATGTATAATAGATACTTCCGTCCCGAGCTTCGTGCCTCTTTGTCTTGATGATGTGTAACCAGTGGATAAGTGGCAAGGGATAGCATCTCATAAAAGAGATACATAGTCAGCAGGTTTGCAGAAAAGGCAACACCAATTGTTGCTGAAAGGGCAAAGGCAAAAAAGCAAAAATACCTGGTCTGGCTGTGTTCCTTTAAACTCCGCATATAACCTATCGAATAGACAGAGGTGACAATCCATAATGATGAGGAAACGAGGGCAAAGAGCATCCCCAGGGAATCAACCCTGAACTTGATTGCGGCTCCGGGTATGAATTCGGCTACCGTATATACGATTTCCGTGCCCTTTAGGATCGTTGGGAGCATTGACAATACAAGCAAGAACTTCACGCCGGCCGCAATAAAAGTCCATACCTCACGAACATTCGGCGACCTGCTTGAGGCCAGAATAGGGGTAACTAGAAGGGAGGCCAAGACAGCCAACAACGGTTTTATTGATACGACTGTTTCTATCACTAGATAAGTCCCTTTGGTATGGCAAATCGAATAATATGGTCCACTATATCACCTGTATACAAACCGACCAGGACTAATCCGGCCGCCACAATCAAGAGTGGAAGCACCATGCTGAGGGGCGCCTCATCCATAGGCGCAGGATGATGATCGTGGCCATGACCCTCGCTAAATGGCTCATAGTAACAAATCTCAATGACCCTAAAAAACAGGACCACACTGACAAGACTGCTGAACAAAAGCGCTACCATGAAATGGTACTGCCCGGCCTGAATAGCCCCCGAGATAAGATACCACTTACTGAAAAACCCGCAGGTGGGAGGCACCCCGATAATAGAAAGGGCTCCGATTACAAAACCTGCCATGGTAAAGGGCATCTTACGAAAGAGCCCTTGCAGGTTTTCGAATCCGTGCCCCTTTGTTTTATAAACTATATTGCCTACGGCCAGGAAGACACATAATGTCATCAAGGCGTCATTTACAATGTGGAGAATGGATCCGGTCATCCCTGCCTTGTTCCCAAGCCATGCGCCGCCGACCATATAACCTACTTCCGCTACAACAATGTAGGTCAACATCTTTTTCAGGCTACGCTCCTTTAAGGCGAGAAAAGCACCCATCACAATGGCGATAACCGCAAGCCAGACGATGGCCTCGCTCACTGATAACACAGTAAATGCATACTCCGGTGTAAACACAGTCAATATTAGGCGAATCATTACATAGATCATCACCTTGGTTGCCAGTGGCGCAATGAGACTGCTTGCAGCAGAAGGCGCATGAGTATAGGCATTCGGCAACCATGCATGCAATGGGAATAAAGCCATCTTAAGCCATACTCCCACCATGCAGATAATAAAGGCCGCCATGACTGCTTTCGACTGATAGATAGGCGGAAGCAACCGTGCGATGTCAACCATGTTCAAGGAACCAGTAACG
>MAVP01000152.1 GCA_001751075.1 Desulfobacterales bacterium S7086C20 | reverse complement strand
TAGAAGGGATGCCCTTTTTACTTAAAAAATAAGGTTAAATCACAGTGACATTTGCAGCGGCAGGACCTTTTTGTCCTTGCTCTATATCAAAGGAAACTCGGTCCCCTTCATTGAGGGATTTAAAACCGTTTGCATTGATTGCTGAATGATGAACAAAAACATCCGCTCCGTCTTCCTGCTCAATGAATCCGAACCCTTTATGGTCGCTAAACCACTTAACAGTTCCATTAGTCATTATAACATCCTCCTTTCAAAAAATTTTCAAAATCCCAAACTGGAGGATGCCACATTAAAAAAATGAACTGTTCCTTCAGAAAAAAACCGCCCCACCAATTGAAGGTAGAGCCTTGTTGAATAAATGGATAATAACACTCTTTTTGCAGAAAGCAAGCTGATTATTTGTTATTTTTAAAAAAATTGGGGATTCACACTTAATAATTAAGATGCGACCTCATTTTCTTCTCTGCCTGTTGGGCGAATACCCGGAAACGGCGTGCTTCCTCCTCATTTCCCATCAAGGTATATATTCGGCTGATCTTTTGAAAATATAACGGAGCATTTTCCGGATCATCCTGAGCCAGGGAAAGATACATTTCCATAATCGCTGAAGAATGCTGGCCTAAATCAAAGCTGATATCTGCGAATTTTCGTTTGATCAGAGGATCGATGCGGGTATGACAGCTGCGGCACTGATCCATGATTTCGGCATACAGATCCCGGGCGCTTTCAAGGTCTCCCAATGTCTCCAATGTGCCGGCAAGCGCAATCACTAGTGGTTCGTTCCATCCGTATGCCTCCATGAAATCCTGATAGAGAGAGGCGGCTTCCGAATGTCTCCCGGCCTGAGACAGGGTTTCGCCACGGAGGAGGACATAGGCCAAAGAATTTTTAAGGTCATCCGGGCAATCGGCAAGAAGGGTTTCAGCCTGATCAAAAGCCCCCATTCCCCAGTAAACCTCGCAAAGCACCTGATAACCCGGCAGGGCATCCGGATGATGTTGGAGAAAGGTCTCCAGCAGACGGCGGGCTTCATCCAATTTCTCCAGGTTCAGGTAGGCCGTGGCCAGCTCAAGGGGGATAATTGAATCCGGGGCAGGGTTCTCCTCCAAGGCATGGGACAGGTCATCGGCTGCAAGATCAAAGTCTCCCCGGTTCAGCGCGAGATAACCGGTTTTAAAGGACCCTCCATAGGAAAGGTAGGCCTCCTGCACCTCTTCGGGCAGTGCACTGCAGAGTGCCATAAAAGTCTCATCGTCCTGATCACCGGTGTATGTCTCGTCATCGGCGAAGGGAGTCAGGTCAGATCGGGGCACTTCCATTTGAATATCTCCGGCTGAAAGGCGTCCAATCTCATGCATAAGCTTTTCAACAGCGGATATCAATGCAGGGTCCCGGGTCAGGTCGAGGGCCAATTGAAGAAATCCTCTCGCCTCATCGTAATATTCGGCCTCCATCAAATCTTCACCGGCCTGCCTGTGTTCATGTGCCAGGGCCCCTTTGGCCTGAACCAGTTTATCCCGAAGCCTTGTTTCAGAAACATCATCAGACGATGTTTTTTCCAATGCGTCCAGGGCCTTTTCGAATTCAAGCTTTGCCCTGCCCCAATCGGAGACCTTTAAAAAGGCATCACCCTTCTGCTCAGTTTTTTCAGGATCTTGACTGAAAATTTTTTTGAGAAGCCCCATAAGCTCAGAATCCTTTTGTCCTTATCAAGAAAGGAGTTGCAAATGAGTTGATTCAGACAATTATCACAAACCATCTCGCATTGCCGATATCATATCCTCCTAGGCAACATCAGATTAATATCGTTGAAGATAGGGTTTGTAAATCTTGAACTTTTGGGGATCCTTATTTGCATGATGTAAGCCAGGATATCTACTATGCCCCCTATCTGTTCTTAAGTTCGATAATTTGTGAAGATATTTTTCAAGCATCATTGCATCTCGTCAATAATTATTAATTAAGATTTATCCCGTTAAACGTTGTTGCTTGTATTTAACTGGGATGCGACCCCATGTCTTTAGGGCTGCAATCCGAGGCTTCGAAACAACTGTTAATAAGTGAAAGCGATCGTGAAAGACCCAAAGGCATACGGATCACGCTGTTCTTCGAATTCTTTGGTCCGAAACGTATAAGCAAAGCTGAATTTACACCTGCGATAGTTTACTGCTATGCCTACCGTTAGGTCTGCAACAAAATATTTCTTGTCCACACTATGGCTTTCTTTGAATGTATTGCCATCGAGAAAAATGTCTCGTAATACCAAACGGCTATCCAATATGGTAAACAGATGGACGCTGGTACGAATTCTTCTGAAATCTCCGGTCTTATCATGATAGGAAGCCGGGTTTATGTCACATCCCGGCCGAATAGGGCAACTGCCAAAGTCGCCAGGGATGAACCACCCCAGACGAAATTCGGCACCACAGTTAGCGTTAATGTTTACATTACCGAGGCGTCCGCCTATATGGGGTATCAAATCATAGCCAAAACCATTGTGGTTCTGTGAGTACAGCATCCGCCACTTGGTTTCATAAACAGCTTCTATTGCCGGTTCGTTTTGAAGTTGATTATCCCAACCCTGAGCGCGTGGAGAATCAATCAAGTCATGTACAAAATCTTGGGTTTCCTGAGCAAGGGAAGCGGGGCCTACAACACCGACATTGAATTGCCAGGTATCTTTTCGGTTACTGAGTATGCTATTAAATCCGACTCCAAAATAAAGGTAGCCCGCATACGGACGATCATCTTCGATAAGTTCTTTGGTTTGTGTATCTTCAGGGGTAAACATCAGCTGTCCGAGGGATAATGATATGGCACGTTGGGCGGTCGGGTTTTTTACAAAAGGCAGCCGGTTGATGACCGGATAACTCCAACCGGGCAGGTGCTCATCTTTTGGGTTGTTTGTCAGGTAAGGGGTGCTCCAGCTTAGCTGGATACCGTTGGTGTAATTGCTGTCAGTACCTCCAAATGTGTCATTTTCCCAGTACAATGTAAAAGTATTGAAGACATTTTCTTTTTTTTCTTTCTCGGCAAACGCGGATGATGGAAGTAAAAAGAATAGTGTCAATATTGTTAGAAAGGTGATTTTGAGGTCCAAATATAGAATACAATTTATTCGTCGGCTGAGCAACGGTATTTGCATCTAGCGTCTGCCTGCTCGATATATAAGAGTTAATAACCGTGTTTAGACACTTATCAGAAGCTGTCATATCTTGCCATGAACAAAAACCTGAAACCAAACCTTGTTTTTTTCATATATCAAAGATCCACAAAAGTCAAAAAGGACAAACAGTAAAAAAATAATCCCCCATTCAAAAAATTATATCATTCGAATTTTACGGACATGATATGTGCAATTTATATAGATAGAGCAGGTTTTAAGCTGATGAGTTCATATTGAAATCGCAACCATATTTTAGTGGTCTAAAATCGCCATTTTAGGCCAAACGCGAGAGCGTTGGAACCGCCTTCATCGGCAATTAAACCAAAAGCATCGGAGCGGTGATGAATGCGCGTAATTAATGCAACACGGGGATAGTCAGGCAGGCCAAGAGCCAGCTCCAACATCCAATAAATCATGAACTGTGACGTATCCCCATAAATTTCTGTTTCAATTTCCGGCTCATCCGCGGCATAGGAAGGCCCCAAACCAAAGGCCACGCTGGTGTCGAGGACATCATCCCACCAGAACGCCTCCCAGCGAGCTACAATCAGGGCGTTCAGTTCCCAGTGTGTCTGGATATTAAAATGCTTAACGATTTGGCCTTCGATTTCAAAACTCGCCTTGTCCTCATATGCGCCAATACGACGTGCTAACGCTGCCGTTACCAGATAAGAATCTCTGAAATCTAATTCGCTGCTAAAAAATTCCTCCCAATGATTTGAAGTTAAACGGCCCGCGTATAAATTCAGGGCATAAAGGTGTTCAGCCGAGCATCTGGCGGGAACTAATACGCCCAGAGGTATAAACTGAAAAAATGCAATTGCCATGATCAAACCGGGATACCATCCTCTTTGTCCACATAATTTTAACATGGTTATCAATAATCCAAATTACACTTCATATCGTCAAAGTGAGATTATATAAATCGCTTCCAAGCGAGGTAGATGATAGGCTTACCCATGACAATCACATAATACCAAGCTCCAGGCTAATCTATTCTATCTTCCTGTAGAATAGATAGTAGGTATCATAAACAATCTATAAAGAAAGACATAAAATCATAGATATCCCTTTTATTCACTACACCGATTATAGGCTGCGAAACTTGAGTTATAATTTGATGGGCGTCCCTGAAAGGCGCACGGATAGGTAAAAAAGTGCCAATAATTAACAATTAAGATTTATCCCGCCTGCCCCGCTGTGCCCTGTGAAATTCTGCTACGCAGACCCCACTGGGGATTTCACCGGGGTAGGTAGTTTACTATCGTGCCAGATAAACCCCTTGGTCCGCAAGCTTGGGTACGATCTGCTTGGGAGAAAGATCCCGGAACGGCGCACTATTGGATATATCGATTATCTTTTGCCTTTCCTGCTCGCTGAGCTTGTTCGAAGGTGCTGTCGAAGGGCCTTTGCGCTGATCTTGGCCGCCACTTTGATGACGCCACCTGATGATCGTACGGGCACTGAGCCCCATCGTGGCTGCGGCTTTTTTCAACCGAGCACCGGATTCAACTGCCTTATCAATAAGATCTATGATCATTTTCCGTTGCTCCCGGCTGTGGGGTCGTCCTCGTCCCCCCAGATCTCCTGGACTTTTTTTTTCAACACCAATAGTGCGGCCGTCTCTGCCAGGGCTTTGTCCTTTCGATTGAGTTCCTTTTCCAGGGTTCGAATGCGTTTGGCATCAACGTTCTTTCGTTTGGATTTCTTTTTAGAGGAACCGTTTTGTAGAGCATTGAGCATCTGCGAACGCCACTGGTCGAGATGAGTCTGATGCAGGCCCTTGCTGCGAAGAAAAGCGCCGAGTTGCTCATCATCGAGCGAGGATGCCTCTACGACAACCTTGAGTTTGTCTTCAGCACTCCAATCGTTGGGGCGCTTGGAATCTTTTATTTTAGCCATTTTTGTATACTCATGTGCATTGTTCAAAGCATAAGATGGACCAACTCCGGCCATGCGCAACCATTTAGAAAGCGTTGGCTGGGGAACGTCGACCTGTTTGGACAACGCCGAAGCCGATATCGCATCTGGACCTGTCATTTTTTGTATCATCGCATTTTTGAACATATCGGAATACTGCATGTCAACCTCCTGCGCCCCCAATCGATTGCAATAAAAACTCGCACGAGG
>MAVP01000151.1 GCA_001751075.1 Desulfobacterales bacterium S7086C20 | reverse complement strand
AAGAATATTGAATTCTAGTTTTAGATCTTGACAAGGCAGATTGCGCCAATAATAATAAGATGTTGTGCCTGGGTGGCGGAACTGGTAGACGCAAGGGACTTAAAATCCCTTATACCTTAGTGTATGTGAGGGTTCAAGTCCCTCCCTAGGCACCAATCATATCAGGAGGTTAAGGGATCTTCTAAAGACCCCTTTTTCTTTGAAATAGGGGTTTCACTCACAGGTTACTCACAAATATTTCCGCATAGGACTTTAATGAAGTTATAAGTATGGCAAGCTAGATATACTCTTCGGGAAACATTCGTCACCCCAACATCTAGTATTCTGCCAGCCTTTGTCCTTGTGCCCGCCGTCTTCGACTTCCGCTCCTGGGTTAGTTGGGCTGATCAAGGGCTTTCTTTGCATCTTTTCGCTTGACACTGCCCTCATCATGCTTATTTTGTGCGCTCGATTTTGGCGCACAGCCATCTGGCTTAACGGAGCTGCACGTCAAATACCAAAATGGGCAAAGTAGAGGAAGGGATTGTAAGATGAAGAAGAAAAAAAGAATCGCTTTAGTCGCCCACGACCAGCGAAAAAAGGATTTGTTGAGTTGGGTCGAATACAACGCTGACGTGTTGTCCAAGCATGAATTGTATGCAACTGGAACAACAGGCAAAATTATATCCGAGGCATGTTCAATAGATATTCATAGGCTGAAAAGCGGTCCTCTTGGTGGAGACCAACAACTCGGTGCTATGATAGCCAATGGCGAGCTTGATATGTTGATATTCCTGTGGGATCCTATGACGTCCCAGCCACACGATGTCGACATAAAAGCATTACTGAGAATGTCGGTACTATATAACATCCCAGTAGCTTGCAACAGATCCACTGCAGATTTCATTATATCAAGCAGCCTGTCTACTGAGGAATACGACCCCATAATTAAAGACTATAGTCAATATATTAGCAGAGAAACATAGTTCTAGGAGATGTAGCATCAGTTCTGTCTATGGGTTAAATGCCGTAAAATAACACGGCTGAACTACACTACTTTGGACTAAATGATACGAATGAGATTAGAAGAAATACAAAAAATGGCCAAGGGTATGGGTATTCGATCGCTTAAGATGAAAAAGGCATATTTAATCCGGGCTATACAAAGGGCAGAAAACAATATTGAGTGTTACGGCACCAAAAGAGTAGACAATTGTCAAGAGATGGCTTGTTTGTGGAAAAGCGACTGTCTGAGCTTGAATAATAATCGGAGAGCTTTGCACAACCTTGAGGAGTTTTGTCATTCGACAAAGGGGTCGGTCCGTAACATCGCAGCTATAGCCCATATTTTTTTGTCACAAATTTAAAGTGCATTTTCCCCAGCCTTAAAGGTTACTGCTATGACAGACAACTATTTGAGATTGCATATTTTTTCGGTTCTCAAAAGTTATCTTTGAAAGCTGCCATTTTTCCGTACTAGCATTGACATTTTCTTCGATCTCCACTTTCAGTTAAACCACTGATTTCAATATCAACGAACGTGGCAAATAAGCTGTATTTTACCTGTCTGAACTAACCCTCAATGTCTTGTGCGTCTTCTGCCTTCCGTTGACGGCCATCTGAGTGCCCTGCCTTTCCTGTTGCATATTTGGTTCTATTGGGGTAATTGTCGATAGACAAAAACCTCCTTATTGTCAATAAGCATGGACAAGGTTATTAAGTCCTGCCTCTGCAACCAGAGAAAAAAGCTATCATTCAGTTTTTTTCTTGGGGGAGTCAACTTCTATGAGAACAACTGTCCAACGATCAGAAGGTAACTCTGCTGCCAGCAAGCTCATAGACTTAATCCAGAATATGTCTGGAGCCGATCAGGAAGCACTTCTCGACATGTTGCAGGGGTGGCAATGCCATCATCGCAGAAAGGATTCCAGGAAGTCCTGTTCGATACCAGTAGATTATGCAACGGGGGAATGTTCATTCAAAGGCTTTATAAAAAACATGAGTGCAGGCGGCGTATTCATCGAAACCCGAAGACCCGTTTCCGTTGGACAGGACATTTCTATGACCTTCATTCCCAGTAATCTTGGCAAACAAATCAACGTCAAAGGTGAAATCTTTTGGGCCAACGTAGTCGGGATTGGTGTGAAATTCACGACTGAAAACCAAACCTTGATCGCTATGCTGGAAGGTCTCTAGTCTCCACATGGAATCCACGCTTTCCTCCCGATTGTTAAGCATACCTTACGAAAAGGCACAGTACCGTATATGGCGGATGTGCCCTCCGGCTCGAAATGACTGATACCTGCAATGTCTCCATTCCAAAAATAGAATCTCAGAATATAGATGTCATCCATCTCGGACCGAAGGATCATCCTATTGGGAACGTAGATGTTATCCCGCCATCTTTACTCAAAAACCATATTTTTTAGCCATTGCTTCCTGAAATATTTTTGTTGTAAGGCAGGCATTTCAAAACACTGCTCTCTGCTAAACGCCACGAGAGCTCATCAATAAAGGGTTTCTACCTCTTTCAGAACATCTCGCACCCTAAAAAGTTCACCTCAATATGACTGTAATTTATTTTGAAAACCGATTCCCGCCTTAATAGCTAAATACCATTTCGCCGATACTCGCCAACTAACCATTTCAAATTTATTGACTTTTTGGCACAATATTTGTATATATTTGATATAATATAAAAACAGGAGGATGGATGTGAACAAGGCAGATCTGATCAGAGCTTTAGCGAAAGAGAATGGTCTTAACAAGACACAAGCAAAGAAGGCTGTTGAACTGTTTTTTGATGAAATGACAGAAGCTCTCGCAAGCGGGGACAGGGTTGAAGTTAGAGGGTTATGCAGCTTCTTTGTGAAAGAATACAAGGCCTACACGGGAAGAAATCCCAAGACAGGAGAACACGCTCAAGTGGCTCCCAAGAAACTTCCTTTCTTTAAGGCAGGCAAAGAACTCAAAGAAAGGGTTGATCGTTAACAAACTAAACAGGAGGAAAGTGATCATGGCAACAACAAAGAAAAAGGCAACCAAGAAACCTGCAGCAAAAAAGAAGACGGTCAAAAAGAAAGTGGCTGCCAAGAAGGCTCCAGTAAAGAAGAAGACAGTAGCAAAGAAGAAAACGACTGCGAAGAAAACGGTAGCCAAGAAAGTTGTACCGAAAAAGAAGGCTGCCGCGAAGAGAAAAACCGTAACCAAGAAGACAGTGGCCAAGAAAGCTACAGCGAAGAAAACTGTGGCAAAGAAAGCTGCATCGAAGAAGAAAGCACCTGCGAAGAAAAAGGTGGCCGCCAAGAAAAAAGTAACAGCGAAGAAAACTGTCAAGAGGAAGGTAACAACGAAGAAACCAGCAATGAAAAAGAAGGTCTCAAAAAAGACTGTGGCCAGGAAGAAGGTTGCGAAAAAGGCTCCAGCGAAAAAGAAAACAGCAACTTCGACCGATACTGATCAGGTTTTAAAGGTTATCAGAAGATTTAAGAATGGCGTTGGTTTTTCCGTAATAAAAGACAGGACTGGACTCGGGGACATAACGGTCAGAAACATTGTCGCCAGAGTCTATAAACAGGGCAAGGTCAAGAGGGTTGGCAAGGGGATGTATGTCGGCACTTAGATTGTACAAAAATGGGCTGGGACTGTGTTATAGCAGTCCTGGCTCATGCTGTTACCCATTCTTTCAGCATTCCCTGTTTTCGACCGCAAAGATCAGAATCCTCCCTCTAAAGATACCAGCAATAACGGTATGATTTTGCCGTTTCCTATTTCTTTTAGATGGTGGTGAACCTCAATGTCTGGACAGCTTGAGACGAAGAATAAACTCTGAGCCACCGGCATGGAAAAACAGGTGGCACAAAACCTGCGCATCTTGTCTCAGTTGTTTATTGCGTTAAAAGAAAGCCGCATTGGAAATACCCATGAAACTGCATTTTAACCAGACCAACGGACCGGTGGACAAGGTGATCGATCAATTGATGGACCTCGTTGGGAGCATTGATCATCCAGGGATCGTACGCGAAATGATCCTCGCTGCCCTAAAGGCCGGCCAGGAAAAGGCTCCTGTAGCCGATCTCAAGCTCATGAACAGCACTTTAAAAGAGATGCGGTTCACGGCCAAGGTGTTCGGTTCTTACCGCGGTGTCAAGAAGGTGACTGTCTTCGGTTCAGCTCGAACACAGCCTCATGAACCGGTCTATCGAATGGCCCAGCACCTGGGGGAAAAATTGACCGAGGCCGGCTACATGGTAATTACCGGCGGCGGACCAGGGATCATGCAGGCGGTCAACGAGGGGGCGGGTCCTGAGCACTCCTTTGGCATCAACATCCGCCTTCCCTTCGAGCAAAAATCCAATCATATCCTCCAGGGCAGTCCGCGTAGCATTGACTACAAGTACTTTTTTAACCGTAAGGTGGCGTTTCTCAAAGAAGCTGACGCAGTGGCCCTGTTTCCCGGGGGCTTCGGCACCCTGGATGAGGCCATGGAGACGCTAACCCTCGTCCAGACCGGCAAACAGGTTCCTTTCCCTCTCGTGCTCGTAGATGAGCCCGGGGGCACCTATTGGTCGCAATGGATCGATTTTTTTAAAAAAGAACTCCTGGCCCAAGGTTATATCAGCGCCACGGATTTCAATATCTTCGAGCGAGTGGATTCCGTAGAGCATATTGTGGCCATTATCGACCGCTTCTACCGACGTTATCACAGCATAAGGTATGTGGGAGAGCGGATTGTCATCCGCCTGACTTCCTCCATTCGGGAGCAAGATGTCGTGGATCTCAAGGCGCGTTTTTCGGACATCCTTGCCCCTCCAAATAACTTCTTCCTTGCAGGTCCGACAAAAGAAGAAGCCGACGAGCCGGCCATTGCTCACCTACCTCGGCTGATACTTGACTTTAACCGAAAAGACTTTGGCAGGCTCCGAAGTCTAATTAATGCGATAAATCTATGTTGACCTCTGAATCGACGCGCTGTTTTGGTAAAAAGAAATGACATGTCTTTGAAAGCTGTGACCAAAAAGGAAAACATTACAGATCTTGCAGATACTGCCAGAAGGTTCACTACGGACTTCAAAGATGCTGCGAAAAAGGGGTTGCGTTTTTTGTAGTCCCATGGCCCCCAGAAAAAGAGTTTAGCAATAGGCACTGTTGTTCCCGTTTTTGTGATGTCTGGATCAGATCTTTACCAGAGAGAGATGCCAAACACTTGACCGTCGATTAGTGGAAAGCCATCTTTGACGGTCTCGTAAAAAGTCCAACTTCTGCGTTGTGCTGCATTTCGTAATCATTCAACGTACGATAAGTACGCCTCATGATTACAAAA
>MAVP01000150.1 GCA_001751075.1 Desulfobacterales bacterium S7086C20 | reverse complement strand
CAGACATGGCACAGGCCAACCCTTACGTGACTCTTCCCGTTGTGACCGACCTTGGACTCGCCCGAAATATATTGATTGTACGAACAGCTGATATCTTGGTAGCCATCTCTGGTGGATACGGCACCCTTTCTGAAATCTGTATCGCACTGAAACTGAAAAAACCAGTCATTGGTCTGAACACATGGCCCAACATGGATGGAATCGTATATGTGGATACGCCTGCACAGGCATTAGAGGCGACGGTATTGTGGCATAGAGGCTCAGTTTTGGCTGAATCTACAGACTGAATATGATTTGCGGATGATAAAGCGTAAGATATGGCCTTATATCGCGCAGCGGATTGTACCAGTCAAAACAAATGAAGCAGGGGTTTAGCATGAATCTGGAGCATAGCCTGGATTCAGATTCGACAGCTTCAGGGTTAGAGTACCAAGAAGAAGTTAAGTGAAAATATCAGCCTTTTTTAAGACAACTCTCTCCCGTCCCGATTTAGACCGGTTTTTTTGACATTATGGAGCGAGATTCAATATCCATTTTGCTTATGAAGCGATCTTTCGCCCCAATTTCTCTACTTCCTCTATTACTTCATCCACATTCATCGTAAGGACCACCCCGTTTTCAACTACCACTCTACCATCAATGATAACGTCTTTGACATCCCCCCCATTGACTGCATAGACAAGATGGGAGGCGGGATCATAAAGGGGAGTCAAATGGGGTTTGTGGGTATCAATAATAATCAGGTCAGCCCTTTTCCCCGCTTCGACAGAGCCGATTTCTTTCTCAAGACCTATAGCGGCGGCGCCATCTCTCGTCGCTAAATTCAGTACCTGACTCGCGTTCAATACTGTTGGGTCCAAATTATCTACCTTGTGTAGCTTGGCTACAAAGTCCATCTCCTGAAACATATCCAAATTATTGTTGCTGGCACAACCATCTGTACCGATACCAACAGAAATTCCGATTTCCAAAAACCGTGGAACAGGAGCCACACCAGAGGCAAGTTTCATCTCGCTTTCAGTTGTAACTGAGAGACCAACACCCCTTTTGGCTATAAGGCTTATGTCTTCTTCATCCACCCATATGGCGTGAACTGCCAAGGTCCTGTCATTGAGTATCCCTAACGACTCCAGATATTGTGTCGGAGAAATTCCAAACTCTTTCCTGATTTGTTTTACCTCGTTTTGCGTTTCCGCCACATGAATCTGAAAAAGACATCCTGCTTCATTGGCTGCCTCCCGAGCCTGTTTCAGGGTTTTCTTGCTACATGTATAAGGAGAATGACAGAAGATTCCCGGGACAATCAAGGGTGTCTTACCCTGCCACTTCTGAATAAAAGCCATCGCTTCTGCCACGTTTTTCTCCGG
Source organism: Desulfobacterales bacterium S7086C20 (assembly GCA_001751075.1). Taxonomy (GTDB): domain Bacteria; phylum Desulfobacterota; class Desulfobacteria; order Desulfobacterales. Next base: position 3,957 of record MAVP01000150.1, on the reverse strand, counting down.
ATCGGGCACCCCTGGAGCTGGAAAGTCTACAACCCCTTGCCCAAGAACAGCCCGCATGCCGGATTCTTGTACGGCCTGAGCCACGCTATCCTCAAAAAAATATCCATCGCAGCAAGTCGTTGTTCCGGAAAGAAGCATCTCCGCACAGGCCAGGCGTGAGGCCGAATACACGGTTTCCGGATTCAGCCATCGACCCTCGGCCTTAAAGATATATTCCTCCAGCCAAGTCATCAAAGGAAGATCATCAGCAAGACCCCGGAAAAGCACCATGGGCGCATGGGTGTGGGTATTAACCAATCCAGGCATGATAATCCCACCGCGGGCATCTATACTCTTGCGTGCAGAAGGAAGAGGCTTACCCGTAGTCTTTGCCTCAACTCGTTCAATCCGGCCATCTGATATGCACACTATGCCGTTTCCGACAACGTCAAAGTCTGCGTTAACAGTTAAAATGGCACCGTTGTGGATGATGATATCGTAGGTTCTATCTTCGTTCATCTTTCAAGTATCTTATCAGCAATCTCATTTACATTATCCATCACTTCATTTACGTCCAACGTTTTCAACACTCTTTCTTCCATCAGCACTTTTCCATCTACGATAGCAGTAACCACATCATGGCCGGAAACCGCATAGACAAGGTGAGAATAGACATTATACATAGGCACAAGGTGGGGACGCTTTGTGTCAACAATGATAATGTCGGCCTTCTTGCCAGGCTCAAGCGAGCCTATCTGGTCGTCTAGTCCAAGAACCCTGGCACCCTCGATAGTTGCCATCCCGACAACCGTCTTGGCATCGAGAACTGTAGGATCCATGCTGTAGACCTTGTGGAGCTTTGCAAGGGTATCCATCTCTTGAAACATATCCAGATTATTGTTACTCGCACAACCGTCTGTGCCAATTCCTACCGTTATCCCACGGTCTAAGAGCTTGGGTATGGGTGCAACGCCTGATGCAAGTTTCATATTGCTCTCTGGATTGTGAGCCACCTTCACATCATAGTCCTTGAGGGTTTCTATATCTTCTTCACTCAAGGCCACACAGTGATCAGCAACCACGTTCGGAGCCAAGAACCCGATTCCCGCCAGGTGCTGGACAGGGGTTTTCCCGTACTTGTCCTGAATCTGGGCCACCTCCTGGCGTGATTCCGACAGATGAATCACTATGGGAACACCTTCTTTGTCGGCAATGACTTTCGTCTTACCAAGAAGTTCTGGAGAACAAAGGTATGGCGAGTGGGGTTCTACGGCAATATTGATCAGGGGGTCATCACGCCAGGCATCGATTAGTGTTTGTGTATATTTAAGTCCTTCTTCCACTGGACCATAATTCGGGGACGGAAAATCGTAGAGTACTTCCCCAACCAAAGCCCTTACACCAGCATGCTTTGCCGCCTTGGCCACAAAGTCCTCATAAAGATACATATCGCAGAAGGTGGTCGTACCTGAAAGGATCATCTCCGCGCAGGCGAGTAAAGTGCCTTTATACACGATATCAGGGGTAAGCTTGGCTTCTGCAGGAAAGATATGCTCTTGGAGCCATGTCATTAACGGCAAATCGTCAGCAAGACCTCGAAAGCAGGTCATGGCGGCATGTGTATGTGTGTTTACCAAACCAGGCATAATGATACCGCCACAGGCATCAAGAATTCTTGCAGCCCCATACTCATTGACCACATCTTCTTGTCGCCCCACGGCCACAATCTGATCTCCACTTACCGCGAGAGCACCTTTATCAATCAAGGCCATGTCACGAGCCATAGTAAGGACCCGTCCGTTTATTATTAAGATGTCAACTGACTCCATCTGGTAACGCCTTTATCACTCCTTCGATAACTTTTTGTAACCGGGGGGCCGCCTCCTCGGCAGTGGCGATAACCTTATCCACACTGCACGGAACTGGATTGTCAGGAAGGTTCATGTTGGTAATGACCGAAAGTCCAAGTATGGCCATACCCCCGTGAACTGCCGCGATCACTTCCGGGATTGTAGAAAGCCCTACCGCATCGGCACCGATAGTCCTTAAAAACCGAATCTCTGCCCTGGTTTCAAGGGAAGGTCCGGCAAGCCCTGCATAAACCCCCTTCTGCAGACTTATGCAATTTTCAAGGGCGGCCTTTTCCGCAAGGGAGATAAGCCTTGGGCTGTAAACTTCAATCATATCCGGAAATCGCGGCCCCCATTCATCTACATTCGGCCCAACAAGGGGATTGTTACCTGTAAGATTTATATGATCGGCGATCACCATGATATCGCCTCGATTAAATAAAGGATTAATCCCCCCCGAGGCATTGGAAAGGATCAATGTCTTGACCCCAAGAACCTGCATGACTCTTACAGGAAGGGTGACCTCCTGCATGTTGTAGCCTTCATAATAGTGAAACCGCCCCTGCATAGCCATGACAGGTTTTTCCTCTATCCGGCCGAAAACCAACCTTCCATAATGACTCTGAACCGTTGACACGGGAAAGTTGGGAATCTCCCGATACTCAAATGATGTAACCTCTTTGATATCTTTCAGGCTATTGCCAAGGCCGGTGCCGACAAGAAGGCCTATATCCGGCATGGCCGATATCCGGGCGCGAACAAACTCTGCGACCTCATTGACTTTCTTTTTAAACGATTCCATGCTACATTCCTTTTGTTAAGAGGTTTGAAAAAGACGAGAGGTACTTTAGAACAGGGCCGGGTTCTTAGTCAAACAGAAACTGGGTTATCTTGGGCGATGATGATGGCACAACAAGTCACCAAAACAGGGGTTGTAAAGGCGGTCCATGGTTCCATGGCCACGGCAGTAACAAAACGTGAACCTGAGTGTGAAAGCTGCAAGGCCAAAGGTAGCTGTGAGGCAATGGGAGGCACAGGGGCCAATGCAAAGGTCACGGCCATAAATACGGCTAATGCCAGAGTCGGTGACATTGTAACGATAGGTATGCGCAGCACATCTTTACTAAAGGCGTCTTTTTTTATCTACATGGTGCCTATTCTTGCTCTTTTGGGGGGTATAATCGTCGGCTTTCTTGCGGCAAGGATTTTACCCATCCAAGAGGAGATAGCCGTCGGTACGCTGGCAGGAGTGGGCCTTGTAGGTTCATTTGTATGGCTCAAGAAAAAGGCGGCGAAGATGGCAAAAAGCACAGAATTTACACCTGAGATAGTAGCAATAAGGCCTTCTTCACAAGCTCCGACTGAAACAGGGAATACTCGCCGGTAGAATAGCCTTACGTTGGTAGAGAGAAATGAATAAGAATTCTGAATATGAAGCTGAGATAGTCCCGTATGAAAGGGAACTCACACACTCCTTCGATTTTGTGGTGAGTGAAGCGGAAGAGTTGTACCAAGGGCAGGGACGACTAAGAAGAACGTACGACAGGCTCACAAAGCGTCTGGAGGAGTTGGGAGTTTCCTACGGTTTGATTGGTGGATATGCGCTTATTCTCCACGGAGTGCGGCGTTTCACAGAGGATATCGATATATTGATTTCAAGCCCTGACTTGGATAGACTTCATAAAGAACTTGTAGGCCGTGGTTATGTCCACGTCGTCCCGGGAAGCCGTAACCTGAGAGATGTTGAAACGGGGGTTAAGATTGAATTTGTCACTACCGGAGCGTTCCCTGGTGACGGCAAGCCAAAGCCGGTTGCATTCCCAGCCCCGCAGGCAGTAGTAGAAAACAGTGGGGGGATCAAAGTCATTAATCTCAAGTCATTGATTGAACTTAAGCTGGCCTCCGGTATGACAGGAAAGGGACGACTCCAAGACTTGGCCGATGTGCAACGGCTGATCGAACACCATGGCCTAACCCCTGATTTCGCCAAACAGCTTGATCCGTACGTCCGAGGCAAGTTCTTGGAACTGCTGGAATAATGCCCCATGTCGTATTGAATTCAGCTCACATTTACTTCATGTCATGAAACTTAACCCAGAGGACTGCACCGAGCTCAATATCCTTGTCC
>MAVP01000149.1 GCA_001751075.1 Desulfobacterales bacterium S7086C20 | reverse complement strand
CTTAAGAATCATATTGTGGGCGAGCAAGAAGATAGGGGTAACTACAACACCAACGTGGAACGTAAAAAAGAGGATAGTCATTCCCGGCTTCGCCCGCCAACTCTTTGTGCCAAAAGGAAAAAGCCAGAAAAAAACAGAACGCAAGGCCCCCTTGATTCCATAAGACTTATGGTGTGTATAGGCCACCCTGTCCATTTGCCAACTGAGCCCTCTGATGTATCGTACAACCTTTACAATGCATCCGACAAAAAAGATTGCAAAGGAAATCCACAAAAGCGGTCCTGTCACGAAGTGGTACATGTCTTGTCTCCTTAGACTATATGATTAAGTCAAGCGCCAGGTCGATGTTGATGAGACAACCGGCACTAGCTACCGAAGGGGGAAGAAAACGCCCTATTCGGGCCAATGCTTTTCGTCTCTTCCGACCAGAAAATTCCACATTGCCACCATCGCCACCAGAGCAATCCCCATCAATACATAGGTGATGCCTTTCGAAAATGTGAAGAAGTCCTGTAGTGTGAAAAATACGGGCTCCATAGCTTTATCCTCTTTTCTAGTCTTTGTTAGTGTGACCCCTTGTAATCAGGATGTTCGTAAAAAATCGGCATTCGCCTCACTATAAATCTAAAAACAATGACAAAAACGGTGATCAGGAAAACTGTGATTCCTATCTCCATCCAGTGGGGAAAGTACCTTTCACTTGAAGGCAACTGCCAGTTAAATGCGACAAGGGACACGTTGAACCGGTTCACTATGATACCGAGAACAGTCCAGAAAGCAGTCCATTTGATAAGCTTAATGTTTTTGTCGCGAACCCCCACAGCATAAAGGAAACAGGGAAGGGCAACAAAGCCAAGCAGCTCTGCGAGGTACCAGATTCCGTATGAGGTCCCAAGGTAATGCCAGTCGTTGTCCATGGAAAGATCGAATACTTTCATAGTGAAATAGCCTGCCATGATCCAACATGCAGCCTTTGCAAAGCCAAAGGTAACATGAGAACTTTCGGCAAGATGGGTTTTGTCCATCTTGTCATGAAAATAATGATGTGAAAGCGTGCTTTCAAATATAACCATGGAAAGGCCGGCAAATATGCTTGAAATGAAGAAAAACACCGGCAGGTAAGTAGAATACCAAAGTGGATGCACTTTCGACGGAGCGATCAGGAAGAGGGCTCCCAGTGACGACTGATGCATTGTCGATAGAATGACGCCGAAGATGGTCAAGACCAAGGTGAGCTTGACCACAATCTTTCGCACCGTGTTCAGGCCGAGCCATTCGAGGGCTGCGGGGGAATATTCAATTAACAAGACGTTTAGATAAAGGAAGACACAAAGACCGACCTCGAATAGCACGGAGGTCGTGCCCTGCTGGTACAGGATCGGATATGGCAGGCGCCATGGTCTGCCTACGTCATAGTGAAGGGCGAGTACGACCAAGGCATACCCCAGAAAAGCGGTAAGAATGGCGGGCCGCACCGCAGAGTGGTATTTCTTCATCCCGAAGAGGTAGCAGGCCGCAGAAGTGGTGTACCCACCCGCCGCCAAGGCCACACCACACAACAAGTCAAAACTGATCCATATCCCCCAAGGGTTGTTGTTTGAAAGGTTGGTAATCGCCCCCAATCCCCCGGTAAATCGGAGGACAGTGAGGACTATCCCTATTAAAACTATCACGCCGGCCACAATGTTAAAGGGGTTAAAAACGGATTGGTTGGCCGCAGTGGCTTCTTCGGACATTATTATGAACCCTCCTCCGCGTTGTTCGCCTTAGCTTGTTCAACAGCCTTCTTAACTTCTACTTCGATGAGTCGCTTATTCTTTAGATCAGCCTGTTCCAACGCCTTGGCAACTTTTGCTTCTGCGTCGGCGCTTGCCTTAGCAAGAGTGGCCTTTATGGCCTGGCGCTTTTCTTGTTCGGCAATCTTGTCTTTTCGCTTCGACACGGCATAAATCCCGGTAAGAAGAACAGGCCAAAGACCCGCAATCACAGGAACAGAGGCAAGTGCTCCAGAAGTAAACTGGGAAGCAGCTATAACGCCGAGATCTTCTCGCATGCCGAGTGCATTGAATGGAACCCCGGAGACATACAACCAGCTCGCGCCCCCCATCTCATGTTCCCCATAGATATGATCAACATACTGGTCGGGAAACTTGCGGATGCGTTCACGGGCTATGGTAATGAGATCATAACGCTTTCCAAAAGTCAGGGCCTCTTTTGGGCAAATCTCCACACACCCCGGCAGCTTGCCCTCCATAAGACGGGGATAACACATGGTACATTTCATAATCCGGGGCGTGAGTGCCTCATTATATTCATAGGCCGGAATGTTGAAAGGACAGGCAATCATGCAGTATCTGCAACCTACGCACACGGATGCGTCGTAAGTAACGGCTCCGACCTCGGTTTTCTTAAACGCCCTCACAAAGCATGCTGATGCGCAGGCAGGTTCCAGGCAATGATTGCACTGAATCTTGCGGTACACTGGTCCGTCCACCCCTTCGATGTCATCATAACGGTTCACCACTGTGTAGGACCCGGCATCGGTCCTGCGCTTATTGTCCAAAACGGTCAAATCATCAAAAGGCCGCTCCGGTGCCGGGAGTTCGTTGACCTTATTGCAGGCCTCTTCGCATTTCCGGCACCCGATACACCGTGTCGTATCGTGGAGCACTCCGAAACTCTCCGGATAGCCTGTGAAATGCTTGTTCCCGGCAGCAAGGGCCGGCTGCCCCACGGTTAAACTCACACCTGCTGCCCCCATCCATCCTAGAAACTTTCGTCGTGATATAGACATGTGAAAACCCCTTCAAAAGAAATCCAAATGATCCTTACCTATTTCTTTTTCTCCTTGTGACACGCTTCTTTACAATCGGTAGGCTTTGGTTTTTCCATGTTCATTTCTTTGTGACATCCCAGACACTGTTGATGATAGGCGCCCTTCAGTCCAGGCCTGAACAGGTTGTTCTCATCAAATGGTTTGCCGTGGCAGCTCGAACACCGTGGGGGTTTCTTGGAAGCCGGACTATCGTGATGGCAGCCTTGGCATATGGTCCCCTTTTCACGGTGGAAATAGTTGGCCAACTTGCTGTCTTTTGTGTTTTTGACCAGTGTTTGAACAATCTTGCGGTGCGGAAACTTAACGGCCTCATATTCATCAACAAGTCCTTTAATCACAACCTCTTCAGGAATGTCCTCAGCTTTAAATGTGTCTTTCATAAAAGTCCTTGCCTTTAGGAGCTTCTCGGCAATTACTTCCGGCTTGACTCCAGCGATGGCCTTTTCGTCCTCCATTGATTTCATATGACAGGTGGTGCACAGTGGAGTTTTGGGCTTGGGAGACTTTTCTATAGAGGCGTGACAGCCTACACATTCCTTTTCTTGCTGCCTCTTATCGTGACAGCCCAAACAGCTTTTGTCACTTTTAGATTGGTGCATGGCCTGTGAGAGCTTGATGAAGTCGCCGTCCTTCAGGCCATCCAGAGTGTGACATTTCTCACTGCACGAATCTAGGCTTTCATGATGGCATACTCGGCAGGTTGCATTGTTCTCCTCGTGGGCCTTGTGATCAAATGGCACAGGATCCATCAAGACCAGTTCATTCTTTTTCTCTTCCGCCAATGCCTTTTTGTCAGCCTGAAGCAGGACAACGTCCGGCTGTTTCCGCTTGATCCTGGGAACATCTTTGATCTTTTCGATCTTTTCTTGATTTTTTATGTCGTGGCAACCGGCACATTGCACAGGACCTATTTTCTTTTGCTGTGCAAGAGTCGGGTCCTTGGTTAGTTCCCTCCTGTGGCAATCCACACAGGCAAGATGCGACGCCAGCCTGATTGACATGCGGTTCTTCTCTGTTTCCCCCTTGTGACAATATCCACACGAACCTTCCTTTTCCTTGGCGTAGTAAAGTTTCTTGTTTATTTCGTCATATTCGTGATGGCAACGATCACATTTGTCCTCGTTCTTTACTTTGTCTTTCGTAGCTTCTATGTGCCGAAAATGCAGAGACCTATCCATCTGCATAGGTTGTCTGGAAGACAGGACTTTGATTTGACCAAGGTGACACTTTCCGCAGAGCTCAATTGGTCCGGCCTTTTCACCGGTATCAGCTATTTCTTTGTGGCATGTGATACATTCGGTATGGTAATTATCTACGACCTGCTGCTTGTTCGTATCTTTAAGACGTTTGAACTTCGGGGACAGGGCCTTCCTCTCTGCCAGAGATGAAGGCTCTTTCACCTCCAAGTGGCAGGTCTTGCAGTCTTTGTTCTTCTTTTCCAATGTCTTGGTATGCAAGTCGTGAAGAAAGATAACTGCCGGTCTTTCAAGATCTTCAAAGAGCTTGACCGTATCGATCGTCACCACGTCGGCCCTCGGCTCCGTGGATGTGCCTTGGATCTCCTGAACTGTCGTAGCTCCCACCGCATAAATGGCAACACCGGCGATGGCAACCAGAACACCGGCCAGTCCTAAGTACAACTTTGGTTTAAGCATCTCCCTAACCCTCGTCATTAAGCAATTCATTCGTTTCCCCATCTTTTTTGAAGACCCCGCTACACGAAGAACCCCCGGCAGATGCCATAATACGCTGTATCGTGGCCCCCTTCTTGGCTTACGGGCACAGCAAAATTAATACCCATGATACTACCAGGGCGACTGATATATACTAGTTTAGTATAGATGGTAATACTCTACTTAACAGCCCCGTTTCATGCTGTCAAGAAAAAAATGTAATTTTATCCAGAGGGTAAAAAAATGTGGCAAGGGCGTCCGAGATCAGGGTCACTGCCTCATCCTTTGTTTTTGAATAGTCGCGCTGAGAGCAAATATCGCCACTGACCCCAGACCCTTTCCCTCTGCCACGGAAAAAGCCCTTTTGAAACCGAGCTTAACACGTACAGGTCTCAAAGAGCTTATCGTGCAAATCATGTCTTGCCTCTTGTCTTTTTCGTTGTAACCTCTTTTCGCCAGTCAATACCGTGCGACTCGAGATATTTTTCGATGGCCTGCTTGGCTGCTGCCGAAGCACTTATAAATTGTTTATCGGCGACTTTCTTAAGGGCCGCCTTCATGCGGGGGTCTATCTTAACGGTAAGCAACAAACGGGTCCTCCTCCCCAAGGCAAAAGAACTACCAAAGAAAACAAGGTCTTGCCTGCAATAATCAAATCCCTCACAAAGCGGCGAGACACTCTTCCAATGTATACTAAATTGGTAAGGTACTAAAGAATATTCCCGGATGCAACCCTAAAATGAAAAATCACGAATAATTTACTTGTCAGGTAACACTACCGTCACATTATGAGACCTTTGAAAAATGCTAATTTTTGTTTGAGTTCAAGGAAGGCGAAAATTTTAACCGCAGGAATACATTGAGTATTTCGAGGATTAAAATTTGAGCCTTACGCAGAAATCGGGCAAA
>MAVP01000148.1 GCA_001751075.1 Desulfobacterales bacterium S7086C20 | reverse complement strand
CGGACTCAGAATGACTTGCCACCTTATGGGTGTGTTTTACAATTGGCCTTTCTTGCCTGGCGGCCGTCGTTTGAAGGAGCAGTATTTGTGGACGAACACGGCTTCAGCGGTTGGATTCCTGTTGACTGTGTTCGGATACCCGCTTGTCACTCTGACCTGGGAAAAAGGTTTCCATAGTTTTCCGCCGGGGATCACCTGGGCCACCGTGGTCTTCTCAGCCCTCTTTTTCCTGCTTTTTGTTCTGAGCTACGAAGTCATATATGACTTGAGAGATGTGCATGGGGATACTCTGGCGGGAATTCGGACCTATCCTGTCGTACACGGAGAGCGCACTGCCATTCGTATCGTGGACGGTTTTATCTTCTCTTCTGTACTCGTTCTTGCCGCAGGCTATGTCTCCGGCTTTGTTCCCTGGCGCATCTATATTATGGCAGGAGCCCCTGTGATTCAGTATGTTGTCTATAAACGTGCACTGACCCGAGGGATTTCTGAAAAAGACTGCACCTTTATCACATGGATGGGAGTCGCTTTGTTCTTGGTTTTCCACCTTTGGGTTGTTGCTGATCTGCCGGGTGCGAGATTTTAACCATGATCCTTCTTCAACTGACCGCTCTATGCATCGTACTCATCTATGTCCTTTTCCATACGGTAGGTCAAGCCGGGGCCGCAGGGTTCCTTTTCAAAGTCTCCATTGTTTCCATGGCATGCTGGATCACTGAAGAAACCTGTATTCGGTTCTACGGTTTTTACAGCTACAATCCATCCTGGAGCCTATTCCTTGGCCATGTACCGGTTTTGATCATCCTCATTTGGCCTGTCCTTATTCATTCTTCATGGGATCTGGCGTCCCAACTCTCAAGTCAACGGCCCAAGCTCATACCTCTCGCTACCGGCGCACTCGTCTGCACCGACGCCTTGCTCATCGAGCCTGTAGCGGTCAACGCCGACCTATGGGCTTGGAGCGAACCCGGAATATTCCATGTCCCTCCCATCGGAGTTCTGGGATGGGGCATTCTTGCTTTTCTATGCACCCTGTTCTTTGAAAAAGGAACTCCGCCAAGCACTCCAAAAAAACGCATTGGATTGCCTCTCGTGGTTCCTGTCATTGGGACCCATGTATTGCTCCTGGGTATATGGTGGGGGGCGCTTCGGTGGATCAACATGGATGTCCCCTCAGTCCCAATGGCCGGAGTCGCCTGGGTCGTGTCTATGATGTTGACTCTCACCATTCTGCGACAAGGGGCAGGCAGACACCTGAAGAAGAAGACTCTGTTACTACGTATCCCGGCTTCGTTGTTTTTTCTTGTATTACTCATCTCAAATGCCGGCGGGGCAGAGATTCTGGTCGTCTACGCCTTCGCCTCCGCACCTCCTTATATCACAATCATGGTCCAGCAGTATCGGCACTAAACTAGCCAAGATATTTGATCAAAGCTGCGACGCCTACCTGTATGCCACGGAAGAGTCGAAACTCTCCTGCAGAACCCTGACTTCCTTCATCCTCTGCACGTCAAGAAAGGTTCGATATATGGTTTCTTTCATATTAATAGATCTGTCCAGCACCTTTTGCTCAAGCAATGACAGCGCCTTGATGGATGTATCACAGACAGGATAGCCCTTGTCGTCAACTTCGATGCTGGACTCAAATGAGACCTTGGAAACATTGTTTATGTCTACGAGTTTGATGTCTCCAGCAGGGGTGAGAAGAATATTTCCAACGCCGGCAAGGTCAGGGACGTGTCCGGCTTCTAATATCATTCTCTTTACGCCTTCTATGAACGTCTCCACCCCTATCCGGACCCTTTGAATCTGAAGCTCCGCGCTCGTTTCTGACTTGTCTCCCGATCCCTTGTTCATGCGAATAAGAAGTCCGGCCAAGTGTGCCCTCGTGATTGAGCTCCATGGATCCAATACTTCCCCCTCCACGTATTCCTGGAAACCACAAAGGACAAAGTCCCGTCTTCCTTTGACCATATAATCCACAAGAAACTCATTGGATGTTGCGATGTGATCCGGGCCCAAGTACTTTTCAATGATCTTCACCGTTCCAATCTCTTCAATGGCCTCTTCCAGTCTCTTGAACTTCGTCCTGAATACTCTTAACATCTTGGTCGGTTTGGCCCTAGGAAACCATTTGACGCCATCTATCTCAATGCCATCCCTTTCCCTAACCACATCTATCCTCTTCAACACTTCCATGATGTGGGATCGTAACCCTTGTCTGTAGTGTCTTCGAAAGAAATAAATGTTCGGATCCCTGATGAAGTTCAGACACACAACCGCCTCGTGGTCGAGAGAGGCTTTCTCTCTTATGTCTTCCATCATAAAGGGTCCTCTACGGCCTTGACCTTCGCATCGCTCAATGACAGGCTGGCCAGGGGCATGGGAATGAAAGGATTGAAACGTCTGGATCGACGGCACTCATCGCCTCGCAGGTTAGAGCGTTCTCCCAAAGGGTGTCAAGAAGAATGCACAAGAAGTAATGCTGTCAGATCACCCATTTTCACCATGACATTGGTTGTACTTGATTATACAACACTCCAATGTGGCTCGTGGCAAACGGAAAAAGCAGGATCAGGACGGCTTGATACCCTCAATCCTGGAACCGGAGGGGTCATCGGAAGCCCGCCCTGGTGCGACTCACATTCTTATCGACTATAGACTACGCACTATGCCAAGCCTGACTTTATACATATCCATCAAGAATGATCGGTCTGGGCCAGGGAATTCAGAAAGAGCTGGGCTCGTTTGATACAAAAAATCTATATGGTTTGCTCTCCGGTTGACTTAGTTACGCGTTTCCCTCCATTCTGCATACGTCTTGCCCATTTTGTAGATCTTGATCCTCTTACTGAAATTTTCATTCGGCGGCTTAGACAATTCGTAGGCCGCTGTCTCTATGCTCACCGCTTTTTCAAAGTCTCCACACTCTGCATAAGCAGCAGCTAAGGTATCCATCCAGGCCCCATTCCTTCCGATCTCCAGGGCCTTACCTGCATAAGAGATCGCCTTTCGGCAATCGCGATGTGAAGAGTCCTTTGCCGTGGCAAGGAGCCAAATCCTTTAAGGCCAGTTCATGTCGCCCCAACTTACCATAGGCGATCCCCCTGAACCTGTATGTTTCCCATAGCGTACGGTCCAGTTCGATGGCACTGCTAAATGCGGATAAGGCCTTCTCAAGCTGTCCTTTTCGAGCAAATTCCAAGCCCGCTTCTGTTACCGCTTCAGCCGATGGGGAATTTCGTTTGTCTTGTTTTTTCGGCAAGGTATTCTGTCCTCAAAGGCACATCCCGGCAGACCATCCTTAAACAGGATGACCTGCCAGATGTTCAATGGTACCCGAAGTGTGACTGTTTAGCGCCCGCCGTCGGGAAATGCCATCTCGTCACACCGCCAGCAACCCTGCTCCCTCAAATCTTTAGCAGGGTCGATACCCTTATCACACAGCCAGCCAAATCCCTCTTTGTCCTTGAAAAATTTCATTGGCCGAGCAGGTTTGTGGGTATCGGTGGTCACCTTTTCTCTTTCGTCATTTTCAGCCATGGTAATCTCCTTTCTTGTTTATGGTTTAAGGGTGTGGTGCTTTCAGTATTCTGTAACAGCATAACCCATGCCAAAAGAAAGAGTCCTGCACAGTTGGCGGAGTTGATGTGTCTTTTCAAAGAGATAGAAGATATTAACTTAAAAGGCGAGCAAGTGGAAACAAGGGGGAAGGAGCGATAACGCTACTCGCAATCTTATTCCTGATTGCAAATCTGCTACTCTAATCATTTCTGACCGAATGGCCATATTGATCAGGAGGTTTGATCTCGAGTCTTTTGATCTTACGGTATAAGGTGGTCTTATGGATTTTTAATTCCCGGGCCGTTGCGAGCCGGTTCCAGTTATTCTTTTTCAAAATGGATATTATAAATTGCTTTTCCACTTCTTCTAAACTCAGTGCTGTCCCCAGGTTTTCTATTGGCGGGAGTACCCAATCCGGCAGATGCTCTTTTGTTATCAAACTGCCCTGGCAGAGGACGCATCCATGCTCGATTATATTGTCTAACTCCCTTACATTCCCAGGATAATCATAACTCATCAAGACATTTAAGGACCGTGGGGAAATGTTATTGATATCTTTGTTGTGAAGAGTTGAGAAATGTTCAATGAAATGATCTATCAATAGTGGCACGTCTTCCATTCGATCGCGGAGAGGCGGGATTTTTAGCTCGATCACATTAATCCTGTAATAAAGGTCTTGCCTGAAGGTACCTTCAGCGACCATTGCCTCTAAGTTGCGATTTGTTGCGGCGACAATTCGGACATTTGCCTTATGGGTCTGAACCCCTCCGAGGGGCTCGTAGGTCTTTTCCTGAAGTACGCGCAAAAGCTTAACCTGCAAAAGAGGAGGGAGATCTCCAATTTCGTCAAGAAACAGGGTTCCTCCCTCGGCCAGGCCAAAACGGCCCGGCTTTGCCTTTGTAGCCCCGGTGAATGCCCCAGCCTCATAGCCGAAGAGTTCTGACTCGATAAGTGTTTCAGGAAAACCGCCGCAATTGACTGCAATAAACGCTTTGCCGGCACGCCCGCTCAAGTTGTGAAGCGCGCGGGCGAAAAGCTCCTTACCTGTGCCGGTTTCTCCTTTGATCAAAACAGTGCTTTCGTTTACAGCGATGGTCGGCAGGATATCCAGGATTTCCCTGATTTTTTTGTTCTTACTGATAATATCCTCAAAAGAATAATTCTCCTCTATTTTTTTATGCAGTTCTTCAACCTGTCGCAGGTCTCGAAAAGTCTCTACGCCACCGATTAATTCACCTTTTTTATTTCTGAAAAGTGCAGTAGAAATGTTTACCGGAATCTGCGCGCCCTTTCTGTCAGTGATGTATACAGTCAGGTTTATAACAGGCCTGCCGGTTTCAATAGTATATTGTATAGCACAGGCGTCTCTACATATATTTGATTTGAAAACTTCATAGCATTTACGTCCCATTGCTTCTGATCTGGATGTACCGGTGATCTCCTCGGCAGCGCGGTTGAAACACGTAATGCGCCAATCCTTATCAACCGTAAATACCCCATCGCTGATACTATGAATCACCGCCTCAAAACGATCCGGTGACGCTTCACTTAAAAAAGGCGTAATTTTTGCACCATTTTTATCTTTCATTCGGCTCACCGTCTGCTCTAAATAGTCTGCCGTACCTGGCAAGCATCTTTATAGCCTATTTATTATCTTTATCTATGCTATTTCCCAGCTTTTCAAGCAAAGCAAATGTACCGAGATTTGGATATAATTGGCCTCCAAGGACCATGGATATCCAGCCCTTCTCTTCAGAAACAACAATGATCAAGGCGTCACTAACCTGGCTGAGGCCAAGGGCTGCACAGTGGCGGGACCCCACCCCGAGGGCTTCCAGTTCTGAGACATGTGGAGC
>MAVP01000147.1 GCA_001751075.1 Desulfobacterales bacterium S7086C20 | reverse complement strand
CAGAATGTTCTAAACTAATAGACCGAATTTCTAAAAGACAAAAAAGGGATTTTTGGTCAAACGCTAAACTAACTGGCATTTAACTTTTTCAAGAAAGGAATTATTATGGGTGGATTTTTTGGTGTTGTCTCAAAAAAAGACTGCGTTCCAAAACTTTTTTATGGAACTGATTACCATTCGCATTTGGGGACCAGGCGAGGGGGATTAGCAACATTAGACAAAGGTCGTTTTACCAGATTTATCCACGATATTACGAATGCTCAATTTAGAAGTAAATTTGAAGATGATATCCTGAGGATGAAGGGTATGACCGGTATTGGTGTAATAAGTGATTATGAGGATCAACCGCTTATTATAGGCTCTCATCTTGGAAGATACGCGATTGCTACGGTTGGAGTGGTAAAAAATGAAAACATCCTTGCAAAAAAGGCATTTGGCAAACGAGGCATTCATTTTTCCGAGATGAGTGGCAATGAAATCAACCCCACCGAATTGATTGCGATGCTTATTAATCAGGAAGAAAGCTTTGAAGCAGGAATTAAAAATGTTCAGGAGCAGATAGAAGGCTCATGTTCAATACTACTGCTTACGGAAGAGGGTATTTATGCTTCAAGAGACAGACTAGGTCGAACGCCTGTAATTATCGGAAAGGGACCTGAGGGATATGCGGTGACAATGGAGTCTTGTGCGTTCCCTAATCTTGGATACACGGCAGAAAAAGATCTGGGTCCAGGTGAGACTGTGCTGTTAACCCCGGAAGGAATTGAGCAGAAAAACCCGCCGGGCAGTCAAATGCAGATATGCAGTTTCCTTTGGATCTATTATGGATATCCTGCATCCAGCTATGAAGGTATTAATGTAGAGGCTGCACGTTACAGGTGTGGCGCTGCATTGGCTGAAGATGACAATGTTGAAGTTGATTATGTCTCTGGAATTCCTGATTCCGGCGTTGCTCATGCTTTGGGATATGCTGCAAAGGCAAATATCAAATATTGTCGCCCTTTCGTAAAATACACACCTACCTGGCCTCGAAGTTTCATGCCTCAGCAACAAAAGACCCGCGACCTCGTGGCCAAGATGAAACTGATACCAATCAGGGAGTTGACCGAGGGCAGGCGATTACTTTTCTGTGAAGATTCGATTGTTCGTGGCACCCAGCTAAAAGACACTCTTCAGCGAATATACGATTACGGTGCCTGCGAGATTCACATGCGGCCGGCTTGCCCGCCGCTGGCCTATGGGTGTAAATTCCTCAATTTTTCCCGTTCACGTTCCGAGCTTGATCTTGCCGCCAGGAAAGCAATCAGCGAGCTTGAAGGTCAGAAGGAAGCAAATATTGAAGAATATGTAGATGAGTCATCAGATAAATACAATGCAATGGTTACAAGGATAGGGAAGAAAATGGGTCTCACAACTCTTCGGTATCAAAAGCTGGATAATATGATCAGGGCAATTAGAATGCCGAAAGAGAAGTTATGTACCTTTTGTTGGACGGGAAAGGGTTAGGGACCTTAAGAAGTATGTTCTTATTGACAAATCCTTTTGGGAGTAAGACCAGCTGAGGGGGAGAGTTGAAACAGAAAATAGAAGATAAGCGAAGTAGAATTTTAGAAGAAGAACTGAAGGCCTCTCAGGAGAAAAGGTATAGAGATTTATTTGAGCAGGTACGGCACGGTTTATTCGTAAGCACCAAGGAAGGCAGATTTATTGACTGTAATCAGGCCATGCTCGAAATGTTAGGTTACGGGAGCAAGGAAGAGTTTTTGTCAATAGATATCGAAAAAGACCTCTATATAAATCCTGAAGACAGAAAAAGATTTCAGCAGGAGATTGAAAAAAAGGGGTATGTTAAAGATTATGAGATTAAATTTAAAAAGAAGACCGGGGAGAAGATTTCGGTATTAGTTACCTGTAATTCATTGTTGGACAATAAAGGGAAGGTTATTGGATACCAGGGGTTAAATATAGACATCACTGCGCGAAAGAGGATGGAAAGAGAGGTGAGAGAAGCCACCAAGAGATTCCAGAAGATTGCCGAAATGGGAGATGACGGAATTATTGTGTTTGATAAGAGCTATCGGATTGAATTTGCCAATACGATGGCGACAGACGTCACCGGTTTTTCTGGAGAGGAGTTGATGGGAATGGACTTTAACCTTCTCTTAAACGAGAGAGACCAGAAATTCTTAGCAGATATGCATTCTGAGGTAGGAGAAGACGAGGACAGGAGGATTTGTGTGGAGATGGAGATTAACACTGCTATGGGAGATGCCAAGGATGTTGAAGTTTGCATTACTATTGCCAAAAGTGAAGAAAAAGGGTTTAGGACATACGCTTATATTAGGGATATTACCCAGAGAAAGAAGATGGAAAGAAAGATTCGAGAAGCAAATGAATTTCTTTCTAAAATGATAGAAAGTTCAGTGAATTGTGTAGTTGCAACCGACATGAAAGGAAACATCCTCCTTTTTAACAAGGGGGCAGAGGAACTTTTAGGATATAAGTCGGAGGAAGTGGTTGGTAAAATGAACATAAGGAATATTTATCCTCCTGGAGTTGCAAAGGAGGTAATGGCAAAAATGAAAAGTCCAGATTACGGTGGAGTTAGCAAGCTAAAGTCACTCCCCATGGTTCACAAAAACAGAGAGGGGGAAGCGATTGACGGAAGCCTTTCAGCCTCTATAATCTATGACGACAAGGGCAATGAGGTAGCAACAGTAGGGATTTTTACTGATTTAAGGCCGAGACTTGAAATGGAAGAACAACTTCGTAAGACTCAACAACAACTGTTGCAATCAGAAAAGCTGGCAGCCATGGGCAGACTCACCTCTCAGGTTGCCCATGAGTTAAACAACCCCATATATGGGATTATGAATACCCTGGAGCTTCTTAAAACTGAAATACCATCTAATAGCAAGAGAAGAAGAATTCTTGATATGTCCCTCTCTGAAACCCAGAGACTTTCCGAGATGTTGCGCAGTATGTTAAGCTTCTCCAAACCACAAGAGGAAGCAAGGAGAGAAATTGACATTAACAAGTTGATAGAGGATATACTGTTTTTTCTTGAAAAGCAGTTACGGGAATCTAACATCAAGATACAAATTAATCTGAGTAAAGAGTTTCCCCTCATCACAGCATCGCCTAATCAGATTAGACAGGTTATATTGAATATCATTGCCAATGCCAAAGATGCTATGCCCAATGGGGGAACATTGACTGTGGAAACACTTTCTGAGAATGGTCAGATTATTATAAAGGTTCAAGATACAGGTATCGGCATACCGGAAGAGATAAGAGATAAAATTTTTGACGCATTTTTTACCACCAAACAAAAGGTAAAAGGGGTGGGCCTTGGTCTTTCCGTGTGCTATGGGATAATAAAAGATCATGGAGGAGATATTATAGTGAAAAGTGAGGTGAACAAAGGGTCTACCTTCTCTATTGTACTTCCCCAAAGTTCTTCAGCTAAATAGAATCAAAGCACTCCACAAAATCTCATTCCAATATTCTTTCTTAAAAATCCTCCAACTTGCAATCCGTAACACAAGACCTGTATTATATCTATTTACAGCACTATGTGTTATAAGTGTTGTGGTGGTTGTGCCGTTTAAGGCCGGTGCCGATATCATTACGTCAGGATTGTTTACTTCTCAATAACATTACAGGTCTGATGAGATTTCCCAGAGACTATGGCAGGAATTAATAAAACGAGGAGAAAAGATGAGAAAGATAAATAAAAGTTTAACCTGTATTGCATTGATCTTTAGTTTGTCGGTGCCCCTTGCTTTTGCTCAGTCCAAAGTGCTTGAAGTCTGGATTGGCACATGGACCGTAAAAACGAATGACAGATCAATTGTAACATGGGAAATAACCGATACCTGGGTCAGTGATACAGGGAAAAGTCATATGGCCTATGGCATCAAAAATCCCGGCAATGTCGCATTCCAGATTTATTTCGGGACTATGTTTGGCAAACATAATTATATTGAGGCAAGCCGTGACACGACGGTCTACGATCTACCCATTGACACTGCTGAATATACTGAATTGGTTCTGGCTGATGGATTTAAATCGTTTAGCGCCCTGTCGGGTAAATATCCCATACACTCAGGGCATAAGGGAACGGGTGAAACCAAGCCCGAACATGGTGTCGTATCACCTCTTTCAGTCACTGATGTTCCAGGCCCCAACACATTGGGGCCGTGTAGGGATATAAACACGGTAGCAGGAAAAAAAGGCACAGTAACCGACATTGACGGCAATGTTTACCAGACCATTAACATAGGAGAGCAGGAGTGGATGGCTGAGAATCTCAAAACCATCAGATACAGAGATGGGACATCTATTGAATATCCGGGTGACGACGTTTCGGCATGGGAGCGTAATACCGCTGGCGCATATGCATGGCATAATAATAATATTGACAATAAGGACCCCTATGGCGCCCTATACAACTGGCAGGCAACAAAAAATACCAAGGGCTTATGCCCTTCGGGTTGGCATGTGCCCACCGATACAGAATGGCAAATATTGGTTGATTGTCTGGGAGGGGGATCTATTGCGGGAGGTGAAATGAAATCCACCCGAACAGATCCCGATCCTCATCCGCGATATAACGATCCAAACACCGGGGCCACTAACCGCAGTGGCTTTTCGGGTCTTCCAGCCGGCCTGCGTCGCAGCAATGGTACCTTTCGTGATATTGGCTTTTACGGTGCATGGTGGTCAGTTACGGATGGCACAGCAGGCGACGCATGGCATCGTAGCATTTTCTACGCTGACACAACTGTTTACCATTTTGTCTACGGTAAGGGCAGCGGCATGAGTATCCGGTGTGTCAGGGGGAGTGAGTAAGGGTTGGGGCCAGGCTCGAAAAAACCTTTATCGGTAATGATGGCGGATATTGATTTTTTCAAGGATTATAATGATAAGTATGGTCACCAGGCCGGGGATGTGTGTTTGAAAAAAATAAGTGGGTGCTTGCGCAAGACTATCCGGCGCGCCGGCGAGCTGATTGCTAGATATGGCGGAGAGGAATTTGTTATTGTCCTGCCTGTCACGGACATTCAGCATTCATTAAAGTTAGCCAAAAAATTATGCAAAGCTGTATACAATTTGCACATCCCCCATGAAGGTGCGCAACCATACGAGTGTCTGACAATTAGTGCCGGCATTGCCATGGCCATCCCCGGTGCGGGGATTAGTGCGTCAGATTTAGTCAGGAAAGCGGATGAGGAATTGTATAAAGCCAAGTCGAACGGACGAAATTCAGGACTTGCATGATAAGGCAAGAACTCGATAGTACTACAGGGATACCCTAAAGAGTCAAAAACATCTCTTCAGGGTAACAGAGATTTTTTGTCTTGACTCTTAGTTCCAAAGATATATTGCGGTGACTACAATGAGCAAAATAGTTTATATATCTTGCCATAAGTTAAAGTCACTTCAGATAAATTTTACTGTTAGATACGTTTGGTAATGTGGATTGTCTAAAAATTCCCCCCAGCCAACTAAAG
>MAVP01000146.1 GCA_001751075.1 Desulfobacterales bacterium S7086C20 | reverse complement strand
TTCTTGTAGGATTTCTTTTCACACAGCCGCTAGCCACCACGTTCCTTCTGTCAGTTTACGATGAGAAAACAGCCAACGAGATTCAGAGTATACGTCCTTTGAGATAGATCGAATCGATAATTAATGATGGACTTTTTACGAAGTCGTCAATTAATGTTGATTCCGCTATCCATCCTTTATATAAAGTACTGCCAGTATGATCGTTTCCTTGTCTCCATGGCATCGAACCAGATGAGGGACGGTGGAATCATAGTAGATGCTATCTCCGGCGTTGAGCACATCTGTGTGATCCTCTAAAATTACTTCCATGGCTCCTTGAAGCACATAGATAAACTCTTGGCCTGCGTGAGTGGAAAGTTCCTTCTTTGCCTTGGAAGGCACCAAGGTTACCATGAAGGGTTCCATGCTGCGATCTTTTTTGTCAGGTGCAAGGGACTCGTATGTATAGCCGTATTGATCTCCCTGGGTAGAAGTAAAACGCGAGATGATCTGTCGTTGGTCCTTTCGCACGATCGTAAATGGTTTTACCTCACCCGTTGAGATGAATCGACCCAGTTTCATATCGAGGGCCTTGGCAATCTTTATCAAGACACCAAGGGGGGGTGAGACTGCTTGAGCCTCAATTTGGTCCAAATATTCCACGCCAAGGCCTGTTCGCTGGCTAACATCTTCTACGCTCAGCCCCTTTTCTTCGCGAACCGTGCGAACCCGTCGGCCCACGGAAGAGGTGGCATCTTCTGATGTGCCGGGGGAAAACTCACTTATGTCTTCCAGGAAATCCTTATAGGCATCTGCCGTTTTTCCTCTAGTCATAACGCCTCCCCCAAGAAACTGGAAATCAATAACTCATAGTTTTCACATCCCATCTTCAGCTGATCTTCAATCACAAAATCCTCAACTTAGCTTGATAAATCTGTGGTTTTGTTCAATCAGATCAACCAAATCTGACCTAAATCCGGGCGTGAAACTCAACGACTTATTGATTTCCAGTTCCTATGTTACAGCCTTCAGGAACTTTTCCAGTCCTTTCATGCTGTCCACGTTGTAGACCTCGTGTGTATAGGTGTCTGGGATGATCTTTCTGAGCAGCCCCGTCAACACCTTCTTTGGGCCGACCTCGGCAAAAACCTCAATGGCTTCATCTTGCATCTTGCACACAGAGTCGTACCATCGAACAGGGTTACACAACTGGTTTGCCATAATTTCTTTAATCTTTTCAGGATTTGATTCAAAATCCGCAGTTACATTGAATATAACCGGTGTCTTTGGTGAGCCGAAAGAAATCTCATTCAAAAAGGCCCTGAAATCATCCTCCGCCCCGCGGATCAATTCGCTATGCCATGCACCACTTACCTTCAAAGGGATTGCCTTGGCCCCTTTATCTCCCGCAATTTTCGAAGCGTATTCCACAGCATCGGGCGCCCCCGTGATTACTATCTGTTTGGCCGCGTTATGGTTGGCCACGGCTACTATACCTTTTCCCTTGGCTTCATCGACGATGCTGCGTACTGCCTCGATATCAAGGCCAATGATTGCATGCATAGCCCCTTTGTGCTTACTTGCCTCACGATGCATCAAGCGGCCCCTTTTGAAAACAAGCTTTAGAGTATTCTCATAAGTAGCTACTTCGCAGGCTGCAAGGGCGCTGTATTCTCCAAGACTGTGACCGGCTGTCAGGGATGCATGAATGCCCTCTTTTTGAAGTACAGCGAGGCAGGCTAAATTTACTGCTGTAACGGCCGGCTGCAGATTGACCGTAAGGGTAAGGTCTTCCATTGGACCTTTAAAACAAAGCTTTGATATGTGACTTTTTGTCACTTCATCCACCATGTCAAAGATCTCTCGGACATAGTCATATTCTTGATAGAGGTCGTGGCCCATGCCTACTACTTGTGACCCTTGTCCCGGGAAAAGTAATGCTATCTTTTTACTCAAACTACACCTCCGTGTCGGTTATTCGGGGATCGTAAATCGTCTATTCGGAATCCGTCCCCTCAAAATCATCTAGGTTGAAAAGCTTGCGGGTTATTTCCAGGTAAATAGATTTTTTGTCCTTGTTGGCATTTTTTTTAAGGAAAACCGTTGGATTATGCAAGATCTTATTTACAAGGGCTGCTGTTAATGTGTCAATGGCAGCACGGTCTTCGTCTGATAATGAATCAAGAGATCCAAAGGTCTTTTTTAGCTCTTTTTGCCGGATTTGTTCCATCTTTTCCCTGAGCCCCACAATAGTGGGTACTACTTCAAGGCCTTGAAACCAGTTGCGAAACTGGATGACGGCAGCATCTACGATCCGTTCTCCCTTGACCGCTGCCTGTTTTCGTTCGTCTATGTTTTCTTGGATGGCGTTCTTAAGATCATCAATGTCATAAACATATACATTACTTACTCGGTTTATTTCGGGATCTATATCCCTGGGGACTGCGATGTCAATGAAAAAAAGGGGGCGATTCTTTCGAGCACGCATCAGCCCTTTGAAATCATCACGTACAAGTACATATTGTTGTGCCCCCGTGGAGCTGATAACGATGTCAACTTCTTTTAGATAATCCCTGATTTCTTCGAACCGAATGGCTGTTCCACCAAATCTTTCAGCCAATTCAACACCTCGTTCAAAGGTTCGATTGGCGACAAAGATAGGCCGTGCCCGATTATTTACGAGGTGTTCTACTGCGAGTTCCGCCATTTCACCGGCGCCAAGGAGTAAGACTGCTTTATCGTCAAGCTCGGCAAAAATCTTGCGGCCCAATTCAACAGCTGCGTAGCTTATGGAGACTGCATGATCGCCGATACCGGTTTCAGTGCGTACGCGTTTTGCCACGGAAAAAGATCGATGCATGAGACGGTTCAGAATTACTCCGCATGTTCCGTGATCACATGCTTCTGCGTAGGACTCTTTGAGCTGTCCCAAGATTTGGGGTTCGCCTACAACCATAGAATCAAGGCTTGATGCAACACAGAAGATGTGTTTTGTTGCGTCATCTCCACTTCGTACATAGAGGGCGGATTCGAAGACATGGCGGGGGGTGGTCTTAAATTCGGCCATAAAATCCTTCACAGCTTCTACCGCGTTGGCAGGATCCGGAGTAGTCACGAGAAACTCTACGCGATTACAAGTGGAAAATAGCGCAATTTCATCTACATAGGCATTTTGTTGCATGGCTTCCAGGACCTTTTCGGTGTCTTCTTTGGAAAAGGCTAAACGCTCCCGTACCTCCACGGGGGCCGTTTTATGGTTGAGTCCTATTGCGACAATGTGGCATTTTCCTGCCATTGTTTCAGTCTCCGGAGTTTTGACAGACTCGCAAAAAGTCTTTTGTGAGAGATATTGAACATTTTGGGGAACAAGCGGTCGCGATGTTCAGCGTTTAAAAATGCTAACTGTTTGAGGGCGTTAGCCCGAGTTTTAGCATTTTAGCTGAACGTGGTGGCTGCGCCCAAAATGCTCACGGAACGAACAAAATTGACTTTTTTCGAATCCATTTATTAAGCAAAAAATATAACTTTCGTAATATAGAAAGCTATCCCAGAAAAAACAGAAAAAAAGTAAAAAGGAGCACCAAAAATCCTACAATAGTCATGATAGCAGCTCGTTTTCCCCGCCATCCAACCGCCAAACGCTCGTGTAGCAAGGCGGCATATACAAGCCAGGTAATGACTGCAAAAATCTCTCTAGGATCCCAACTCCAAAACTGTCCTCGTACCATCTGTGCATAGACTATGCCTGAGATAATGCCAAAGGTAAGTAAGGGGAATCCTACAATGAGACTGGCATAGCCAGTGGAATCAAGGAGTTTTAAAGAAGGAAGTCGACGAAAGAAAAACCCCTGCTTCTTATCTTTGATCGTCCTTTCTTGAATCAGATAGAGTATGCCTACCAAGCAAGCAATGGCAAAGGCGGCGTTTCCCAAGACAAGTGTTCCTAAATGAACCGTTCGCCATAGGCCTTGAAAAAACGGCGCCAACTCTACTTGTGGTCTTGGTAGGATGGAAGCGATTATCACGGCCAGAGTAGCCAAAGGCGCCACAAGGGCCCCAAGGACCATAAGGTGAAATTTTGTTTGGAGTATAAGGAAAACACCAATGACAGCCCATCCAAAAGTTGATAGTGTTTCATAAAGACTGTAAACGGGGATGTGTCCTGATTCAAGGTACTGGGTTATCATGACACCCGTATGACAAATGAATCCTACCCAAAGGACAATGTTTGAAATACGGTAAACAAGTCGCTTTTGAAAAAGGATATAACCCTGGTAACCAAGCGAGCTTACAATGTAGCAGGCTATTGTAAATCCAAATAACAAACCCATAGCTCATCCTCTCAAAGATGATGGACTCGTAAAAAGTCCACAAACAGACGACACAGTAAAAAGCTCCAGATGCACGCCTTGTGAACTTCTTACAAAACCGGCCAAATCAGACTTTTTTAAGAATTCATCAAGCTTTGCAAATTGTATTCCTCGCCTAACACTTCCTTGAGTTTGGCGTCAATGTTTTCTATACGATCCTGCCTGACCATTTCCAAGAGCCCCGCATCAAGTAATTTTTCGAATTTTTCTTTATTTGTCTCCGGCTTGTTGGCTTCGGTCAAAAGTTTGTAACGGATAGCCCCCATTATATTCAGTAGCTTTGCGTATTCAGGGCCAAATTCGTTTTCCAGCTTTTTGCGAATCCTCTTGGCCATTGCCGGGCTCTTGTTTGACGTAGAAATGGCAATAGTCAAGTCTCCTTGTCGGACAATGGCAGGAAGGACAAAGGTACAGGCCGCGGGTTGGTCTGCGATGTTGCAAAGAGTTCCGCAGTTGAAAGCATCCTCGCTAAGTCTTTGATTTATCACTTGATCTTCGGTGGTCCCTATAACAAGGAATTTACCTTCCAGATCAGAGGTCCGATAGGTTCTGGTCTTAAGCTCAACGAGGGCTCTGGATGCCAAGTCCTTAATGTGCTGGGTGACCTGCGGACTTACGACAGAGACCTTGGCCCCGCATTCAAGCAAGGTCTTTACCTTACGTTCACCCACATGCCCTCCACCGACGACAAGGCAATGTCTGTTTTTGATGTCTAAATTGACAGGATAATAACGCATCACAACTATTTCCCCAGGTCAAATAGGCAACACTAGCGCCTACGGAAAGTTGCGGCGGCAAAGTCATGCCCAAAAAGTAAGTTCTCAAAAAGTTCGGGGTATACGATTAATAGACTACGGGTATTGAGAAGCTACCCCAAAAAGGCCTTAATCTCTAATATGATATAGGATTATTTTCTTTTAGGCAAACCAAAAATTTCAGATAATCTACCTGGGAATGGCTACTGTGTACCCTATGAGAAGAAAGTATTTGGGCAAGAGATTTCGCCAGATTGTCCAGGACTGATTCGTGAGGTAAGGTGATAGTCATCTTTAGCTTATTTCATTCGTCTTTTTCCAGGCATTCACAAAGGCGTGGCAAGCTAGGTCATTGTGTCTTTCAGAAAAAGCCACCATACCCGTGGTTATTGAGAAGCTGCTTTCTTTCGGGAGATCTAGCGCGAGAGAATGGAGTAGAGTCAGTTCTCGACTTTTGCAACACTAGGGATTACTATAGAAAATAATGGTTCTATAGCGAAAAAT
>MAVP01000145.1 GCA_001751075.1 Desulfobacterales bacterium S7086C20 | reverse complement strand
TAAATGACAGACAGATGTGGCGCGAATTAAATTCTAAAAGAGCGTCCCTCTGTACAGCCACCTTTCATCTACATCCCGGAGGAATTCCCCGCCCTTTTCTTCAGGTTTTCTCCCTTCTGTTCTTCCGACCACCGATTACTGATCACCCCCTGACGCGTCAAAGCCTCGGCAAAAGCGGGTCTGCGGTTAATTAAGAAGATGAGAAAGGGAGACGGATTTAAGTTTCTAAGTTTCTTCTGCAAATAAGTCATAAGCCAGCATCTCTGTCAATTACTATCCTGAATAACAAGAAAAACATCTCCGAAGTGCTGTATGGGCAGGTGGTACT
This sequence comes from Desulfobacterales bacterium S7086C20, assembly GCA_001751075.1. Classification (GTDB taxonomy): domain Bacteria; phylum Desulfobacterota; class Desulfobacteria; order Desulfobacterales. Next base: position 5,306 of record MAVP01000145.1, on the reverse strand, counting down.
CAGAGGGGTAAAGGAGACAATCCACAGTACCCTAATAACCCTCAACCCCAACCAAAGCACGGTATTTCAAATCTAAGTACTGTGAGCATTCACAGTACCCTAACACTCATTCCAGCTTCACAGTACCAAGACGATTCAGCATTGATGTTTTAGTACTGTGAAGGTTAGCAACGACTAATTGCGTCATCTGGACTGTTTAGCACCGTGCTAACATAGCTGCTAGCTGGTCTACAAATGACCGACTAAGAGTGTGTGTTCAGTGTATCCACCAGAGGTTCAAGAGATTGAACATGAAATTAACTAACGAATCAAGCCAGTTATAAGGCTTTTGGGTATGAACCGTGTTTTATGGTCAAGAATATTGTACTTTTCAGGTGAAACAATAGACAGACCAGGAATTGAGTCACACAGGAATAGACATAAATATCAGACAGTTATAATCTTCTTCTTGAACTGTCACGATTTGGCAAGGATTATGCAGAAACAAATTAACAATCATCGTGGAAAGAATTGTTCTTTCCTCCTTTTTAAAGAAGCCAATCTTGATGGGTTGGCTTCTTTTTTTGCATTAGGGAACTGTGTGATAAAGGGGCCTGCCTTTGACCCCCTCCAATGCGTAACTTACATCACCATCTCCTGTTCTTGGCTTTTCCTCATGGGTATTCTCCTTGGTGGCTCCATCTTTATGAGCAACATACAGGGCTAGTTTGCGTGAGTCTATCGGGAATACCCTGATTTATGAAGGCGAAAAACCTGATATTGGGGTAAGGGCTTGGCTAAATCGGATGAGAAAACCCCCCTCCGAGCTGACCAGTGCCCAGAAGGGGGCAAAGGAGAAAAGAGTATGAAGAACTCTTCTCTACCTTAAAATAAGACCAGAAAAGGAAAAATCAACCATATCAGCCTATAGGGGAAACCCTGATTTTTGAGGTCGAATATCCTGATTTTTGCGTAAGGAATTGGATGAGGACAATAAAGGAGCAGGGCATTTTTGACCCCGCCTGTCGTCAGTAGTACTTCTTCTCCATGTCATTTCAGCTTCAGGAGGAGGTCTCATTCGTCACTTTAGCTGTGTATGGAAAGGCCGTATGAACGCATCGAGCCAAGTACTCGCCCGATTTGGTCGATGGTTAGGAATCCCAGATCATGTAGAATTTCGCTGATGAGTCGATGCTTTGCCCCCACCAGAAGTTCTCGCACTTGAACATCCAAAGCGTCCACAAGTTGCTGTGACGTGATGAATCCCTTTCCCACAGCGATAGTACCGAAGCGTATTTCGAGTTCTTCTATTGTCATATTACCCTCCGCAATCGCCAAAGGACAGCTCAGAGGCCTTAGCACAAATAGAACTACACCCTTTCATATTTTATAGCAGCATTCTTGGTTGGTCTATCCGTAGAAATACTGATTTTTTGGTGCGAGAATCCTGATTTTGGGGTAAGGATTTGGATGAAAACGGAAAAGAAAAGCCCCTCCAAATATACGGGACTCAGAGGAGCTTCAGGAGGAAAGAGCTGATGATTCTCTTTCTGTCTCTGCTAAATGTGTTGGTTGTGTGAAGCGGAAAGCAAATCACAGCCTGTATATGCGTGCAAATCGCATTGTCGAGGACGCAAAGCAAAAAAAGTGACAACTTGATTACGCATTAATGTGCACTATTAGCTTGTCACCTTTAGTCATTTTTATATCGCTTTCAATTATTGTACAGCCCTTCTGCTGGTCTAATGCGTTTACTACCGAATATAGCCCAAATTACAGGCGCTTCCGGATCCGCCAACTCCACTTCGTAAACGGTCTTCGCGGGCGTCGAGGCTGTTACCTCTCTAACAGTGGCGTGAGGTTCTCGGACTCGGCTTCCTTCCACTTGTAATGATCCGGTTGCGTATGTGATTAAAACATTGCCTTTGGAGGGAAGATAATCAGCATCTCCCATCGCAAAGGAGACGAGCGACTTCGGTCCTGCCACATCAGAACTCCATACTTCCTGTGCGATCAACCCCTCTTCATCTATAGAATACTGCACAGCCCTGCTATACACTTCACTGATTGGCGCTTGTTCTTTAAAAGGACGGGCTCTCATAATGCCATTGTCAAAAAGCAACAAGTTACCTTCTGATGTAATACTTGGCGCGTGTTGATACCAGGGCCACTCTATTTCCCCTTTTTTCTTGAATAGGAGTGGTTGGTATTTCTCCGCCCACCCACCGGGTTCGGCAAAGATCCAGCGTATCTTACCTGATGGACGCTCAATCTTTACCACTGCACTCTGGATCCGAAGGTTCAGCAACAGCGAGTCATCGCCGTCATCGTGCCAGAGACCATTGCCGTGAGTCCAATCACGAGAATCCGGAAAACCCCTTACTTGCCAGTAGAAATTGAAGGTCCCGTATCCGAGACGATTTATATCTAGATGATCGAAAACGTTCCATCGCCACACCTCATTACCGTTTCGGCTGAACTCAATGATCACATCTCCCATGACTTTTTGTCGTGCGCGGGGAGCCGCCGGATCAGTCTCGCTCGTGTAATAGCCGTCGATTTCCCTCAATTCGGTACCCAGCAACAGAAGGTTCCCAGAAGGCAACTCCTCGATGCCATGGTGAAATGTAAGCGTTTCTAGTGGCATGCCATCACCCGCCCCTTGCGGTCGTTTTGCTGCGTAGTACTGATCCACTATGTTCCCAAACCAGTCGATCACCAGTGCGCGATGGTCTGCTGTCAAATAAGCCAGATTTCCGTTACGCAATACTGCAAAGTCACTAATACGAGTATCAGTGCGGTAATACCAAACAACATTCCCGTTCGAATCGAGTGCCATCAATAGACCATATTCTGTGGAGAGTTTATTCTCACCCACAGGTCGCGTCCTTCCGCCTTCACGACCTCCAGGTGCACCTTCACTTCTACCTTGAGGTCTTAGTCCCATCCTCCGTACACTCATCAGAGTAATGCCCGGCTCCATCTGTTCCGGCAGGCTGACGTTCACCTTAATGGGAGGGAATTCCATAGGATCAGAGGGCAAGGGCGGGCTCATGAATTTCAACATCTCAGGAGCTTCTACTGCATCACCATCGCGGGTTCTAATGTATATCCGAATATTGTGCTCTCGGTCCGGTCTCATCCCTATTATGGGCAAACCGGCGGTTGGATCACTGTCTTCACCGTATTTCAGTTGCCAAGAATTGTCTCCATCAAAGACTGAAATAGTGGTTTGAACCGGTTGGTTGGCCGCGAATTTCAGTACCGCGGCTAATGGCGCGGCAGGATTGGGATTCGCTGTGATACTAGGCGACTCTAAAAATACTGGAGCAGCGATGCTTGCATTTTGAGCAAAAACAATACTCAGGAGAAACGCTAATGATATTAATTGAATTCCTCTTATTTTCATTTTCTAATTACCTCCAAACATAGAATAAATATACATGACTGGAAAGCTATTTTGAAATTTTGATTTCTGTCTTACCAAAGTTCTCCTTTTTCCGATTCTTTACTTTCTTTCTATTTGATTTCGTAATCTTAACTTTCTCCGAAGTCTAGACTACACAAATAAATAGAAAAACCTACCTCTCCTATTTTAAAAAATGGGATCATAGACTTTGAGTCATGGCTGCCCTCTGTGATTGGTTAACAGATGGTTAATTTCGGGCTAAGCCTAGCAAGTTGGGCAAATTTTGTCAAAGTTGGCGTTTACAGATACCTGATATTGATCTCAGGTTTTTAGATAGTCCTGAAAGTTTGGATATCTCCAACGTATCAAAAGTTTGGCCAGACCACCGATAAGAGAATAATCAGAGAAATCCCGGCAAGGGAGCGATTGTCATAAGCCCAGACCTTACCAGGATCTTTTTTGCTGAGAAAGTCTCTGAAGTTTTGACTATGTATCGTAGTCGTTCCTTTTAGGTCACCAGGTTTTGTTAGGACTAGGAAACGTAACATTGAATATCTATGAAGTCGCCACATATAGATTTTGTCTGATCACATAAAGACATTACTGAACAGCATTGGGGGCCAGTTCATTAGCATGTTGACTAGGTCTTCGGTGATCTTTCCTTTTGAAGAAGCATCTTGAAGACCTTGTGGCGGAATATCTCTTCCAGCTGTTTTGTCTCAAAATGAGGCGAAACGCTGAACATGCCATTTCCATGGTATTTCATATTGACAGCAAGCTGTCATGATGACATCTTACTGTTAATATGACAGAAAAACCAATAATAGGAATCCGTTCCGGGGATGTATTTACCCGCTTTATGTTGTTGACCTTCCGTTTAATACAATAAATCGTGGTTTTGCGCGTTGATAACTAACCAGGAGGTAATGGAGTGAAGAAATGCTATCCGGATGCCAAAGAGTGTAAGGCAGGATCAGTTGTAAAAGCTGAGATGACAAGAAGATCTTTCTTAATTGGAACTGGTGCACTGGGAGTGGAGTTAATGGGCAGCCAGAGTATTGCAAAGGCGGCGTCAAAAACCGGAGGAGTTAAAAACAGCGAAGATTATGATGTCGTGATTGTCGGTAGCGGCATCAATTCGCTTGTTGCTGCAGGCATTCTCGCGCAGGCCGGCCAGCGTGTTTGCGTGCTTGAACGAAACGATAGGCTCGGGGGATGCATTCGAACGGAAGAGCTCACGGTGAAAGGCTTCAAGCATGATGTGCTCTCCGGATATTACCCATTGTTTGTTACCTCACCCGCATACAAAGCGCTTGAAAGCGGCCTTAAGCGGCATGGATTGGTGTTTTTGAACACCGATGATCCCACTGCCGTTCTTCTACCAAATAACCAAAGCATGGTACTTAAAAGGAGCCAGGAAGAGAACGTGGCCACCATGAATGCTGCTGCACCCGGTGACGGGGATGCTTATCGGGAAGGCATTTTAGAGCTGTTGAGTCGTGACAAGTTGACATTTGGGCTAATGGGAACGAACCTGTGGAGTTACGGGACTTTTAAATTACTGCTATCCGAAGCCTGGAGAACAGATCTTCATGATCTGTTTTCGTTTTTTGGACTTGCCTTGAAAAGCTGCCGAAGCTGGCTTGAGAAAAGCTTTAAGTCGGAACTGACCCGTGGTTTGTTAGCACCGTGGGTGCTCCACACCGGATTGGGCCCGGACAGCACTCTTTCCGGGTTTATGGACCGGCTCATTTTTTTAACTCTTGAATCTGCAGGGATGCCGCTGGTAGAAGGCGGGAGCCAGGCCATTGTCGATGCTTTTGTGGGATATGTCGAAGAGAAGAATGGGGTTTTTGTGGTCAACGCAGATGTTGAGAAGATCATTGTGGAGAGGCAAAAGGCAGTAGGGGTACAAACG
>MAVP01000144.1 GCA_001751075.1 Desulfobacterales bacterium S7086C20 | reverse complement strand
CTTGATACTTGGACATCATTGCAGGTATCACAACATTTTCGAGCCTCTGATAAATACAGTTTTTAGTACCTATCAGCAATTGAGGCCATTTTCGATAAGTTGGAGGTAGTGCGCCATGAGCGCACTTGTATATAAAGTGTGCGTAACTGTGCAAGAGATGAGGGTAGGGCCCCTCGGGGTCGGCTTGCAGGAGCAGGCTCCAAAGCACCTCAAGCTGCATTGGTAAAGAGCCATTGTGGTGAGCGTTGAGGAAAAGGTCCCGGCAGACGGGATCAGCTGAGAATCAGAGAGACGAGCGCAAGCGAACCACTGATGAGGTGTCGAAAACTATCGGTGACTTCAAAACTGGTGACTATCTCTACACCAGGATAAACCCAGGAGATACCTGTTTACTGCCTGGGTGGGGTCCGGCATAAAGGTGGCGTGAATCTGATTTAGGCTCTTGCACGGAACATGGGAACCTGTCGCCCTGATAAAAAGGGAGAAACTCAAGTGGAGGACCCACAAGAGTGAGAGTACCGATGCGGGGCACGGGGGCGGAGCAACTCGTAGTAGCGATGAAGGTTCTGTAATGGAACCAGAGCAAAGGGGTTGCATTGTCTGGCTTTATTTATTGGATCAACCAGCAATGGGAGGAATCTTATGGGTAAAGCAAAGCCGTTTTCGATTGCCAAAAAGGAGGTTTGGGAGGCGTACAAACGGGTGAGGTCAAATCAGGGTTCTGCTGGAGTTGATGGGCAAACGATAGAAGGGTTTGAAAATGATTTATCCAATAATCTTTACAAGCTTTGGAATCGAATGTCCTCTGGAAGCTACTTTCCACCTCCAGTGCGTAGAGTGGAGATCCCAAAATCAGACGGTAGGCTTCGGCCCTTGGGGATACCAACGGTATCAGATCGTATAGCGCAGATGGTGGTAAAGCAACGTTTTGAACCAGAGGTTGAGCCGTATTTTCATTCGGATTCGTATGGATACCGACCGGGCAAATCAGCGATTGATGCGGTGGGTACAACACGGAGAAGATGTTGGCGATACGGTTGGGTGATCGATCTGGATATCAAAGGGTTCTTTGACAACATCAACCATGAGTTGCTGATGCTGGCGGTGAAAAAGCATACTGACTGCAAATGGGTGCGACTCTACATCCAACGGTGGTTAAAAGCACCAGTCCAATTACCCGATGGTCATCTGATAGAAAGGGATAAAGGGACACCGCAAGGGGGCGTGATTAGCCCGCTGCTGGCGAATCTTTTTCTTCATTATGTGTTTGATAAATGGATGGAAAAAGAGTTCCCTTCAATTCTCTTCGAAAGGTACGCAGATGATATTATTTGCCATTGTGTGAGTGAGGATCAGGCGAAATTTGTGCTCGGAGCGATTCGCAAACGAATGGCTGAATGCAAGCTCGAATTGCATCCTGAGAAGACCAGGATTGTGTATTGCAAGGAAGACCGGCGAAGAGGTGGTTATACCCATGAAAAATTCGATTTTCTGGGGTTTACATTTAGACCCCGACCATCGATGACCAAAAATGGGAAACAATTCGTAGGTTTTAACCCTGCCATCAGCAATAGAGCGCAAAAGGCTATCCGTGAGACGATTCGAAGTTGGAATTTAAACAGGCGCACAAATGAGACCATTGAAGACTTTGCCAAGATGTATAACCCGATAATTAGGGGATGGATGAACTATTATGGTAGCTTTTGCAAAACCGTTCTCTACCAAGCCTTCAAGTATCTTGATGTGGTGTTGTCGAGGTGGGCAAAACGGAAGTATAAGCGTATAAAAGGGCGCCAAAGAAGGGCAATACATTGGGTAAAACGAATTATAGTTCGTCAGCCATATTTATTTGCCCATTGGCGTTTTATTTATGCGTGGGCTAGACGATAGGAGCCGTATGAATCGAGAGATTCACGTACGGATCTGTGAGGGGCTGAGGGGGAAGTTCCCTCGGCCTACTCGACTCACAAAGTCTATATCAGATCCCATTGCTCGTGGCAGCACTTGTCGCAGCGGATTCTGGCAAAACTCTATTTCAGATTACCGCAGACAAGATACTCCCTGACGACATCGGCGATGATAGGTCGGAAATAGCCGTATGTCCTGAAGCAGGGTGGCCGGGGGCTCACCAGGAAACGCGCAGTCCGGTGGTAAGGCCCCAACCCTCGTACTCTCCACCGTCATCGGCCGCATCTTTCATGGTGCTGTATTGCAGGCCCGTCTGCCATTTCAGTTTATGGCCATAAAAAAACACGTTCAGGCCGCCGTAGATCTCGTTGTACTCGTCGCCGCGGCCTTTTACAATTTCGTTCTCATAACGCCCCAGGCGCACACCGTTGTTATCGACACTTTTCAGATAGGTGTAGCGGAACACCAACTGGATGTGCGGCGTAATATCGTATGAAGGCATTAAAGCAACTCCCCAAAGATCGCTTTGACTGGCGTAGCCCCGACCGGCAGAAAAGTCCGTCCACAGTCCCCAGTCACCTTGTTCCCATTTGGTAACCAGTGACAGTACCTGGGAAAAGTCACGAGTATTGGCGTCTTCATCTTCTTGGTTATACACGTAGTCGACACGGATAGTAGCGTTGTCGAGTTCAAGGTCTCCGGCGAAGTTGTAGCCCAGGGACAAGAGGGTGAAGTAGGCGGCCTCAAAGTGACTTAGTTCATTGCTACCGTCCGATGAGAAGATCCCCGCCTTGTAGGCCCAACGCTTTGCAGCAGTCCCGGAAATAGTGGCGCCGGTGAAGTATTCTGCCGTGAACCAAAGGTTGTTGGTGAGGTTGTTGCGTTGCAGGGTGAGCAGTTTCTTCGACGATGTCGCACCGTCTAAGGTGAAACCGGCGGATTGCTTGAGTATCTTCAGATACCAATTTTTACCGGGATGCCAACCTATATAAGCATCAGTCAGGCGGTTGTAGGTTTCCCCAAGGCTTTCATTGAGATCCCAGTCCCCCTCGATATGCAGCACCCAGTCCTGAAATAAAATGGTCTTGAAGCCGAAGCGGAAACGTCGCCACAGGACGTCTTCAAATTCGCCTTGATCGGCGTCAAACCAGGCTGAGTCGATTTGGAGGCGTCCGCTCAAGTCAAACTTCTGTATGAAACTGTTGTCCTTGTTGTCGTAAAGAGTGGCATAGCTCCACACCTTGTCGAAAGACGACTCGCCGGTGGTTTGTGCAGCCACGATCGGAGAAAGCGCTTGCAAGACAATAGCGAGTGTAAGGATCTTAAAGGCTGGATACGTCATGGGATTTGCAACCTCATGTTATTGTTGCCGTGCCGGTGATACATTGAGACTATGCTAGAAAATCAAAAGGTTTGATAACGTGACGAAATTGCAGTTGATTCAACCGCTATCTTTTGGTGATATGGTATTATGTTATCACAGAAAAATCAAGCAGTTGATACTTGGACGTTATTGCAGGTATCACCAGCCATAACCGTTCAAATATCGTAGTGTTGAATATTAAGGTGCTGAACAAGTTTGAGGTTTGTATTCGTAATTTTGATTCAATTTAAAAGAAAGTTCGAAGAATGCCAGTTCCGCCACAAAATTACTCCACCCATTTAAGTACGTTCCGTATAATGGACCATCGAGGTTTCTTGGGAACGGCGTCCTGGCCAAGTATCCAGAAATTATAGGCCGCTTTCATTTGTGTGCCGTTTTTCTTGATCTGTATCCAGTTGTTAAGAAAGGCAAGCAAACCTTGGTTGCCTTTCGCCACAGCATATCCTATCGGAAAGGTCTCGATGTTTGGTTTTGGGATGACAACCGTGTATTGGGGATACATCAAAGTCCACGCAGAGCCGACCTCGGCACTGGTGAGCAAGGCATCCCAGTTCCCCACGTTCCGTTCGAAAAACTCTCGATTGGATTCAAGCTCTATTACTTCAACCTCCGGAAAAAGCTTTTCGATTCTCTGGACATAGGACTTGTCTTTGACAAGGGTTAAAGTCAGTCCTTCAATCTTACGGATCGATTCTAAGTTGATAAATTCACCCCGCTGGTGATCCCTTACAATCAGAGCAAACGTCAAGTCGATGTAAGGATCTGAGAAGTTCACCACTTCGATCCGGCTCATCGACATACCGATTCCAGACATAGCGATATCAAACTCCCCACGATTCAGCTGATCGGCAAGAGTTTCATATAGAAAAGGAACGAATTCCACATCAACATTTAGTTCATTGGCAAGCATGTGGGCCATTTCAATGTCGTATCCGACCAGCTCGTCGGCAGCGTTGAAAAAGGAAAAGGGAAGGCTGTCCGGATTGTAACCGACCATCAGTTTGCCTCGCTTTCGGATTTTACCGATGTCAGCAGGCATATCGCCGCCGGCTTTCAATTTGACATGCACTTCCTTATGAACCACTTGGGAGAACGGATCGTCTTTGATGTGCATTCGGGACAGAATCCGGTCCTTGGTGTATTCGTTTTTCACAGCCAGACTAAAATATAAGCGGGTGGCGCCGACCGATGCAAACATTATAACTGTGATGAGGACCACGGTGTTTATCAATTTCTTTTTGTTGAAAGAAAGCGTTCCAGTAAGTGCGCTGGTTGTCAGAAGTGTAAACACCAGCAGATTCATGGCTGCCAGAAGCGTTGATGTTCTACCATTGATTACACCGGTCACCATGTAGAGCTGATAGAGGTCCTCTGGCAGGTGCATCAGATCCAGCATGAAAGGCAAGGCAACATCCACACCGCCGAAGAAGCTAAGTAATCCTGCAGAAACGAAGGTTCCGTATTGAGAAAAAGAAAAGGATGTCCCGGTAAACCAAGCTCCAAACAGAACGAACATCAGCATAATGAGCTTACCAGTATTTGGGAAATTGAAAGAAACCGGTACAAGGACGTCCACGTAGGCATCGGTTTTTTCATGGGTCAAGTTGTATTTCTTAAAAAGCGATTTGCAGTTTTCGGTCAGTACGGTCAGTACGATGAACAGGTTGCCAGTGGTGAATGCGGTCACCAGGGCATCCTTTGACAGCCCGACAATGTCCTTGTATCTGAAGGGGGTTATCGGTTTTAGAAGCAGGGGGAGAACAGCGAAAGTCAGTAGGAGAGCAGCCAGATTGAAGCTGACAAGATAGACCTGGAGCTTGCCGAACTCCTCGACGGTCATGGTTCCGGCCGCCGATGCAGCGATGGCGAACACGCCGATGGGGGTGAGTTTTACCACAATGTTTGTCATCCGGATCAATGCCCCCGAAACTGCCATCAGACCCTGTATAAGTGAATCCTTTTCTTTAATACCGATTAAGGCGATTCCCGCCAAAATACTGAACAGCACCACAGCCGGCACAACGTTGTTGGCCAGAGACCAGAAAGGGTTGGAGGGAATGTAGAGCTTGAGAAAGTCGACTTCTTTCGACGGAGATACTAAAGAGGTACTGAAAAAGGAGGCCGTTTCCCACTCTGGAAATGACAGGGGCATCAGCAGGACCACGGTGAAAGAAATCGCCCAGAACAGAAGCATAACGATTCCGCCCTTTATCGCCAACAGTTTGGCCTGCTTATAGGAGAGTCCTCCAATACCCAAAATCAGGGAGGCGATAATATAAGGCAAGATTGTCATCTGAAGCAACTGGATAAAAGCATCGCCAATGATACTGAGAAAGCCACAGTATTCACCGAAAAATATTCCGCAGGCTATT
>MAVP01000143.1 GCA_001751075.1 Desulfobacterales bacterium S7086C20 | reverse complement strand
TCTTCGGGTAGCAGGTCAAAGTATTTACTCTTGTCGTTGGCCGCAAAGAAAGGCTGTTCTTTTATAGCCTCCATTTTCGCGCGAACGATCCTTCTGACGGTTTCAAGATAGGCGGTGATTCTTTTTGCCCGGCCATCCGGTTCCTTCCTCGCCAGCTTGACGTAGGCCAAGTCGTACTTTTTACTGTAATATTTGCGGATCTTTTCCAACAGTGTGTCATCTACAAGTGAAATGACGGATGTGATGCCAAAAGGGGCTACCCGGATGGGGGTGTCAGCAGAATGTCCGATGCCCATGACGGGGATGTGAAAAGTGTGGTAATAGTCGTTCAAATATCTACCTCCTAACAGAACCTCGAATGGCCTCTTTTTATCATCTTTGTCTCCTTAAGGCTAGAAAAACCTTGAATCTGCCAACCATCTCATTTAGAAGGGAATTTGGGACTTGACCCCGATAGGCGCACAAAGTGTTGTTTTGAAAGATGAACGGCGAACATTGAATATCGAACGTCCAATTTCGAATGAAAAACAAACATCCAACGTTGCAATGACGAAAGATGAATCCCGCCTCGGCGGGACGCAGATTGACTTCCAACGAAGTCGTCATCCCTATGTAGTTGGCCATGAAGTCGTTCCCTAAGTTCGATGCAACCCTGACACCCGTAACTGACTTGGGTTCCCTAACGGCCTTTCCAGGAATCTTCCATCAGAAAGCTCGATAACCCTGTCTGCAATTCGGCTTACCTGGTCCAGGTAGTGAGAAACCACAATGAGCGTGCAATTAGGTCTAAGCGTAAGCAGGAGTTCTTCGATAACCATGGCGGCTCTTGAATCCAGGGATGAAGTTGGTTCGTCGAGTAGTAAGATTTCTGGTTCTAAGACAAGGGCACGAGCTATACAAAGGCGTTGCTGTTGGCCGCCGGATAACAAGTTGGCATCATCGGTGAGGCGATCCTTGACCTCTTGCCAAAGGTAGGCCCTCTTGAGAGCCTTTTCCACGTTGCGGGCGACCAGCTTCTTGTCCTTTTCTCCAGTAAGCTTTAACGGAAAAGCAACATTCTTGTAAATGCTCATGGGAAGCGGGTTGGGCGTTTGAAAAACCATGCCGACAGAGCGACGAAGCCTAGGAAGAGAAAAAGACTGATCGTAGACATCATGAAAGCATCCATTGAATTTGATCTCTACATTGCCTTTCATATCGGCCAGAGGTACAGTTTCCCAGAGCCGGTTGATAGTAGTGAGAAAGGTCGATTTGCCGACACCAGAGGGCCCTACGATAGCAGTGAGGGTGTTTTCCTCGAATTGGGTAGTCACATTCTTAAGTATGCGATGTCCCTGGTAGGAAAAATCTAGGTGATAAACATTTATTTTGACTGCATCACTCATAATTTCTTATATTCGGTAAAGGACATGGTAAGCCAACTGTTTCTTAATAACAAAAGCACAGAATAAAAGGATAACACAGAGAGTCAGAAGAATGATGGCGGCGCCGTATCCCCTCAAGAGCTCTTGAGGGTCTGAGTACTGCGCGGAGATATAGTAAATGTAAAAAGGGAGAGCTTCATAGTTTGAAAATATGGAGCGTGGAACGCCGGCTGTTGCCACAACGCCGGTCAGCATAATTACTGCCGTATCTTCCGCGCAGCGGCCAATGGCCAATATGACCCCGCTGACAATTCCTGACAGGGATTTCGGAATGAGAACGTAAAAGATATTTTGGAGCTTTGTTGCCCCCAATGCCGGCGCTGTGAGTCGCATTTCGGGCGACAAGTTTTCTAATGAAACCTGTGTGGTCCTAACGATATAGGGAAGGACCAACACGGCAAGAGAAAGGCTTGAGATTAGAAGGCACGGATAGATATTCTCTGAATAGTGCTTGTGTAGAAAAAGGGCGACTGAAAACCCAAAAAGTCCCACGACAATGGAAGGAATACCTGACAGAATGTCAAAAAACAGATTCAGAGTTCTCTTGACTTTTTTTCCTGCATACTCTGCCAGGTAAATCCCACTGCCAAGCCCTACTGGGACGGACCACCCGACTGACAACAGGATCAACAGGAAGGTCCCGATTATGGCGGGGAAGAGGCCTTCAAAGACTTGTCTTTTTAACAGCAGCGCATCCACTGGTTTCGTATCACCAAAAATCAGCGTAAGATTGAGCGTTTCAAACCCTCTAAATATCAAGTATCCGACGATGTAGGCAATACTCCCAACCAGCACAATGCCGCTGGCCCACGCAAAGCACAACAGCAATTTTTCAAAGATACGGTTCAAGGTCGAGATCTCCTCCTTGTCATTGCCAAAGTTCGAACTCCAATTACGACAATGGTTGTGAACAAATAGAGCACGATACCGCAGGTGAAAATCGACTTAAATTCAGGGCTCTCATAGTCGGCCGCCATGACTAGGGCAATTTGAGAAGTGAGGGATCTAGCTGAATCCATGACCGAGCCTGGGACCTGAACTGTGTTGCCAGCTATCATCAACACGATAAGTGTGTCACCTAAGGCTCTCCCTAAGCCAAGAATCAGGCCTGTGAGGACACCTTTCCATGCACATGGTAAGATGACGTAAAGGAACTTCTGAATGCGACTACCGCCAATGGAATCGACTGCATCCAGATAGGATTTTGGTACCTGATCAAAGCTGTCAATGAAAAACAAAATCATGGTCGGAGATACGAGAACCGCTAGCATGAGAGAAGCAGAAAGCACACACATGCCGGACCCTTCTTGGAAAAGTTCCCGAATGAAAGGAACGAGCAGAAAAATACCGACGAACCCATATATCACAGTGGGAATCCCTGTCATAAGCTGGACTACCTTCTTAAGAAAACGCCTCACGGGCTTCGGGCCAAGGACGCTTATTAAGGAAGCACACCCCAAACTTAAAGGAAATCCGAAGAGCACGCCAAGAAAGGCAATGGACAGAGTGCCGATTACCATGGGATAGATCCCATACATACCGTCATAGGGTGACCATGGCTCGGTTAGAAGGTGAAAAAAATGGCCTCCTTTAATAATAGGAAGGCCAAGAATGACTAGGAACCCAAATATAAGGATTGTTACCGAAGCACTAACCGCAGCAGAGAAAAGCAAAAGCTTTTCAATTAACTTTTCGTAGATTCTTATCATTTCACTGGCACAAAACCTTTATCGGCAACAATATCCTGACCGTCAGGAGTCAGAAGATACTTGATCAGTTTCTTGGCCAACCCGGTGGGCTCGCCTTTTGTGTTGCTGTAAAGGCCTCTGGCGACCTTATATTTTCCTTCCTTCACATTTTCTAACGTGGGCGCTACTCCGTCGATGGAAACTGCCGCTACCGTGTTGTCGATATATCCTACGGATACATACCCGATGCTGTTGGGATCTTGAGCAATTGCAGATTTCATGCCGCCGTTGGAAACCACAAAGTAAGCTTTGGATGAGATTTCGCCCTTGCTTAGCGCCTTCTTCCAGAAAACCGCCCGTGTTCCGCTCGCCTCATCTCTCGTATAGACATTGATCTTTTTGTCCGATCCGCCGATTTGTTTCCAACTAGTGATTTTGCCCGCGAAGATATCTTTGACCTGAGCTTTACTCAAGGACCTGACGGGATTTTTGGGATTGACCGCGATGCCCACGCCGTCAACGGCCCATTTGAAAACCTGAAGGCCATATCGGCTTATCTCTTCATCGTTGGGCTTTCTGCCGGAGTTTCCGATATCGACGAGCCCTTCACCCACCTGCTTGATGCCCAGGCCGGAACCGCCGCCGGCAATACTGATTTGAATGTCCGGATTAAAGGTTATGATCCGTTTTGCTGCTTCTTTCATCACTGGAATATGGGCGGTACCTCCAGCGATTTTTAACGTTCCCTTCTCACCTTCAAAGAGCCCAAGATCGCTAGCCTGAACAGTCCAGCCGAATACAAGCGTGCAATAAACTACAGCCAATCCAACCAAAAGAGTCCTTACCTTCATGACACTGCCCCCTATCAATAAATATTAAAATGCAGCACCCTGCATTGTTAGTCTATTTTACTTGGCTAAGCCAGTGTCGTCAAATAGCTAATATTGATGAAGCAAGGGTATTGTTATTGAAAATCTCTATAGTCAGCATGAGATTTACTTAAAACGTGCGGATAGGCACAGGCAGGCATGAGGCGGTATGAGTAACACCTTGAGCGAGCAAAGGGGCTCACGGTTCACTTTCCAAATTTCTTGGAAATATAGATACGAAGGGGGCATTCACAAACATATCCACGCTTGACAGATATGAATTTGCACGTCAGCGCCTTTTCATCAAGACATATAAGGAATGATTCTGCCCCGACATCTTTTGCCTTGCAAAGATTCTCAAATCCCGACTTGTAGCACTTGAAATCCTTCGGGCATTTCATTCCGCAAATTATTTTTGCTATGTCTTCCTCAAAATCTTGACTCATAACGCTACACTGCTGTCCGGTAGGATTGTTGACAATACAAAGTAAGCCACTGAAATAATAGCCATTACAAGACAAGCAAAGTGTTATCGATTTGAAATTATGGGCAAAACTCACTTCAGCAAAATCAAGTAGTTACGCATCAAAGATCCGACATTTTCGATTTAACCGAACACTTACCTAATAATACTAATATCTTTAAATCTACGCTAACTACACTCTTTTTGTCAAGATTATCTTTTTACGGCTTTTTTGGACGACGAGATTTCGTTTCGCTCATGTCTATTTGTCCCCATTATGCTAACGGTATTTTCTCCTTGACGTAGGTGTCACATTGTGGCACAGATTTTGTCTGTTCTATTGTGGAACCTGCGTCAAGGGTTTCTTGGCGTCTTCTATGAGAAGTAAACCCCTATGTTGCATAAACAACATGGCAAAAGGATCTCAAAAGCAATAGTAGCCTTTGCTTGCGGCTTTTATTGTGCCATATCGTGGAGCCCACTATGAGTGATATCCAGAAAACCACAAAAAACAGCCATGTTATTTACCCTTCGGGAAAGCCGAGTATACCGCATCTGCTGCGTTGTCAAGGGATCGGCGTAAACTACTACAGCCTCACCCTTGACGCCTTGCATCTGCGGCATCCTCGACTTTTGCAACGCTAGGGTAAAGAAATCTTACATTTTCGCTGGTTTATTAACGGGACTATTTGTAATGGAACAGTCCAAACGAATTGGAAGAAGAAAATAGAGATCTGCAGAGACTGCAAAGTCCTTCGGTCGTTGCTTGAACCAGAGAGGAGTTAACATGACTCAAGAGGGTTCATACCGTTTTCAGACCCAAGTCATCCATGCTGCCCAGTCCCCTGAAGATTGGAGAGGCGCAACTTTGGCTCCTATCTTCCAGACGGCTTCTCATATGCATCCCACGGCAGAGAACCTTAGCCAAACCTTTGCCGGCCAGCGGACTGACCACATCTACATGCGTCTTACCAACCCGACAAATCGTATCCTGGAGGAGAAACTGGCCGTTCTGGAAGGTGGGCAAGGAGCAGTAGTCATGTCTTCTGGCATGGCTGCCATTACAAATACCTGCATGGCGTTACTCCGTGCGGGAGACGAGTTTGTAACAGGAAACTCTCTTTTTATGTCCACGTACCTCCTTTTTACTAATGTTTTCAAAAAGTATGGCATTACTGCACGCCTGGTTGAGCCCACTGATACCGAGGCAATAGAAAAGGCGATCAATG
>MAVP01000142.1 GCA_001751075.1 Desulfobacterales bacterium S7086C20 | reverse complement strand
AAAAAGTTCAAATTCAAGGCGTGCAAATTTTGTAATCATGAGGCGTACTTATCGTACGTTGAATGATTGCGAAATGCAGCGCAACGCAGAAGTTGGACTTTTTACGAGACCGTCAAGTTTAGGTGCTTGAGGCTGCCCATAGAGCTCCAGTCGGACGTGTTTTTTTAAAAAACGCTAGATCAATACGAAAGTTTCTCTCTCAATATATGTCGCTACTAAATCTGAAGGTTTTTCGGCCCTTGTTTGAATTTTTTAGCAAAAAGAGACAGCAAAAGGCCCTCAGGGACGAAGACGATAAGGCCCTTTTCGTAGATCGATACAAGGCCTTTCGCGAAGTCCTTAAGAACAATAACGAGGTCCTAATGACTATGGCTGATATGCAGGAAAAGGCTACCGGGGACTTCGTATTTGATAGGGCCTATATCCTGTCTTCCAGTGAAGCTGTGGCGGATGGGGTCAAGAAAATTATCGACAACCTCAATATCCTCGCAAATAACAAATACACGGGCCTAGTCACCCCTTATCAGAAAGCAGACAAGGCCATCCAAAGTCATCTTTCTGCGAGGATATCCATACCGAAGGCTGACTATGTTCTTCCTTTTCACGCATTTGGCAAAGAGGCCATCTTATCGGCCGGCGGCAAGATTGCCAATGTTGCAGAACTTGCCAACGCTCTGGGCTTGCGCGTTCCCCATGGTTTTGTGATAACCACTCATGCTTATCAAACCTTTATCCAGCATAATCAGATCCAAGGGGTTATAGATAACAAGACCAGGAACCTCAATATACGCAATTATGACGAATTGGCGGCTGCAAGCCGGGAAATAATAGAACTGGTTAGAAATGGAGAAATACCGCGGGATCTTGAACAAGCCATCCTCGCTGGATACAAAAGCGTATGTGAAGAAGTAGGAAATGAAAACCTGAAGGTTTCCGTACGCAGTAGCGCCGTCCATGAGGATGTTATGGCCAGCTTTGCAGGTCAATATGAGACCGCCCTGAATGTGGCGCCTGAAGAACTGTTGGCCCAATACAAGAATGTCATGTCCAGCCAGTTTACCCCTCGGGCGCTCTTTTATTACAAAGATAAGGGATTTTATGTAGATGAGATGGCCATGGCAGTGGGTATACTTGCCATGATTGATGTCAAGACCAGCGGTATCATGTATTCCCGCGATCCTGACAAGCCGGAAGATGATACCATATTGATCAACGCTGTTTGGGGTCTTGGATCTTATGCGGTTGGAGGCAAAGTCCCAACAGACAACTACAGGGTTTCCGGAGACGGAAAACAAGAGATTACGCGTGAGGAAACAGGCTGCCAGGAAGTAATGCAGATCGGGCAACCGGAGGGCGGCTCACGTGAGGTGGCTGTGCCCGAAGAGATACTTGGAAAACAATGCCTCGGCAGTAAAGCAATCTCTGAACTTGTCTCGTTTGCGCGCAAGGCCGAAGCTCATTTTGGCCAATCTCAAGACATGGAATGGGCTATTGACCAACAAGACGAATTGTATCTTCTTCAGTCCCGGCCGCTACGTATAGGCCTTCCAAGGATACCATCCGATGAGACAACAGGCTCAAGGCTGGTCAAGGGGTACAAGCTTCTTCTAGATAAAGGTGTTATTGCCTGCCGTGGCACGGGGGCCGGCCCTGTCCGTATTGTAAATAGCGAAAAGGACCTGGCTGATTTTCCTGAAGGTGCAGTACTGGTAATAAGGCATACGCACCCTGAATTTGCCGTGGTGCTTGCAAAAGCTGCCGCTGTTATCTCGGACATTGGAGCCGTCCTGGGACACCTAGCCACAGTGGCCAGAGAGTACAATGTGCCGGCTGTTTTTAACACCAAGAATGCTACCAGTCTCCTCACCGATGGCATGCAGGTAACCGTGGATGCAGTATATGCAAACGTTTATGAAGGCGTCGTAGAAGAAATACTGAAAGAAAAAAGGAGGGACAACACCCTTGAATTATCACCTGCGCTAGGACAACTCCGAGAAGTGTTGCAAATGATAACCCCTTTGAATCTCACAGATCCCAGTGATCCTGGTTTCAGGCCCAGCGGATGCAAAACGTTGCACGACATCACAAGGTTTGCCCATGAAGTGTCCATGCACGCCATGTTTGATCTCAGCAAAGAGAGTCACTTTGCTGAAAAGTCGACGAAACAACTGGTCTGTGAAGTCCCGATGCAGTGGTGGATTATCAATCTGGGAGATGGTATCAAGGAAGGGGTAAAAGGAAAAAAGGTCAAGATCGAAGATATCGTGTCCATGCCGATGCTGGCTGTTTGGGAAGGGATGACAGCACTTCCATGGAAAGGCCCACCACCAGTAGATACGAAAGGGTTTCTCTCTGTCATGTTTGGCGCTACGATGGATCCGAGTATTGATCCGTCGGTTGGGAAACGGTTTGCGGACAAAAACTACATAATCCTTTCCAAGTACTTCTGTAACCTAAACAGCCGGCTGGGATTTCACTTCTCCACTACCGAGGCTTATGTAGGAGAGAATCCCAACGAGAACTACGTTAGCTTTGTCTTTAAAGGCGGCGCGGCTGATGTCGACCGCAGGTGCAGGCGGGTCCAGTTTGTGGGGAAACTTCTTAGGCGGTTTGATTTTCGAGTGGAAATCAAGGACGATGCCCTCTTTGCCCGCCTGGGGGGCCATGAAAAGGATTATCTCAGAGAACGCCTGAAGGTACTAGGACATATCATGACTCACACCAGACAACTCGACATGGTAATGTACAACGATGCCATGGTAAATTGGTACTACAAAGATATGTTGAAAGGAATAGAGTCTTTTGTGAATATAGGAACCAGCCATTGAAAAAGTATCTGAAATATTTTGCCCAAAAGCAGGGTTTGCGCGTTGTGACTATTGTTATCCTGGTCCTTCTGGGCATTGCCCTTTTTCTGGGTGTCCTTTCAGGCCGCGAGATCAAGAAAATGATAAAAATGGACTTCAATCGCCAACAACTCGCTTTGGCTAGGCACGTGGCAGGTACCCTGGAAAATAATCTCAAGGTTGTCAAACGGGAACTTATCACTCTTAGTCTTTCTCCCTCCATCCAGTATGTGGAAGCTGTTTCATGGCCAAATAGGATGAAAATCTCGCTTTCAAGTATAAGCGACTATGGCGCAATCAGAATCATGCTGGTAGCCGCGGGCGGAACAAACTCCTATTCAATCAACTATGCCAATGCGATCTTTATGGAAGAGAAAAACTATGCCGAGGAAGATTACTTTAAGTGGTGCAAGAAACCGGAAAACAAGACCAGGATATACATAAGCAAGGTCAAAAAGGGGATTGTAAAGGACTCAGAGCCAGGCCTTATTATGACAATGGCTATACCGGTCTATCAGGTTTCAAGTGACGAGGCACATCCGGTTCCCACATATAAGTTCGCTGGCGTGCTCGTATTTGTCCTGGATGCCGGTTCGCTGGCAAGAAGACTGGCTGCTCCCATTAGATCGGGTAAGACTGGATATGCATGGATTATCGACGAAGACGGCAAATTTCTCTATCACCTGGAAAAGGATTTCGTTGGACAAAATGCCTTTGAGGTCAGGAAGTTTAAAGACCCTCACATATCCTTTAAGAGGATCAACCTGATCCAAAAGACCAAGATGCTCCATGAAGACGAAGGCATTGCCGAATATATTTCAGGTTGGCACCGTGGTGTCAACCGCACTATGAACAAATTAATTGCCTACGCTCCAGTACATATTGGCGCGGCAAATGCTATAAGGTCATGGTCGGTAGCTGTGGTGGCACCCACAAGCGAAGTGGAGGGTGCTATTCATGCAGTCTACGTAAGGCAATCAATAATACAGGGCGCCTTTGTTGTTGCTGTCCTGGTCATTTTTGCCTTTCTGGTCATTAATGAACGGTCCTGGCTCAAGACACTTGAACAAGAGGTAAATGTCAAGACCAAAGACCTGGCAATGTATGCGGAAAGACTCAAACGTTCTGAGGAAAGGTACCGCTCGGTTATTGAATCTGCAGACGACATGATTTTTACAATCGACATGAGTTGCACTATTTTATCGGTTAACAAATACTGTACGGAATTGGTAGGGCGTAATCCTGGTGCAATCGTGGGAGAAAACCTCATGGACCTATTTGAATATGAACATCCAAATGAAGTCTGTACGCTGGTTGAAAGGGTGTTTGCGGCGTCTGAGACTATTTCCCATGAAGAAAGTGTGACCATAGGAAAAAAACACTATTATCTTGACACGAAATACAAACCCATTTTTAGAACTGGGAGTAACAAAGATGCGATTCTATGTATTTCTCGAGACATCACGGAACATAAGAAGATAGAAGATCAGCTTTCCCATACAGAAAGACTGGCGTCTCTGGGGTCACTATCCGCCGGCGTAGCCCATGAAATAAATAACCCTGTTGCCGTTATCTTGGGTTTTGCCGAATTGCTCCTGGAAAAACTCCCTGAAGACTCCAAAGAATATGAGATGCTCAAGACCATTGAACGACAGGGAAACAATTGCAAGAAGATAGTCGAAAATCTCCTTGCCTTTGGCAAGGTACGCGGAAAGACTCCAGGAGAAACAGATGCGATTGAGGACCTTCAAAGAGTTATCAATGTGACCATGAACACTATGGTTACTAAAAAGGTTGATCTCACCACACATCTGGAAGAGGATCTGCCCAATGTTTGCGGGGATGGTCAGCAACTCGAACAGGTTTATCTAAATATTATTAATAATGCCTTAGCCGCCATGGATGGCGGTGGAATTTTGACTATCAGTGCAAACCATGTTGGTGATATGGTCAGTGTAAGCTTTGCTGATACAGGCGACGGCATTGCCAAAGATAATATGGATAAGATATTTGAACCGTTTTTTACCACAAAGAAAGTTGGAGAAGGTACAGGACTAGGCCTTTCTGTAAGCTATGCCATCGTAAAGAAGTGTGGAGGAGATATCCAAGTCGAGAGCCAGACCAAAGAGGAAGGCAAAGTACCCGGAACCACCTTTACTCTATTGTTACCTATAGCGGGGGAGAATATCAGTCAGCAACTACAAACAACATAGAAGGAGAAGATGATGTCGGAGAAGATCTTAGTCATTGATGACGAAATCGATATGCTAGCATTGCTCAGAATGATTATCGAAGATAATACTGCCTATGTAGTGGAGACAACCAACAACCCGTCTGAAGGGCTGAAATTGCTTATTGAACAGGATTTTGATTTGGTCATTTCCGACCTCAAGATGCCTGGAATGGACGGCTTGGAACTCTTTGATGAATTGAAAGAGATAAAACCGGATCTGCCCATGATTATCATAACAGCCTACGGTTCTATTGAGACTTCTAAAGACGCCATGAAAATGGGGGTTGCCGATTTTATCACTAAGCCGTTCAGGAAAGACAATATCCTTTTTACAATCAACAGGGTGTTAGAACTTGCCAGGGTGAGAAAAGAAAACCTGGCACTCAAGGAAAAGTTAGGGGCGAGAAGTAAGTGATAATAAAAAAGGAGTACGGCAGGGCCATGTAGCGACCCTGCCGTATTAGTTAGTTTCCATTCATAAATGGCCCTTTTCCACAATTTCGGCGACAAACGGCAGGGTTGCTTGTGCGACGTACCACGGTACGTCTCCGCGCAACCCCTTGTTTTCCTTGACCTTGTGGAAAATTGCTCATTTCTGAATTGGAAACTTA
>MAVP01000141.1 GCA_001751075.1 Desulfobacterales bacterium S7086C20 | reverse complement strand
GTTGAGATGGCCCACAAAAGTATCATAGGCTTCGTCCCAGGAGACACGGACAAAGCCGGGATCGGATGACCCCGTTGGTTTGGTTCGTTTCATGGGATATTTAAGGCGGTTCGGGTGATAAAGCCTTTGAAGAGTGGCATAGGCCTTGGAACATATAGGCGACGCGGGAAAGTCGGGCCAAGGTTCCACTCGGGTCACCACCTCGCCCCTCTTATAAAACTTTATTCCGCAGAAAGGGACCTCGTTACACCCGTCGCAGATTGTGTATCCCACCTCCTCCTTCTCGATTCCTGTGTCTTTGGGCTTTGTTCGAGCAGGCATTTCTCCATCTCCTGTTTTTAAGTTGGTTGCTAAAGAAAGTGTCGTCTATTATTGCATATTTTTAATAGAACATAAAAATCGATCATTACCGATTTATTGCTCTGTAGTTTGGGATAGTAGAACTGCTTGAAAGAGGGAAAGAGGTAGATCCCTCTCCGGAATTGATCTATATTAGTTAAGGATTTGGCTGTTTCTTGAATAAACGTTCTTAAAAGGGAGGTGCCATGCCATAAACAAACTATTCCCCCAGATATGCCTCGATCACTTTTTTATCATTAACTACCTCCTGAGGCAATCCCTCTGCGATCTTTTGCCCGTAATTAAGGACAATAAGCCTGCTTGAGATGTCCAGTATGGCCTTCATCACATGCTCTACTACGATCAAGGTTACACCGGAATCCCCTATTGCCTTCACTAACTCCACGGCATCTTCCATCTCTGCCGGCGTTAACCCGCTCATAGTTTCGTCGAGTAAGAGCAACCTGGGCCTAGTAGCCAGGGCCCTGGCAATTTCCAGCCTCTTGCGATCGACCATCCCAAAAGTTGCGGCCATTGAAAGGCTCTTCCCACCCAGACCGATAAATTCCAGAATCTTCTCGGATTCCTCTTCAGCCTTTTTTATGCTCAGGACCGGTTCACTTCCGTACATTCTGCCGATCATGACATTCTGCAAGGCCGTCATCTGCTCAAAAGGCTTGGTTAACTGGAAAGTCCTGGCTATACCGGTCTGACAGACCCTGTTTGGCTTAAGGCCCGTTATATCTCTTCCATTAAACCTGATCTCGCCTCTATCTGGCCTAAGAACACCGCTTATCAGATTAAAAAGTGTCGTCTTGCCTGATCCATTGGGACCAATAAGGCCGACTGTCTCCCCCTCATTAACGGTAAGATCCAGATCCCTGACGGCAACAAGGCCTCCAAAGGTCTTTAATAACTTTTTTACCTCAAGAATCAATTTTATTGGTCCCCCGCTGAAGTACGCTTACGGAATTTTGTCATCAGTTCAATCAATCCTCCCGGCAAGTACAAGACCACTATGATAAACAGGACACCGAACACCGCGACGTGGAGCCCTCCCGGCAGATACAGGGAGAGGATTTGTTTAAGCAAAACGAAAAAGACCGACCCGATTATCGGTCCAGCGATCGTGCCCACACCGCCAACAAAGACGATAATCACCGCGTCAAAGGTCCATACCGGTTCAAACAGACCGCCCGCCCTGAAGGCGGCGCTGTAATAGGCGTAAATTCCACCGGTTAAGCCGGCAAGAAAGGTGCTGATGTTAAATGCCAGGAGCTTGTATCTCTGTGTATCGACTCCCGATGCCTCGGCCGCATCTTCATCATCACGAATAGACATCAACCCCAGCCCAAGCCTCGAACGGCTTATCCAGTAAACCACGGCCACTGTGATCACCGCTATTAGGAGACTGAGATAATATCGGGGAACCAGGCTATAGGCGCCCAGAAGTTTCATGGGCATGACATCGGCCTCAGGAAGAATGGTATAAAAGATTAATCTTAATATCTCCGCCAGGACCAGGGTCCCTATGATGAAATAAATACCCTTCAACCTAAAGACGAGAACTCCTATAGCAAGGGCAAAGATCATGGACGCCAATCCTCCACCCAGTACAGCAAGTGGAAGGGGCAGCCCAAAATGTAGCCAGATATAGCGAGCGGCTAAGGCCCCTATCCCAAAAAATGCGGCATGTCCAAGGTTTATCTGTCCGGTATATCCGCCGATGATGTTCCAGCTCTGGGATAGAGCAATATAGACTAAAGTCAAGTAGAGCCAGGTTAAGACATCGGTTCGTGAGGTTATCAGAGGCACAAGGATTAGCAGAACAAGTATGCCGCCGTTTATTGAAAACTGTTTCCAATTGTTCACTAATTATACTCCTTACGCTTTCCCAAACAAGCCTTGTGGTCTGAACATCAGGATCAACAGAAATATCCCCATACCGAGTGCCACCGTATAAGGGCCCATAAAGATAGCGCTGACCGATTCGATAACCCCCAGGAGTATACCTGCAAAAAATGCCCCGCCAACGCTCCCGATTCCCGCGAGCACAACAACGATAAGGGCTTTTATTGTCCAGGCCATACCCATATCAGGTACAACTGCCTGGGTCATAACAACCAAAACTCCGGCCAGACCAGCCAAGGCGGCACCCAGAGAAAAGGTGACCAGATAGGTCCGGTTAACATTAATCCCCACCAGCTTGGCGGCCTTGTAGTTTTCACTCGTCGCCCGGACGGACTTTCCGAAATAGGTCTTGGTGAGCAGAAGGTGGAGGGCGAGGATGACCACAACGGCCACGATCAGCCCGGCCAGGGGGACATAGCCGATCCGCACCCCGAGGATCGGAAATGATCCACCACTATAGAAAGGAGTTATACCCCTCTCATCGGCGGTCCAGAGCCATCTCGCCACCTGGGGAAATATCAGGGATAACCCGAATGCTACGAGCAAGGTATTTTTCATTTTGATCTCTTCATGGAATTTGACCAGGCCGGAGAAGAGGATCTTGTAAAAAACCGCCCCGAACAGGAACAGGGCAATGGCTACCAACGGTAGGCCCAATAAGGGGTCTATGTCATACCGGGTAAACAGCCAAAATGCTATGTAACCACCTATCATCAGGAATTCGCCATGGGCGACGTTGAGTATCTTCATGACACCGAATGTCAAAGAGAGGCCTACTGCTATCAGACCGTACATCGCGCCGATGGTGATTCCGTTGATAAATGTCTGAGCCACAAGTCCAAACATCATTCACATACCCCAAACTCAGCCTGTGCCAAGATAGGCATCCTTCACTTGTTCATCACTCAAGAGGTCTTTGGCGTCACCATGCTGTATAATGCGCCCGTTCTCAATGATATAGGCCCTTTGGGCGAGTCCCAGGGCAATACGAACGTTTTGCTCTACAAGAAGGATACTTACTCCAGACCTGTTTATCTGTTTAATTACTTCAAAGATATTCTTCACAATTATTGGAGCCAATCCCAGGGATGGTTCATCAAGCATCAGCAGCTTTGGCTTGGACATCAATCCCCTGCCTATGGCCAGCATCTGTTGTTCTCCGCCACTCAAGGTCCCTGCCACCTGTCTGCTCCGATCTTTCAGGAGAGGAAAGAGTCCATAGACAGATTCGAGGGTCTCGTCTTTCACCTTCCTGCTCTTCTTGTGAAAGGCGCCCAACTCCAGATTTTCCAAGACACTCATACCGAAAAATATTCCCCTCTCTTCAGGTACAAGGCAGACACCCAGACGCACTACTCTTTGTGATGGTTCCTTATCTAAACGCACACCATTAAAAACCATACTCCCTGAGGCCGGAGTAAGCAGGCCGGATACGGTCTCCACGATAGTGGTCTTTCCGGCGCCATTGGCACCAATCAGAGATACCCGTTCCCCTTCACCGACCTCAAGGGAGACATCCCACAACGCCTGAAGGTTTCCGTGATAAACATCTATATTGTTGACTTCGAGCATACTATGTTGTCCTTAAAATAGGCTCAATTCCCGTCTGGCCACGGGCACCTCTGTCTTGATGCCAGAAGGCGTTCATAATAAAGGCCGCTCCCTTCACTTGAGGGAGGGCCTTTGCTATTTTCCTTTATCTTTCAGACCATTTCGGTTGCCACTTCAGCGGTGATACCGGGATCTTGGCCCCATATTTCTTGGCATGCTCATTGGCGTAAACAATCTTTTGTTTTCCGCCCATCCACTGAAGGACCACGAGCCCACGATCAACTGCCCAGCCCTGGTCTGAAAAACGGATACGACCACAAACTGTCTCCATGTCGGTTGCCCTTACGGCATCCCGTATGGCCGTCCTGTCCAGACTCCCTGCCTTCTCGATGCCGGTCGCCAGCACCTCGAAAGCGGTATAGGCCGCGCCCACAATGAGGTCAGCCTCTTTTTTACCCGTCTTTTTCTTATACTGTTCTATTAGATAGTCATTTCCCGGGAGTTTGTACTCGGGGCTCCAGGTGCATGGCAAGGTGATATAGTCCGATAATTCGCCAAGGGATGGACCGAAAGTCGCACTCTCAGGGGCCCTTACCCAGAAGCAGAGTTTAGGACTAAAATCAAGTTCTTTCATCTGTTTCACCATGGTTGGACCCATGGGCGGCAGGGGATAGGCGAGCAGTATTTCAGCCCCGGCGGCCTTGGCTCCGGTGATCAAGGCGCTGAAGTCCTTGGTACCTGCGGCATATTTCTTGTGAAATACGATATCAAAGCCGTGCGTCTTTGCCGCCTGTTGCCAGTAAAGGTTGGTCTCCAGGGCGTCTAACTGGTTGATCTCGAAGATGGCGACTTTTTTGGGCCATGGCTTGGGCTGTTCCATAATCATCTCAAAGACCATTGGGGAAAAGAACGGTGTCTTATGGAAGATCGAGAAAAGCCATTTGTTGCCAAGCTGGTGAGGCATCCAACCGCCACATCCGGGGCCTATCCATGTCATCTTGTTTTTCATGGCAATGGGCGTGCCCATCTCAAAGGAAGCACATCCAAGTCCTCCCAGGTTGGCAACCGCGCCCCACGAGTTCGCTACTTCGAGCTGGGCCTGGGTCTTCAAACCGTCTGATTCATCATCCAGGACACGGAGTTCTATGGGAATCTTTTTTCCATACTTCTTGATAAAGATCCCTCCCTCAGCATTGATCTTGTCCAGAAAGATCTCGTAGCTGGGTTTGATCTGGGTACCCATTCCAGCAAACTTTCCCGTAAGTGAAAGAACGCTGCTTATCTTGATGGTCTTTGGCGCTGCCTGAGCAATAATGCCAGGACCAAGGATAAGCATCAATGCCAACACACAACTGCCGATTATGATGAATAAATTTCCTTTTCTCATTTGAATCCCTCCTTTTCTCTTGATGTTTTCAAAAATAGGGTTATCCCTATGCCCTCCTTAAACGCTATTGTTGAGTTAAACGCGGTTACGCCGTTTATCGGTGTTTTACGCCTGAAAGATTCTCTGTTAAGCTCCTTAAGTATTACCATAAAGATCAAGTATTTTCATCTATTTGAATATCCGCTGAAGCGTTAATCTTCTCTGCCACAACATTGAATGCGGCAATCTGCTCATCTGTCACATCAGGAAGAAATCTCAAGCAACTTCTCTTCCACACGGATTTATGCCCCTGATGGGCATGTTTCCCTTTTTCCGTAAGAACCACAAGGATCTCTCTCCTGCTGTTCTCATCGCGTAACTTCCTCAAATAACCTTTCTTTTGGAGCTTTCTGATCGTCTGGGAGATAGCCGCTTTGGTAACTCCCATCTTCCTGGCGAGTTTGGAAATATTGCACATGGAATTCTCGCCTACAGCAGAAATAGTGTGGATTTCGTTTCCTATTAACCGTTCATCAATGCC
>MAVP01000140.1 GCA_001751075.1 Desulfobacterales bacterium S7086C20 | reverse complement strand
TGGCCTGCACCACCACAGGAGGAAGACGGAGTGAAAAAGTGCATCGACGAAAAGGCCGTGCAACGAATCAGAAGACAGATTGTCCGCAAGCCGATCCTAGACAGACGCAACACATCCGAAACGCTCGTTTCTCATGACCTCCCACCTCTGCCCGCAGGGGCCAGGCCCATGAGGGACAGTGCATCCCATGAACCCGCGCCGACGGCCCCGAAGAAGTCACCCGAAGAAATGCCGTCGATCAATGTAACCGAATATGAGGAGGGCCGTATCCTGCAACGCAGGGGCACTAGCGCGGATGTCCTTGTTTCAGGCACCTACATAGGGGTGCCTGTTGCCGTAGAGGCGAGGGTGGTCAAAAACGACACATCCGAACAAGTGGTGCCTTGGATTGTGGTTGACACTTCCCCCGAAAACGGGATCTTCATGGGGATGCTTGATGGCGTGCCCCAGGGCGGCTGGTACGATTTTCAGGTACGGTTTGTCAATGACCATAACGTTATCGACCATGGATTGCACAAATGGGGTGTCGGTATCCTAATCGCCTGCATAGGCCAGTCCAACATGAAAGAATGGTTCCATACTGGCACAGACCTGGAGGCACACCCTCTGCTTTTCAGGTATGCCAACAAGAAATGGTTGGGACTCGGCAAAAAAGGTAATGGGGCGATTGCTTTTGGCAACAGATTGATAAACCGTCTGGGCCTTCCCGTCGGGCTAATAGACTATTCCGTCAACGGATCAGGTCTGCGGAAAGAGGCCGACTGGCGAATGGGATACTGGGAAGATCTGGCCGAGAACTCTATCTACAACAGGTTTCTCGCTGGGGTTTCTGCTGCCGGTGGTTTTTTGGAATTTGTCATCTGGATGCAGGGAGAAGCGGATGCGGCACGTGGCACTGTCAGTGAGGTTGAGTACAGCACATCCCTTGAGCGCTTCGTTACCAAGCAGGTAAGGGCCGATATTGGCAACGGTTCTGGCCGAAAGAACCTCCCATTCCTTATTGTCATGATGATCAAACGCCCTGGAGGCGAAGACGGACCAAATCAGGCTATCCGCAATGCCCAGAAAGATGTTGCACAAAACGTTGCCGACTGCTACCTGGCGGCCACAACTCTGGACCTCAAAAACCAAGGGACACAGCATCTCACCCACAGGGCCTACACCAACCTCGGGTTCAGGGTTGCACAGACGGTCTTGTTCATTCTGGGAAAAGAAGAATACTACCGAGGTCCCTCCGTGGTCGGGGTGACGCAGATAGACACCAAGAACATAGACGTGGCAATACGACACAGGGGTGGGACAGATTTCACACCGGCTTCAGGTATTTCCGGATGGGAGGTGGTGACAGAGGATCTTCCCGCTTTCGTTTCGGAAGTCATCCGGCACGATGCCCAAACCATCAGGATAACCCTCAAAGACCCGATAACCGGTCCGGCGCATGTTCGCTATCTTCATGGCGCCATGCCAGACACGGCTAACCCCGTCCGGGATAATTCACCATTATCGTTGCCGCTTGAGGAGTACGAACAAAAACAGCCCGGAAATTAGATTAGATTTTTCATCGAGAAGAGGATAATCTTTTCAGGACAGACTTAGAGACTCAGAGAGGGAAGCCGGACGAGCACTAGTCGGCAAGAATAGCTTAGTCTTCCCTAAAGTGCCTTTTCATGAACTTCGAAAGCGTTATGCTGTCATAGGTTATGCTCGCACTGCTTCGAAAGGCAATCAAATCGTCCACGAGTTCCTGAGCGTTTTGATATCTTGATGCCTTGTCTTTCTCCAGGCATTTCATCACAATCTGATTTAGCTCGTCAGGAACATCGGGATTTAATTCCTTTATGGGCCGCACCTCCATCCCAGGAATGGTCTTTAGCGCTTGAAGCTCACCCGTAACCTGATACAATCTTCCCCCAGACAGTATTTCATAGAACACAATACCCAGTGCATATATGTCAGTCTGGTGGTCTACTGATTGCCCCAAAGCCTGTTCGGGAGACATGTAGCACAGCTTGCCCTTAACTACACCGGCCTGTGTCAAGGGTGTCTCGGAAGCTGCTTTGGATATTCCGTAATCGCTGATCTTGACTTCTCCTTGAAATGAAACAAGAATGTTTTGTGGACTGATGTCTCGATGAACGATTGCCAAGGGTTTTCCTGACTTCTCGTCTTTCTTTGAATGGGAGTACTGAAGACCCATGGCAACACCAGAAACGATGAAGACCGCCTGGTCGATTGACAAGCTCTTTTTTAAGGCGGCCATGATTTCAGCCAAGTTCTTACCGCGCACATACTCCATGGCGAGGAAGTAGGCGTTTTCAATATTACCAAAATCCATGACCTGGACCACGTTAGGGTGTCCCAAAAGAGCTGCTAACCTGGCTTCCCGGATGAACATCGCGACAAATTCCGGATCCTCAGCAAACCGGGGCAATACCCTCTTAACAGCAACAGTCTTTCGAAAACCATCTTGACGTTCATAGGTTGCCACAAAAAGCTCAGCCATCCCTCCAACTGCCAGCTTCTTTTCCAACGTGTAGGGTCCAATCTTGGCCAATTCTTGAAAGTCCTTTTCGGTCTTTAAGGCTTTTGCTGCGGAGAGACGATCCAGGGCCACTAAGATCGCCAACAGAACCAATAGGCACGAAACCACTCCAATGACATAAAGTGTTCCGTACTTCTTTGCTGAGGCATGCAAGCTAGATCCCGAAAGCGTCAAGTACGCTTTGCCGATTCTAACTCCAGAAAACATCACATCCTTAGAAAATCCAACGGTTTTTTGTTCATTAACTGATACACCCTCCTCAATGGAT
Organism: Desulfobacterales bacterium S7086C20; assembly: GCA_001751075.1. Lineage (GTDB taxonomy): Bacteria > Desulfobacterota > Desulfobacteria > Desulfobacterales. Next base: position 2,931 of record MAVP01000140.1, on the reverse strand, counting down.
ACCCCATCCACATTTCCCAGTTGTTTCACATGTTCAAGAGGAGAGATAATCTGATCTACTAATTCCGAATGGGTGTGCGCCACAATTCTATTCTGGTGATCCAAAATGGCGGCAAAAATCAATTCGTCACCGGCTGACACTTCCCCGATTGCCCTATTCAACGACAATACGTCATTTTCCAACAATGATGATCTGGTCTTTTTCGCAAGAGTCCGTGTCTGCGATAATCCGACCTCATATAAGCGGTGCTCCAAGCCTTCTACAGCCTTTCTCAAAGCCAGATAGCCAACCATACATGCCACGACCCATATCAGAAGACCTACGCCAATCCTTTTGGCATTCCGTTGAACAAACGCTATCTTCAATAATCCCTTCCCCATCTTCACAAAGACGTTGGTCGACGCCTCTTTTGCCCATACAATAGTCGCCAAAGCCATTTCGCGAACAGCCATTTTCACTCTTTCCAGCGGGCTAGGCTATGATCCTGGGATTAAAGCGATCAGCCAGCCAGCTTCCTAATAATCTCTGTGCATCGAAATATGACCTGTCTTTTCAGCCACCCCAAGTCTTGCCTCTCAGCCATTTCTGACAAGGAGATCCCATGGGATTGAAGCGTATGTTTGTCAAAAGGCTCATCATTCTTAGGTTGCAGAAACATGAGCCTGTCCATATTGACATGGCTGATAGCCCTTTCTGAAAACGGTTTATCGGACCCGCACAACGGGCACTCCATGTTGGCTATTCCCGGAATGGGGGCCTGCTGAGTAGAATGCTTTTGTTTGCAAAGATTGCGCCACGTCACCTCGAAGTGAGAAGCAACCCCGACAAGCGAAAAGATGACAAAGCTGGCAACAGCAATTAAGCCAATGCGGTTTTTCCAGTTTCCGATCTCAGCAGCTGAAAGGGCAAGATATATTTCGCCGATTTTCGTCCTGGAATATGTCACATTTGTTGAAAAGCTGATAATCTCTTGCTGGTCCGCAGAAAGTCCTTCCCAAAAAGACACGTTATCAACTGTCTGTGCCAAACTCCCTTTGTTAACAGGCATGATCAGTTCTGGATTTGTATAGGCCATTATATTATTCTTGTGATCAATAATTGCCGCATAGATAACATCCGGCCTACTGGTGGTGGTGTTGAGTATTGTGCTAAGTGTTTCCATGTCCCGTTGCAACAGCGGCAGGCTAACTTGGCTGGCAAACAGCTTGGCTGAGGAAGTCCCGGATTGGCTGATGTCATCTCTCAATTGGCCCAACTTGAGGCTGCCAATCAGGTAAATTAAGACGAGAACCGTCAGCCAACTTGAAAAAACCCATATCAATCGGCTTTTACTCCTCCCACTTAATCGCAACGCAAGGATTCTATGCCATACGTCGCCAAGAGGGTTAAAAACACGCTTCGATCGAGACATGATCTCGTCCACTCTCATACAACCTCCAAATATTATTCATATTATAAACCTGACTAATTTGTCAACAAAGATATTCCTCTTTACCCGAATCACCACAATGGGAGTCTTTCGCCTGCTTCTGATAAGCATCACTGAACAGAACCCTGTTACGTAATAGCAGGCAACAACAGAATATTTCCTTGACCTTAAACTGGTTTTGTGTTTCAAAAAGCAAAAAAGTTGGTTTGGCGCTAACTAAGAAAGCGAGACCTTTGAAAACCGTTCAGTTTTCCTTGGCTAAAGACAGGCAAAAATCTCAACCGCAGGAGGAATACGTGGAATTTCACAAGGATAACGCTATGGTTGCGCCTTGCGGCTCAACGGGACAAAAGAGGAGGTTCGGCAGAGATTGCAGAGCGTTAACACCAGCACGCCGGTTGTATTGGGAAAACTGCCGAGCATTGAAAGATTAAGGATCCCATCTCGTACCGCGCAGCCATTGCATGAAAAAAAACTGGCAGTTTTGTCTATCATTATCAGTGCATTGGGATACCTCCTTTTACCTTCTTGTATTACAATCGGTTCTGGACCAGAGTTTTTCAGGTCTGAAGACTACATCGTCTATAGGATAAAGAAGGGAGATACTCCCGCCAAACTGGCAAAAAGGTTTTTGGGGGACGAAAAGAAATTCTGGGTAGTGGAAGATGCCAACGGCGGCGTTCCCTTCACAAAAGGACACATTGCTGTCATTCCCCTTAAGAAAGAGAACGCATGTGGGCTCAGAGGCAACGGATTTCAGATGGTTCCCATTCTTTGTTACCATCGGTTTTCTGATGATGTTGACTCTCCTCTCTGCATGCCTCCCCAAGTTTTTGATCGACAGATGAAGTATTTAAAAGAGAACAACTACAGGGTAGTCAGCTCCACGGATCTTCTTGGGTTTCTTCAAAACGAACATTGTCTTCCTGAGAAGGCAGTAGTCATTACCATAGATGATGGTTACAGGTCGGGCTACGATATTGCTTACCCCATCCTACAGAAGTACGGTTTCACAGCAACCTTGTTCATATACACTGATTTTGTAGGGGCATCTAGAAATGCCGTCACATGGAATCAGCTCAGGGAGATGAAAAAAAGCGGTTTTCAAGTAGGGGGACACACGACGTCTCACGACGATCTGACCAAACAGCGGGATGGGGAGAATCGTCGGTCATACTTGACAAGGATTGAAAAGGGACTCGGCGTGTCCAAATCGATCCTTGATAGGAAGCTGGGGCAAAACACCATCTTGTTGGCTTTTCCCTATGGACGTTATGACTCGACAGTACTGCGTGTTGCTGAACGAACCGGATACGAGATGGCTGTGACTGTGAAGAGGGGGAGCAACCCTTTTTTTGCAGATGTGTTAGCCCTCAAAAGGAGCCAGATTTTGAGACATGACATGGATTCCTTTGTCTCAAACCTCAAAACATTTCACACCGTATCTCATTAAGGTGGATTGGACCATGACAATGAAAACAAGACTAATTTGGATCGTTTTT
>MAVP01000139.1 GCA_001751075.1 Desulfobacterales bacterium S7086C20 | reverse complement strand
AGAACAGAGCCAGGAAAAGATAGGGAAGACCAAGTCCCATGCCCATTGCAAAGAAAAGCATTGCACCCTTTGCGACAAGGCCCATCTTGGCGATGATGCCGACCAGTCCGACCACTATGCCGGCGGCACATGGGGCTATTATTACTCCTGCAGTTAAACCCATGACAAAGGATCCGATCGCGCCCTGTCTTGCCTTGCCGGCGCGGGTCATCAGGAATGAAGGCACAGCGATCTCAAAAGCGCCGAACATACTTGCCGCCATGGAGAGCATGATGATGGAGATGAATATGACAAACCATGGGTTTTGAAACAAAAACCCCCACTGTCTGCCTGCGAGACCCGATATGAGGCCCAGAGCGGAAAAGACAATAGCGATCCCAACGATATAGCAAAATGCCAGGAGAAAGGTTTCCGCCTTTTTCTGTTTACCCTTTGTACTGAAGAAACTAACAGTCAAGGGGATAACGGGGTAGACACAAGGGGTAAGGTTTAAGGCGAGTCCAAAGAGGAAAAAGGCCGCAAGGGAATAGAATATCCCCTTTTCGATGACCCCTTTGGCACGTAATTCATCTTGTGTTAAGAGCGATTTATCCTGTTTAAAAATAGCCTGATTTACTAGTTTGGCAGGCTGTCCCTTGTCAATAACACGTAAAGCTATTTCAAAGTCTTCCGATTCAGGCATGAAGCAACTTTTATCGCTGCAGGCCTGATAGGATATCGTTCCTGACAACTTAAGATTTCCGGAAGACCTATTTTTAGAGACCTGACCACTGGCGAGGAAGGAGACCTTCCCTTCGTAGACAGACATCTTCTCCTTTGCAAAGGAAAACGCCTTTTCTTTTGGGCTTGGATAACTCACAGGGCCAAGCGTAACCCCTTGTGTTTCACGAAAGGAAATCACGGTAGGCACCAGGAAGCTGTCAGAGGGCTGGCGGCTGTTGATGTGAAGGCCCTCTTTTATATGTCCAATAACGGCTATCTGAAACGATTTGCCGGGATGGATCGATTCATGGGATGCATAGGCCTCCACACGGAGCATACCGGCACTTTCGGTGTCTCCTTTGGTTGAAGAGGCAAGAGATATCCCGCTCAGAAAAAAGCCTGTGTACAGCACAAATATTACGACAATGATCCTTTTCATATCGTTTTTTCTAGTCGTCAATGTTTGATCAGCCAGAAAGGGCATTTAATACAATGTCTAAAATCTCTTGGTGGACACCTTTTGGATCTTTAGAGGCGTCAACGATCCTGAAGCGTTCGGGTTCCCTTTTGGCTAATGTCAGGTAACCTTCACGCACCTTTTCATGAAAGGCGAGACTCTCCTTTTCAAACCGGTCCTCCTGAAGCCCTTCGGTCTTGCCTGTTATCCGTTTCCACGCACGTTCCAGTCCTACTTCAACGGCAAGATCGAGGATGATAGTAAGCTGGGGCCTTAAATCTGCCAAGACCCTGTTATGGATCGTTTCGATAAATTCCATGTCAAAGCCCCTGGCATATCCCTGGTAAACGACTGTGGCGTCAAAGAATCTGTCTGAGATGACAATACTGCCCGCCTCGAGCGCCGGGGTGATCACCTCATGTACATGCTGTGCGCGGTCGGCTTCGTAGAGGAGAAGCTCCGTCAGCGGGATTATTGTGCTATTACTAGAATCCAGAAGCATCTCCCGGATCTTTTTGCCTATTGTCGTAGCACCTGGTTCTCGAGTGGCAAGACACGCGTAACCTTTTTGTTCCAGCACAGGAATCAGCATCTCTATCTGTGTGCTCTTGCCCGAGCCTTCCATACCTTCAAGTGTGATAAACATAATCTTTTCCGTTTGAAACGCCTACTTTTTACCCTTGTAAAAAAACTGCTCAAGGATCCTGTGATAAGATGTCCATGCGGCCCCGGTGTCATCTTGCTCCATAAAGGAGCGAATGCCGGTGACCTTTGCGTCCAGGTCATCTAAGTGGTAGAGGATGACGGCCTCAAGGGTCTTAGGCGGTTCGGGTGATCCAAATTCACGGCACCCATGATGGCTTATGATCATGTGCTTTAGCAACAGAGCGAGATCTTGTGGGAACTCATCTAGTGCTGAGATCTTCTTATCGACCATTTCAACACCGATGACTATGTGACTGAGAAGTCGGCCTGAATCAGAGTAGTCGATACAAGAATCATATGAAAGCTCGTGGACCTTGCCAATGTCATGGAATATGCCTCCGGCGATGAGGAGGTCCTTATCCACACCCTTGTAGTGATTGGAAACGGCTTCAATAAGCCGAACAACGGACAAGGTATGTTCCAAGAGGCCCCCAAGATAGGCATGGTGCATCTTCTTTGCCGCCGGGGCGGTCTTGAAAAGCTCTACGAAGTCCTTATCCTCAAAAAAGGCGGCAAGGAGTTCCAAGAGGTGATGGTTTTGGCCTGTCTTACTGATCCGGATCAGTTGAGTTAGCATCTTTTCTACGTCGCGCTGGGTGGCGGGGAGAAAGTCCATGGCATCTATTTCGTCCGGGCTGATTTTCTGAATGTGTCTTGTAACAACCTGTAGTTCCTCTCTGTATTTTTGCACATTTCCCTGGATCCTTATGTAGTCTCCTTCCAGGAAGGCCTTGTTTATTGCTTCAACATTATCCCATAGCACCGCTTTCACGCTGCCGCTGCGGTCAACAAGGCTTAGCGTGAGGTACGGATTACCGTCCTTCTTATGGGCTAATTGCTTTTTTCTGGCGACAAATATATCATCAACCGTGCCACCAGCCATTAACGTATTTACGAATATCTCTTTCACTACACTCCTCCTGTCATGCTGAACATCTCGACTTAGCTAGTGCCCATCCACGAACTCCTAGACTCCGACGGAATATCTGGGATCCAGTGTCCGCCCAGAAAGGGTAGATTTTGGTCCAAGACACTTGTGCCGTCGTAGCCTTGGCGAAGTCGTAAGGCCGCACAAGGGTTTTGCGTCTTACGGCTTGAGAACAGTACACCGCAGTTGCAGTCCCGCCATGGCGGGATCGAGGATGACCTTTTCATAAGCCGCAGGCGCAAACCCGCGGAGAATGCCGTATTGTGCCAGAATATGCCATTTATGGATGGACACTAGAAGCGTTCAATCAGCTTGTCTATCAAATAAGAACTTTCCCGCATTGCCTGTTCGCTAAAAGGGGCAAACCAGTCAGCGACCTTTTTGAATTCGGACTGGAAGAGTTCCTTATCGCCTTCTTCAAGCATTGCCAAGTTATTGCTTAAAGACTTGACATAGTCCTTAAGAAGCCGACGTCGTTTTTGTGAGGAGAATATAATTTCAGAGTATAAAGAAGAGTCTTGCGCGAAGAGTCTTCCTACCATGACAAGTTCCAACCGGTATATAGGGCTTGAAAACTCCAGTGTGCGGTGCAGATCCGCGCCTTTTTCATGAAGGAACTGTCCGAAAGCAAAGGTAGCAAAGTGGCGCAAGGCTTGGACCATACCCATAATCTCATCATGTTCGGAGGCTTCGGCTTGAATGATAATGCTTCCCCAGGCGCCGAATTGATCTATTAACCACTGGCAGGCGGATTGGTTTCTGCCGGGAGTTACCACAATGATCTGTTTGTCCATGGTCGATGTGGTTGGACCAAAGAGCGGGTGTAAGCCTATTACCGGCCCTTCGTGGGCTTGAAGCATGGCTTTAAGCGGGGGACCCTTTATGCTGGTAATATCGGCTAGAATACAATCGTTTGGAAGATGGGGACCTAGTTTGCCGGCGACCTCGGTGGTTACATCAATTGGCACACTGATAATTGCAAGATCAATTTTACTGCATAGTTCATCCACAAGATGCCAGTCATTTCGAGATAAAATACGCACATTGTAGCCTGCCTCATCAAACCATCGGTGGAAGTATTTTCCCATGCTTCCCTTTCCGCCGATAAGAAGCACGTTTGCCCCGGGGCGAATACCTTTGCGGGCCATGTGGGCAGTTTGCTTAACGCGTGACTGGCGCAGAATAAGGCGGTAAAGGTCTTCAATGTAATCGGGGTCGAGCCCTGTCTTGCGGGCCTGATCGCGTCTGCTTGAGATCAGGTTTTCTTCCCTGGCAGGGTGGTAGACAGGTATCCCGTGAGCCCTTTTCAAGGCAACAATCTGTGAAACCTGATCTTGACGTTTTCCCAGCAGGTAGACCATTTCTTCGTCAATGGCATCGATCTCCTTGCGAAGGTCTTCAATGCCTTGGGAAGCGTCGTTGCTTGGATTAACTGGTTTCATAGTTTATCAATTGTGACGACTTTTTACGAGTCCATAAATTGTGCCATATCAAAACAAAATATTTGTGTTGCCTAATAGCATTCTTAGTATGTGCTTGGCAAGGGCCGAGCTTTTATTTGCACATCATTTCCATGATCTTATCGTGTAAGATGGGCCGGAAAAGCTTGATCTTTTCGTTGTCTCGTCTCGGATGGACCCTGTTGGTTAGGAGTACCACGATGAGGTCTTTGTTAAGGTCCATCCAAAATGATGTTCCTGTAAAGCCGAGATGTCCTACACTCTTATCAGAAAAGTATTTGCCACTACTTGAATCCGGTCTGGAAGGTGTGTCAAAGCCCAGGGCCCAGCTTCCGACATCAGACTGGCGTTTAAAAAAATCCTGAAGTGTGTCCGGGTGGAATATGGCGGAGTTTTTTTTCCTTAGATAAGTATCTAAAAGTTCCTGGAGTAGGGTGTAGACCGCCCGGGTCGTTCCGAAGAGTCCCGCATGGCCTGCCACACCACCCACTGCATAGGCATTGTCGTCATGGACTTCACCCTCTAATATCTTCCCGCGCCGGGGACAGTCCTCAGTGGCTGCGTAAGAACGGTTCTTGATTTGTGGTATGGGGTTAAAAAAAAGGTTTTTAAGGCCTAGTGGCTCGTAGAGATCTTTGCCGATAAAAGAGTCAAGACCTTCTCCTGCCACTTCTTCTATGAGCCACTCTAAGATCATAAATCCCAGGTCGCTATAGAGACAGATCTCCCACGGTTTATGGATTAGTGGTTCGGCAACAAGTAGTTTGCGGAGAGATGTTTTTGCATCGTCTGGTGAAAGGTTCAAAAGTCTTTCGTAATAGGGCTGATAATCGGGGAGGCCCGACGTGTGACAAAGGAGCTGCCGCACAGAAAGCCCCTTTTTGTCTGTGTCTGAAAAGTCCCGTACTGTATTGCCAAGTGTTTGATCCAGGTCCATCTTTCCTTCCTGGATCAGGATCATGGCAGCCACACTAGTAGCTAACGGCTTTGTCAATGAAGCCAGGTCAAAGACCGTATCAATTGTCATAGGACGTTCGGGTGTTAATCTCGCATGACCAAAGGCCTCAAGAAATACCACCCGACCTTTCTTTGATGCCAAGAGGACACCGCCCGGGAAAACGCCATCTTTTAGGGCGTTTTGCATTACCTGGCCGATGGGCTTCATGGAGTTGCCTCTTTAATGGCGGGTTCTTGAAACTGGAGGTTACCGTTTTCGGTATCAAGTTTTGCGCGGAGTCCCAAAGGGATGGTCAGATTCTCTGGTCCGTGGCCAAGGTCAAAGCCGGCCAGAATGGGGATTTGGGTGTCCTTAAGGGCCTCGGCGACGATGTTATAGATTTCTTCCGGATTCCCACAGTCGTGAAAAGTCCCCAGGATCAAACCGGAAATTCCATCCAGATGACCTGCCAGCCTAAATTGAGAAAGTAATCGGTCAATCCGATAAGGGGCTTCTCCACGGTCTTCCAGGAAAAGGATGTGTCCATCAAAAGAAGGTTCATATGAGGTTCCCAGCAGGTGGGTCAGTACAGTCAAATTGCCGCCGATCACAGGGCCTGAGGTCTTCCCTGGGCGCAACACAAGGGGCTTTGAG
>MAVP01000138.1 GCA_001751075.1 Desulfobacterales bacterium S7086C20 | reverse complement strand
TTTGAAGTGAATTCAAATGGTTCCACCCCCACCCCAGGCCGGGGCTTAACCGCCCTCGGCCTGATGATGGACTTTTTGCGAGTCCATCATGTTTGTAAACAAGGACCGAAGAGTTTTTCCGATTGACAAACCCGATCAGTTCAGTTTAACGTTACCATTATTCGAGTTGTGTTTTTCCATAACTTTTTGAGAACTTACTTGTGATGCCGATAAGTTGCGGAATATTCGAGACTTTTGGTTAGGAGTGTCAAGATGTACTCTAGAATGCTTGTCCTACAATTCCCGAAAACAGAGGTGGAAAAACCGATTGTCTGTCATCTTTCTATGGATTACAATCTCAGCTTTAATATACTGAAAGCAACCATATTGCCCCGACAAGAAGGGGTTATGGTAATGGAGCTTACTGGGAACAGAAAGGATTTTAACAGCGGGATACGATACCTAAAAGAACATGGCGTGCAGGTACAACCGGTTGGGCAGGACATTAATCGAAACAAGAATAAGTGTACGCATTGCGGGGCTTGTACTGCGGTCTGTCCCACTAGCGCTCTTTCAATCAAGCGACCAGAAATGAGTGTTGTTTTTAATCGTAAAAAATGTAGTGTTTGCAGTCTTTGTGTCCCAGCCTGCCCCCCTAGGGCTATGGAGATTAGCATCGCAGGAAATCCGGCCTTGAGATGAAAAGGACAGTGGCCGTTGCTTTAAGTGGCGGCCTGGATTCCTCCGTAGCCGCAGCCCTCCTCAAAGGAGAAGACTACCGAGTCATTGGCCTCCATTTTCAAACCGGCTACGAATCCTCCACGGACAATTTGGCTTCATCTGTCTCAAATGCCGGCACCTCTCAAGCTCGGCAGGTTGCAAAAGAGATCGGCATTGAGTTTGAGTCGATCGACTGCTCTAAGGCCTTCCAACAAAAAGTTGTCAATTATTTCATCGATACATACGCCTCGGGACAAACCCCAAGTCCCTGTGTGGTGTGTAATCCAAGCATAAAATTCGGCCCTGTACTGAAAAAAGCAAGGCAGCTCGGGGCATCGGCATTAGCTACGGGGCATTATGCTAGAATAAAGAGAGGTCCTGATGGCCGGTTCCGCCTTCTAAAAGGGATAGACAGCAGCAAGGATCAATCTTACTTCCTTTCCCGCCTCACGCAAGAACACCTAAGTCAGGCCATCTTTCCTCTGGGAAACTATACAAAGAAAGAGGCAAGAAATATAGCCAAAGTATCAGGCCTTACATCATTTACCAGGAAAGAAAGTCAAGAGCTATGCTTCGTGAGTTCCTCCAATTACAAAGAATTCCTCTCCGAGCATGGAAAACTTTCCTTAAATCCAGGCCCCATCGTAAATGCCAAGGATGAAGTGTTAGGACAACACCAAGGTCTTTATGCCTACACTATAGGCCAGCGCAGAGGAATTGGCATTCCAGGAGCGGAACCGTATTATGTTGTCGGCCTTGACATCACGGGAAACAGGCTGATCATCGGCACGAAGTCTGAATCGGAATCTAGGGAATGCACGGTAACCAACATTAACTGGATCGGCACCGAATCTCCCGAGAAACCGATATCCGCACAAACCCGGATTCGGTACCGACACCGCGAAGCAGAATCTATTATCACGCCCCTTGACCATTATACTGCAAAGGTTACTTTTTCAAAAGCCCAGCAGGCAATTACCCCTGGCCAGGCCGCTGTTTTTTATCAGGAGGAAAGGGTCTTGGGCGGAGGTTGGATCGTCTTATGAAGTCCTTTGTCATCACAACCCTGGGATGTAAAGTGAACCGTTACGAATCTGAGGCGATCTCTGAAGGGCTTTCAAGTCGAGGTTGGCATCGCGCAGAGAAAGGAGCCGGGGCGGATCTGTGCATTATCAATACCTGCATGGTTACCGGCAAAGCAGCTACGCAGTCAAGGCAGGCTGTAAGACAGAGCATCCGCAGTCACAAGGGGTCAATAGTAACAGTAACAGGTTGTCATGCCCAAGTCGCACCCGAGGTCTTTGCCTCTATACCGGATGTTCGTTACGTTGTCGGTAATAGTTTCAAAGACCGGATCCCAAGGCTTGCCGAACAACAGGGTCGTCTAGAACATACTACAATCCTGGTCGAAGACCTTGCCCGGTTTCGTCTTTTTCAGGATCTTTCTGTTACAAGGTTTGGGAAACGAACCCGTTGTTTCGTCAAGATCCAAGACGGATGTGATGCTTTTTGTAGCTATTGTATTATTCCATATGCCCGCGGGCGGAGTAGATCCTTAAGGCCTGAAATTGTTATCGACAGAATAAACAGACTCAAAGCACAAGGTTACTTGGAAGCTGTCCTGTGTGGCATCCATATGGGCCGGTATGGTCAAGACCTAGATCCCGTAACATCACTTATGGACCTCATCCGCTCTGTTGAGATTCTCACGTCTATTCCACGATTGCGACTAAGTTCTATTGAGCCAAGGGAGCTATCAGAAGAGCTTATACGGTATCTGGCTAACTCTGGTCAGACCTGTCCCCACCTGCACATACCGCTACAGAGTGGAGACGATGAAATCCTAAAGGCAATGAAACGTCCCTACACTTCAAAGTTCTTTGAAGAATTGATTGATCACATCACCCATAATATCCGTCATGTCGCCATCGGGGTTGATCTGCTTGTAGGATTTCCGGGAGAAACTGAGCGGGCCTTTGAGAACACATGCCGCTTGATTGAAAGGCTTGCTGTTGCCTATCTGCATGTTTTCCCCTTTTCCCCACAAGCGGGAACTCCTGCTGAAGCAATGGAAAATCGTGTGCGACCGGAGATAGTCAAGAGACGATGTCAATACCTGCGGAGGCTTAGCCAGATTAAGCGAAGAAAGTTTAACGAGAGATTTGTCGGTTCAATAGCCGAGGTGTTAATCGAGGAAAAGCGTGACACAAACACAGGATATTTAAAAGGTTTTACAAAGAACTACATCCCCGTCTTCGTGAAAGGAAACGGAGAACTGTTAAACCAGATAGTTGAAGTAAAGATTGACAGGATCGAAAAGGGCAGAGTCTTTGCCGAGCCTTGACAGACTCGTAAAAAGTCTTTTGTGAGAGACATTGAGCCCTTAGCATTCCCGTTTTTTATCCAACCGAGGGCCTTCGAGAGAAAACCGCCACTTGCAAAACATGTCGTCCGGATGCAAGTCCGGTGGTGCAAAGAGGCATTCTACCTTGATACGTTCATCAACTTCTCCGGCAAAGTCTTGAAACTCCCTTCGGTGCATTTCCTTACAATCGTATTCACCCTGGCCCCGCTTGAGCCGCGCCTGTTGAGTAGGACATGAGGGAACGGAGATAATCACTTCATCAGGACTTTCCTCAATTTCATATCCAACAAGAATACACCACGGGAAATACCTTTGGGCCTTAACAAAACCCTTAAGCCCTTTTTCTTTAATTTCAAAGCGGGTCAGTAGATCTTTAGCCGCCATGCCGGCCACGCGCGCCCAAACGTCTTCGTTGATACGCTCCGCGGTCGACTGGTCAAAGTGTTCACCCACCTTGATAAACCAAAAGGCATCCACAACTCGATAATGCCAGAGGAGAAATTCTATATATTTGCGAAGCTCTGGGGCTTCCATCCGCTCAAAGATCTTAAGGTCCATGACTTAGCTCTTTCAAAATGTGACAGTTATTGAGTGACAAGACCTTAGTGCCATGCAGCAACCATGGCCTCAGCAATCTCACCCGCCTTCTCCTTGCCAAAGAGTAATTCCACCAATGTTAACGAAAAGTCCAAAGCGGTTCCCGGTCCTTGGCTTGTAACACACTTATCATCCACCACAACGCGTGATTGTGCCGCTTCCGCACTTTTCAGCTTGGTCGCAAAGGTCGGATAACACGTTGCCCGCCTTCCAGCAAGCAGGCCATGATGCTCCAATACAACGGCAGGGGAGGCACAAATGGCCCCAAACAACCTTCCCTCTTTTTGCTGGCGCCTTAAGAGTATTTCCAGTTCCGGGGAATCACGCAAGTTCTCAGCCCCAGGCATGCCACCAGGCAGGACAACTAAATCATAGACATTAGTTGCACAGTCAGCGATCAACCGGTCTGCCACCAGCTTAACTCCACGAGATGCGGTTACTTGAAGCCCACTAACCGAAGCAACGGTTACAACAGCTCCAGCCCGGCGAAGCACATCAACAATAGTCACAGCCTCTAACTCTTCAGTCCCCTCTGCAATGGGAACCAGTACTTCCTTTGACATACGTACCCCCCCCTCTTTTGGCAGCATAATAAGCTTGTTAGGTATCTTGTGTCAATTTTAAAATCTTACCTCTGATGGACTCGTAAAAAGTCCACAAACAGGCGACAAAGTAAAAAGCTCCAGATGCAAGGCGCGCTTACTGTCCTCAAGCCACTTCAGTGGCGCTATATTGAGGAATGAGGCGCACTTATCGTACGCCGCAGTGACGAAAGATGAAGCGCAACGCCGCAGATGGACTTTTTACGAAGTCGTCAACCCTAACAATCCTTGACTCATACTCCCTTCTTGCCTATTGTTCATGTGTCGTAAATCAGGTGGGTAGGCTGAAGACTGTTAGGAAAAACTGAAATACGGCTCATTTCTCTGGATCCATGTTTGGTGCGAAAACCTGCTCTCTCTCCACCAAAGTGCGTCAATCATGCTTTTTTTATTCCTTCAGCCTTCAGTCTAAACAGCTTCAGCCTGACTACGTGAGTAGTCACCATATGTTATTATAAAGGAGTCTAGCGTGTTTAAATTCATCCACGCGGCCGATCTTCATCTGGACAGTCCCTTTACAGGAGTAACCGCTGAATCACCCTCCATTGCCGGTTCCCTTCATTCAGCTACCTTTGAAGTCTACAACTCATTGATTGACCTGTGTATCGAAAAACAGGTGCAGTTCCTTTTGATCGCCGGTGATATATATGACGGGGCTGACCGCAGCCTCCGGGCTCAGCTGCGTTTCCGGGATGGACTGCAAAGACTGGCGGACAACAATATCCAGTCCTTTGTTGTTCACGGAAATCACGATCCTTTCAAGGGGCACTCCAGATCAATTGACTGGCCTGAAGGAGTTCACGTTTTCAGCTACCGCAAGGTTAAAAGCATCCCTTTCAAGGTCGGCAACTCGCCGGTTGCCATGATATCAGGCATCAGCCACGAAAACAGAAACATAACAATCAACCTGGCAAAGAAATTCGAGCCTCAGGATCTCGACCTGTTTCAGATAGGACTCCTGCACTGTAATGTGGGAAGAGACACCGGGCACGAGGCCTATGCCCCCTGCGAGCTGCAGGACCTCATCAAAACCGGTCTGGACTACTGGGCCCTGGGGCATGTTCACGAAAGAAAAATTCTGCATAAAGACCCTTATGTGGTCTATCCCGGGAACACCCAGGGGCGAAATATCAGGGAACAGAAGGAACGGGGCTGTTATCTGGTTCAGGTGGACGATAACAACCGGGTCACCAGCCTTGAATTTCATGAACTGGACGAAATACGATGGTTTTGGGGATCTCTGGCTATTGACGGATTGGACACGCTGGATCAGCTTGAGAACGCACTTTCCGGCTGCATTGAAGATTTTTCAAAAAAAGCAGGGTCCCGGTCTCATATCTGCAGGATATCCCTCACCGGCCAGGGCTCGCTTTTCGATGAATTAAGCAGAGAAAATGCTCTTCAAGAATTGCTTGAGCACACCAGGGACAATTATGAGGCAAAAAGTCCCTTTGTCTGGGTTCAAGATTTGATATTTGAATGCAGGCCGGAAATTGACCTAAAAAAACGACGTGAAGCCAAGGATTTCTTGGGCCAGGTACTGAGAATCAGCCAAGAGTTATCTGATACTGAAGAAGGCCATAAACGCCTGGTGGAGGAAGGACTGGAAGAACTGTTTAAGAACAGGCGGGCGTCAAAGCATCTGCAGGATATTACGGATAACGAAATCAGCCGGATGCTTAAATCAGCTGAACTTTTGTGCTTCCAGATGCTGGAGGGTGATCTCTAGGCTATGAGAATCAAAAGTATAATGGTAGATGGATTCGGTCTCTTTTATGATGTTTCGCTGGAAGATATGCCGGCCGGACTGATTCTTTTTGCAGGTGACAATGAGGCCGGCAAATCGACTATGTTGG
>MAVP01000137.1 GCA_001751075.1 Desulfobacterales bacterium S7086C20 | reverse complement strand
ACTCAACTGGTAGAACCTTGTTAGCTACCACTACCCGAAGTAGTGGTTTAGGCCGATTAAGTAAACATCCAAAGGAGAATAGAGTTATGTTGAATGACAAAAAGATAGGTTTCATCGGAACCGGAAACATGGGGGAGGCCCTTATCAGCGGGCTTATTTATTCTGACTCGTCTAAACCGGAAAACATAATATGCTCCGATGTCCGGGAGGACAGGCTTGAATTCGTTGGGGAAAAATATGGAGTAGCAACCACAACAGAGAATACCGATGTGGTCAAAGCATCGGAAATCGTTATCTATGCCACTAAACCTCAGATTATTGCCTCAGTACTGAAGGAAACAGCCCCTGGCCTGGATATGTCCAAACTCATCATCTCAATTGCCGCTGGGGTTCCCCTGGCTGCAATAGAGTCGTGCCTCAACAAGAAGTTGCGGCTCATACGGGTCATGCCCAATATCGCTGCATTTGTCAAAGAGAGCGCCACAGCTATTGCTGCCGGAAACAATGCCAGTAAGGATGACATCAAGCTCGCTATGGCTATCTTCGATTCTGTGGGGAAAACCATATTCCTCAAAGAAAATCATCTAATGGATGCCATCACTGGTTTAAGCGGAAGTGGTCCGGCCTATATTTTTTTGATTGTAGATGCCCTGGCCGATGCCGGGGTTAAGATGGGGCTGTCAAGGCAGGATGCCCTTCTACTTTCGACCCAAACAGTGTTGGGTGCTGCGACATTATTAAGGGATTCCAACGAACACCCGGGTAAATTAAAGGACAGGGTCACATCTCCCGGTGGAACAGCCATCGCCGGTCTTCATACCCTGGAGGAAGGAGGCCTTCGAACTACCCTTATCAATGCCGTGGAAACCGCCACCGGGCGATCCAAGGAACTGGGAGAAATGATGATCAAGAATTTCTCGGAGAACAACCATTAAGGGAGCATGGCACCTGAAAAATATGGACTTGTACGGTTAGGCGTTTCACCGCAGAGGCTCAAAGTTAGCAGAGGTTACTTCATTTTTTGTTTTTCGCTGAGAAGCCAAAAAACAAAAAGTGATAGCCCTGTACAAAGCAAAATGATGTAATAGAACTTAGGGGCTTCGCCCTAATATGAATGCTTCCTCCGAAATTAATAAGCTCCTGCTCTCTCAGTATGAAACTAAGGCCTATCTATCCCTTGTGGCCAAGTATCCGCTCAATGGTTCTCAGCTCAGCAAGCATTCAGGCATTCCCAGCGCCAAAATATACGAGGTGCTGAGGAATCTCCTTGAAAAGGGTCTCTATGAGCTGATAAAGAACGACGCTTGGGATTCCTCGAAACAAAAAAAATAGTCTGGCTCAGCCGATAAATTGGTTCATTGTGACGAACGCCAAAAGATTTTCAGTATGTTTCAAATAAGGGAAGCAACTTTCAGCCGTTCATGAACGACTGTCAAAGGGTTTCAGGGAAACAGGTTCTGCACAGAATAAAGCAAGTCTTGAAGGTCTAATTTTGATCTGCTCTTTATTGGTGATGAAATATCAATGCAAATAGACTCTCTCAAACGCAAGGCCAATGAAAGCCTTGACCAATTAATATCCTGGAGGAGAGCTTTTCACCAATTTCCAGAATTGGGTCTCGAGTGTGAACGAACCGCTTCCATTGTCACGGAACATCTCCGTGACCTGGGCTTGGTAGTCAAGACTGGAATCGCAAAGACGGGTGTTGTGGGGATAATTCGTGGAGTCAAAGAAGGGCCTGTCGTGGCACTCAGGGTGGATATGGATGCACTGCCCCTACAAGAACAAACCTGTTTGCCGTTTGCTTCGAAGGTTCCGAACGTCATGCATGCCTGCGGACACGACGGTCATACGGCAATTGGGCTAGGGGTGGCCAAGCTTCTTGCCAAAATTCGTGACTCTTTCTCCGGTACAGTGAAGATCATTTTCCAACCGGGCGAGGAGTCCCCAGGTGGGGCTAAACTCATGATTGAAGAGGGCGTCCTAAAGGACCCCACGGGTTAAGTTCTTCTGGGCTGTCACATACACCCATCGCTTACATTTGGAGCTGTTGGCGTTTGTTACGGAACAGTCACTGCGGGGAACTATGAGTTTGAGATCACACTAAAAGGAGTCGGAGGCCACGCAGCGCGTCCCCATAAGTGCAGGGACCCGGTTGCCGCTGCTGGCCATCTCATTGTCGCTATCCAAACCATTGTTTCAAGGCGCGCAGATCCATTGGAGCCACTGGTAATTTCAATTGGGGAAATCCACGGGGGTTCATCATCCAACGTGATTCCGGAAAAAGTTGTCTCGAGAGGCATTATTCGCTATGTGACCGAGCAGACGAAGGATTTAGCCCTAAGTGCTCTCAAGGAGGTCCTGGCAGGGATCCAGTCCTGTTTCGGTATCGATTTGGAATTTCGGACCGGGGAGGAAGACCCGCCCATGCGTGTAAACAATAACTTAGGCAGCTACATTGAAAAGGCAAGCGTTGAGCTACTGGGAGCAGAAAAAGTTCGCCCCATAACTCAACCGTCAATGGGCGCTGAAGATTTCGCTTTTTATACAGGGTTAATCCCCTGTGCATATCTCCGGTTCGGATGCTTCGACAGACAGAAAAATTACACATATGATCTTCATAATCCTCATTTCGATTTTGATGAAGCGATTTTAGCTCTGGGGACCGAAACATTGACTTTCTTAATTCTGAAGTTGTTGACTAGCAACTGGCACGGAAATTAGGATTTTGAACACAGCCATAAAGAGAGCGCATTCCAACACACAGTTACTGTTGTGCACGTTTGACAGGGAGGAAAGGCAATGAAAACGAAACAGGATATACTAAGAGAAGTCAAAGAAAAAGACATCGAACTCATCCGCTTCGTCTATACCGACAATGACGGCGTTATCAGAAGCTATGCTACCACTGCAAATGAGCTGGAAAGCGATCTGGAGAGTGGGCATTCTTACTCAATCGCCATGCCATTTTTCAGTGTCCTGGACACTCTGGTGCCAGAAACTCGTTTTGGCTGTATAGGAGAGATCAGTGCCGTCCCGGATCCGGACACCTTTCGGATTTTGCCTTTTGTGCCCGACACAGCTATGGTCATCTGTGATTTTCTAAATAAATCCGACCACTCCTCCTGTGGGCTGTGTGCTAGATCACTCTTGAAAGCTTGTCTGTCCGATCTGGAATATGATGTGAAAGCGGCTTTTGAAAACGAATTTTATCTGCTGGTTCGTAGAGAGGGGGGAACGTACGTGCCTTTTGACAAAAGCCTCTGCTTTTCCACCTCAGGGATGAATGTCCATCACGATATCGTCATTGAAATGATCCTGGCTCTCCGGACCCAGGGCCTCAAGGTTGAAAAGTACTATCCTGAGTACGGTCAGGGGCAGGTGGAAATCGTCTACAGATATGACGACGCACTCAACGCCGCGGACAACCAGATCTTTTTTAGGGAGACGGTAAGGGGAGTTGCACAAAAGCATGGCATCGTGGCCTCCTTTATGCCGAAACCGTTCCAGAATCTATCGGGCAGCGGCTCACACCTTCATTTGAGCCTTTTCAAAGACGGGAAAAATCTTTTCTACGACCCCGACGGTCAATACGGACTTAGCCAGATGGCAAAGCATTTTATCGGTGGAATCCTCAAACATCTCAAAGCGATCTGTGCGTTCACGACGGCAACCGTGAACTCATACAAAAGGCTTGTCCCGCATAACTGGGCCTCGGCCTATGTTTGTTATGGTTTTGACAACCGGGAGGCTGCTGTCAGGGTGATTGCCGGAATGAAGGGGCGCGAGGCGGTTTCTTTCAACATAGAAATCAAACCGGTGGATGGCTCCTGCAATCCTTATCTTGCCATTCTGGCAACATTGGCGGCAGGAATTGACGGCATCAACAATAAGATCGATCCCGGCCAACCCGCTCTAATAGACCCGCATGATATGAGAGAAGAGCAGAGGCGAGAAATGGGAATCTCCAGACTACCCGAGACTTTGATTGAGGCCGTTGATGCACTCACCGCCGATCTGTTTTATAAGGATGTCCTCGGTGAGGTTTTTTTGGACGAATATATCAAACTCAAGCAGTTTGCCTGGACACAATACATTCAGCACGTTTCAGAGTGGGAGATGGAAAAGTACGTGGAAGCTTTCTAAGCCGACTTCGTGTCTGAACGAAAACTAGGGATTTTTTCCAAGATCAAGGAAGGCGAAAATTATAACCACAGGAATACAGTGAGTATTTCGAGGATTATAATTTGAGCCTGACGAAGAGATTGGGGAAAATAACAGTTTTCGGTCGGGCACTACTTATCGGATCAAATGCGGAAGAGGATACCAGAAGCCCAACGAATACAAGGACGCCTTCCTATGAAAGACAAAACAGACTTGGACTTTACACGACTCCAGGTTATCGACGACCACTGTCATCTGTTCAATATCGAGTATGCACCCCATGAGTTGGCTCGAACACTCAGTATGTCCCTCAACGACATGCCTGATGAGCAGCTACGGCATACCCTGGTCTATCGGAGAATGCTACGGGAACTACGTATTTTGCTTGATATAAAGGGCGCCGACCAGGAAATACTCGCAGCGCGTGAAATACGCATGCGAGATAACTACAAGGTGTATGTTGAGGCCCTGTTCAACAATGCTTGTATTCATACGGTCCTAGTGGATTTAGGCTACAAACCTGTTGAGGTCAGCTTGGAGAAATTTGAGGAGCTTGTGCCGGCCCGGGTGCGCTACATCTATCGCATTGAAAGCGCCCTGGACCCACTCTGGGACGCTTTTCGGGATAAAAAAGTCGGCCTCAAACATGTGGAGGATCAGTTCACGAAGGCTCTGGAAGATGCATTAGAGAACTTAAAAATTGTCGCCATTAAAAGCGTTATCGGTTATCGAACAGGCCTTCACATTGAGCCCGTGGATCGTAAGCGACTTTCGAAGAACATCGCTAGCGAAAAGGAGTTTAGGGATTACTTCCTATTACAAAGCATCGAAAAAGCAACTGGAATGGGTTTGCCTGTACAGATTCATGCCGCCTTTGGGGAATCCAATATCAATGTGCTGCATAATAACCCGGCACTTCTAAAAGGACTTTTAGATCATCCAGAATACCAAAGAGCCCGCATCGTTCTCGTTCACGGTGGCTACCCGTATTGCTTTGAAGCCGGATACCTCGGCTCTATCTACCCGAATGTATATGTGGATCTTTCAGAAATGATCCCCTTCGCCCCCATGGGTTTACACCAGGGGTTGCGAGCTATCTTCGATATGTGTCCGTTTAACAAAATCCTCTATGGATCGGATGGTTTCGTTATCCCGGAGATTCACTGGCTTGGGGCCAAATCGGCCAAGGAGGCGCTTTCTTCCCTGTTTTCAGACTATATGACCGAGGGGTTATTCGATCGTGACTTGGCTGTGAGTGTTGCAAAAATGGTTTTTTTTGAAACGGCTCAAAAGCTCTACGGGCTTGAAAACTGAGTCTTCTTAACAATAAAGATCGACCATCAGAAATATCGGCAAGGGCCATTGCCTGCCATTTCATGGGTTGTGTTAGACCATTTCCTCTTCAAAAACAAGCTTTCCAGTCCTGAAACGGTCAAAGGAGAAGCAAGAAAGGTCAATTGTCTGGTATTCTCCAAACTGGATTAGTTCCGAGAGGCACTTTCCTATGGCCGGGGCTTGCTGCAGGCCATGACCGCTGAAACCTACGGCACCGTAAAGCCCCGCGATATCGCCAAAATGACCGACGATCGCATTTCCATCCAGTCTATTCATGGCATAATGCCCGGCCCAGCCCCTGATTAACTTGGCGGTATCAAATGCGGGAACCCTTTCGGCCACTTGAGGCCACACAACGTCCATGTAGTGATCTCGATCCCACTCAAAGTTAAAGCCCACCGGCTCATCAGGGATTGATTTACCTGTCAATATGGTCTTACCGGATTCATGGCGAAAATATAAAAGCCCATCCGTATCGATCACAAGCGGCAGATCATAGTCAAATTTTATTTTAGGATCAAATACATATGCCATTTTTCTTACAGGATCTACTGGCAAGTCTATTCCTGCCATCTTTCCTATGAGAGATGCACTTGGTCCGGCAGCATTGATGACAATTTCGC
>MAVP01000136.1 GCA_001751075.1 Desulfobacterales bacterium S7086C20 | reverse complement strand
CAAGACAGCAAGGCTTTTATGCCACTTTTATGCCCAAACCGCTCTTCGGGGAAAACGGGAGTGGGATGCACACGCATCAATCCCTTTTCAAGGGCAAAAAGAATGTGTTTTTTGATGGCAGTGACCCATATAATCTTTCTGCTGCGGGCAAGAGCTATATTGCAGGCATACTACGGCATGCCCGCGAGATGGCTGCCGTGACAAATCAGTGGGTAAACTCTTACAAACGGCTTGTACCTGGTTATGAGGCTCCGGTCTATGTCTCTTGGGCCAGACGCAACCGCTCTGCAATGGTGCGTGTTCCAATGTATAAGCCAGGCAAGGAACAGGCAACAAGGATGGAATTTCGTTCTCCGGATCCGGGTTGTAATCCCTATTTGGCCTTTGCTGTAATGCTGGCCGCCGGCTTAAAAGGAATCGAGAAAAACTATTCACTTGCCGATCCTGTGGAAGAGGACATCTATGAGATGGATGAGGCGGCGAGACAGCGGGCCGGCATAGATTCTTTACCCGGAAGTCTTGATGAGGCAATCCGGGAAGTGCAAAAAAGCGAGCTGGTGCGGGAAACCATTGGCGATCACATCTTCAACAAGTTCATTGAAAACAAAAGAATTGAGTGGGATAGCTACCGAATCCATGTAAGTCAATATGAGATTGATAGGTATTTACCTTTCATGTAATTAGGTGAAACAATGAAAGAAGAAGCAAAACTCACAGTAGGCGGGAAGACATATAAGCTTCCTGTTATTACCGGCTCGGAAGGAGAACGTGCCATTGATATCTCAAAGCTCCGCAAGGAAACCGGGTTGGTTACGTTAGATCCAGGCTTTGTCAATACGGCTAACTGCCGGAGCAACATTACCTTTGTAGATGGGGAAAAAGGTATTCTCCGTTACCGTGGTATTCCGGTGGAACAATTGGCAGAGCATTCCAGCTTTGTGGAAACAGCCTATTTGTTAATCAATGGGAAATTACCAACGCAGAAGCAACTAAACCGCTTTTCAATTTTGTTAAACGATAACTCCCTTGTTCATGAAGATATGAGGGCATTTTTTCAGAACTTTCCCAGAGCGGCCCATCCCATGGGGATACTCTCTTCGATGGTAAATGCTTTAAGGGCCTTTTATCCTGAAATCCCTGAAAGGAGTGATGAAGAAGAAGTTGATATTACCATGACGAGGCTCCTTTCCAAGGTGAGGACCATGGCGGCTATGTCTTATAAGATCTTCAAAGGACATAGCTTGGTATATCCGAGGGCAGACTTTTCTTATCCCGCCAATTTCTTGAATATGATGTTCGATTCTCCTGTAAAGCCCTATACAATCGATGAAGATCTCGTAAAGGCACTGAATGTTTTTTGGATATTACATGCTGACCACGAGCAAAATTGCTCTACTGCATCTGTACGATTAGTAGGAAGCGCGCGCGTTAATCTGTATGCTGCCATTTCAGCAGGCATCTGTGCCCTCTGGGGCCCTTTGCATGGCGGGGCCAACCAGGCCGTAGTGCAGATGCTAAATGATATACACGAAGGTGGCGGAAAGTTGACTCCCTTTATAGCCCGCGCCAAAGACAAGAACGATCCTTTCCGGCTTATGGGCTTCGGTCACCGCGTATATAAGACCTTTGATCCAAGAGGCCTTGTGATGAAAAAAATATGCGATAGGGTCTTGAAAAAACTGGCGCTGGAAGACCCTTTGCTGGATATTGCCCAGAGGCTGGAAGAGGTGGCGATAAAAGATGAATACTTCGTCGATCACGACCTCTACCCCAATATAGATTTTTACAGTGGCATTCTGCTTCGTGCAATGGGTATTCCGGTTCCTATGTTTACGGTTATGTTCGCGATCGGGCGATTACCCGGGTGGATTAGTCAATGGAAAGAGAGTATGGACAATCCCAAGTGGAAGCTTGAACGTCCCCGTCAGATTTATATAGGGGAGAAGAAAAAAGACTATGTACCCATAGCAGAGCGGTAGGCTGTCGGGGATAGGATGGACACCGACTAGGAATGAAACAGTACAATAAGTTGCAAAACATCGGTATTATATCAGACACTCATGGCATCTTGAAATCGGGAGTGGTCGAGGTATTTAGTGCCTGTGATTTAATTATTCATGCCGGAGATATTGACATACCGGATGTGCTTAAAGGACTAAAGGCTATTGCTCCAGTGGTTGCCGTTAGAGGGAATATGGACAGAGGCAAATGGGCAATGAAACTTCCGCAGTCAGAATCGGTTGAGGTGGATGAGACGTTAATCTATGTGCTCCATGATATCGATGAGCTTGACCTAGATCCTGCCGGAGCCGGTATCAGTGCCGTCATAAGTGGTCATACCCATCGACCTTGCAAGGAAGAGAAAAAAGGGGTTCTATATTTGAACCCCGGTAGCGCTGGATGGCCAAAATCCAATTGTGCGGCAACTGTTATTTTGATGCGCGTTCAGGGTGTTTCTTTGATCCCTGAGTTTATTGAGTTGTAGCCTCTTTAGCAATCTCGGCGCCTGCCTGTGCGTTGCCCGGGATTCAAAATAAGGGCTCGTCACTCAATAACTGTCACATCTTGCTGGTCTTTGGGGCCGTCTTCTGCGTTGCTCGGTTGGTCACATACCTCGGTATGCTCCCGCCCGAGCGCCTTGAATACAACCCAAAATCCTTCGCAATCTTGAGACACTTATTTCGTGACGAACCCTAAAATTTCGTATGAAAGGGAACATAAAGGTGACACAATGGACAACGAGCTTACTTCAGTCTTAGGTATCGTAGTTCCGGTAGATTGGGACGATAATGGGGTCCCTCTCGCCACGGCTATCCTGGGTCCAAATAAAAATGAATATTATGTCGAACAAGATGAACGGGGTGCTGAATTGTTGGCAGTCGTGACAAGAGTAGTGGAGGTCAAGGGTGTAATCAAGAAGGCCGGGCAAGGCCAAAAGGTTATCAAGGTTGAAAGTTATGACCTTAAAATAGGAGATGAGCAGTGCATCATAGAATAGGTCCAAACGGTGGGAGAAAATGCAAGAAATTGTTGTGCATGAATTAACAGAGCCTATCTACGATGAAAAAGAAGGTTTAGATGATGTATCAGCAGATCAGGAAGAAGACCTCCGACTAAAAGCACACCTGAGTTAAGATCTTGCCCGGCGAGAAAGTCCGTCATTATTGGCCTTCGTTATAAATAATCCGGAGCCCTTCAAGGGTGAGATGGGGTTCAACTGTGTCGATAGTTTGTGCTACATCGGCCATGAGTTCAGCCAAGCCCCCAGTAACAACAACTTTAGGTTTCGGAGACATCTCTTCTTTGATACGCCCTACAATCCCGTCCACTAGTCCTGCATAACCATAGATAATCCCTGCGGTCATACTGCTAATGGTATCTTTGGCAATGACACGATCCGGTTTCTTGAAAATCTCCACCCTGGGAAGTTTGGAAGCCTTTTGAAAAAGGGCCTCTGAAGCAATCAAGATACCCGGACTTATCGCACCGCCTAAGTAGGCGCCTTCATGTGAGATGCAATCAAAGCTAGTGGCTGTACCAAAATCAACCACAACGAGACTTGTAGGGTATTTGTGAAAGGCTGCAATAGCATTCACAAGCCTATCGGCCCCCACTTCTTTTGGATTATCGTAGAGTATAGGCATATGCTCAAATGTGGCGGCATCGACCCAAATAGGCGTATGCCCCATATACTTTGTGCAGAAGCTGTTCAGGCTATTTACTATGGGGGGCACAACACATGAAATAATTGTCCCGGTAACAGATGCCAGGTCCGCCCCCCGTGATGAAAAGAGACTTTTTAACAGCATACCAAATTCATCTTCTGTTACGTCCTTTTCAGTTCGCACTCGCCAATGACAGACAAGATTTTTACCTTTGTAACCCCCAATTACGGTACTTGTATTTCCTACATCGATTGCCAACAACATGTATGTATCAACTCCACTAGTTAAATATTTCAATCATAAAAGCTTCAGGCTTTGCCTTCAATAGGGTAATGTCAAGCGGGGGTTCAATTATGGCATGACGCAAATAGGTGCCTGGGCCGAGCCCCTCCAAATCCACACGAACATCTATCCCATCATCTTGCATCAATTTATTTAATGTCTTTTCAGGACCTTTGAGTAACAGTTTTATCTTTTTGGGCCTAATCCCATACTTGTAATTAGTCCCTGTACCTCGAACCTGTGATTGAATCATCCGTTCAACTATCTTTTCTTCGATCTCAATGTTGATTTCGATCAACCCCTCTTCCACGGGTTGAACGCCGGAACTATCATTCAGATTCAAAGCCACACTTCTCTTTGAAGGCTCAGTCAATCCTGCTAGATCTACAGGAGTAGTCCGCACTGCAGAGATCGTGTCCAGGATAGTAGCCGCACCCATAAGCCGGATCCTGGATGGTGAAGCCCCCACTGTAGACACAATATATCCTGGAGCAGGTTCATTGACCAAATCAGGAACAACAGGAACGAGCTTTTCTGCAAATTTGTCAATATTTATAACGAAGGATGCCGGATCTACAGCAAGAACTGAAACACCTTGAGGTACCTCGATTCTCTCTGTCAATATCTTGATAAATCTCTTGCCTGGCTCGGCTGAAACCAAATCCACATTATAACTCAGCTTAGAACCCTCTAAATCTTTCAATGTGCTTGCATACCCTCTAACACGGGCCTCTAATGCCGGAACTTTTCCCACAATCACGCGTTCTTCGGGAAGGTGAACGAACCTGACTGATAAGGGTAATGCAATTTCGGAAGTTCTATAGGAAAAAAGGAGGATTCCAATCAAGAGTACGAAAGCAACGGCAACCGGCACGAAAACCTTGTATAGGTGCCTTCTCGGTTCGCTATCAGTCATTATTGCCGGCCTGCATCTCTAATAGCATCGATAAGTTGTAAGGTTTCTCTCGTCCGCTTGACATCATGGACCCGCACTATATGAACGCCCTGGAGGGCGGCGGCAGCCACGACGGCTTGTGTGCCAACCTCGCGACGCTCATTACCTGCTCCTAGAATCTCGGTTATAAAAGATTTTCGCGAAGGTCCAATCAACACAGGGACTTTAAGGGTGTACAATACCGAAAGGCGCTTTATGAGAAGCAGGTTGTGTGTTACTGTCTTACCAAAACCAATGCCGGGGTCAATAACGATCTTGGCACGATCAATGCCGGCCTGTTGGGCCTTTTTCAGGGCATCCGCCAAAAAAGTTTGGACCTCTGCTACCACATCCTCATAATAGGGGTCAGCTTGCATGTCCCGGGGCATACCCTTCATGTGCATCAGGACAATGGCCACTCCCGCGTCAGCCACAACACGTGCCATGGCCGAATCGAGCCTGAGGGCTCCTATATCATTAACCATCGAAGCGCCTGCAGCAACAGCCCGCCTTGCAACTTCCGCCTTACTTGTATCGATTGATATTGGGACAGAAAGGCTTTTAGCAAGTTCCTCCACAACTGGAACGACTCGCTCCATCTCTTCTTCTGCGGGAACAGGTTGCGAAAAGGGTCGAGACGATTCCCCTCCCACGTCAATAATATCCGCTCCCGCAGCCTCTAGCGCCTTGCCTTGAGAAACGGCCTCTTTTTTTTTGAAAAACAACCCACCATCCGAAAAGGAGTCGGGGGTAACATTCAGTATGCCCATAATTAGGGTGCGCTTCCCAACAACAAGTGGGAAACGACCACATTGGAACTCAAAAACCGGCATTTTATGCATGTGGAGATAGTCCCAGCTCGGGAACGCTTTTGAGTTGCCATGTTTACTACGTGCTACTCTCACTAGCTTCCGACGCGGCTTTACCTTCCTCCACTTTTGTTTCTCCGCCATTGTCAGGTCTATGTCCTGCAATGATCGCATCAATATCACTTTCAACCAAGGTCTCTCTTTCCAGGAGGGCCTCGGCCATGGTATGGAGGATATCTATATTGTCCTGGAGGATCTTTCTGGCTTTGTTATGTGCCTCTGAGACAAGCCGTGTTACCTCTTTGTCGATAAGTATTGCTGTTTCTTCGCTGTAGTCCCTATGTTGAGCAAACTCTCTTCCCAAAAATATCTGCTCATCTTTCTTGCCAAATGCCATGGGGCCAATCTTTTCACTCATGCCCCATTCACAAACCATTTTGCGCGCTGTTTCGGTGGCACGTTCAATATCATTGC
>MAVP01000135.1 GCA_001751075.1 Desulfobacterales bacterium S7086C20 | reverse complement strand
CAAGGTTTGCGCCTTACGGCTTGAGAACAGTAGCGCGCCTTGAATTTGGAGCTTTTTACTTTGCCATCAGAATCTGACTTTTTACGAATGCATCAAGGTTGGGCATTGTGAATATCTTGCTGATTGAAATGAACCCTTTCGTCCCGCTGTCACCCCCTATCTCACTGGGATACATTGCAGCCTTCCTTGAATCGAAGGGATTTACGGTAAAAATATTGATGATCGGGCAAGATACGCCCATCTCTAAGGTCAATCTTGATGAACTTATCAGGACCTTTCAACCTGCCCTGGTAGGACTTTCGGCCTATCAGAGGACCATGCTGTATGTTCTGGGATTAGCGAGATTAATAAAATCCGTAAACAGCAATATAAAGGTTGCCATTGGTGGGCCTCAAGCCACCTTTATGCCTTCAGAGGCTCTAGCCCAAATGCCTGATATCGACTATATCTGTCGGTCTTCGGGCGAGATAACGTTCTTTGGCGTTGCTCAGGCAGTCAAAAACGGCGACCCCTTTTCCAATCTTGCCGGCGTTAGTTACAGAAACGATAACAGCGATATCTTCGATACTCCAGCTGTAGAAGGCTTTTCTGATCTGGATTCGTATCCTTCACCATACCTAAATGATGTCTTTGACTATTCTACTATGAGAGAAGCCATCATGCTTACCTCCAGGGGATGTCCCCATAATTGCATATTTTGTTATACACCACATGCATTTGATCACAAGATAAACTTCCATTCTGTGGATAGGATTATTGAGGAGATTAGATGGCTTAATAAAAAGGGTGTTAGGCGCCTGTGGTTTGCTGATCCGAATATTTCCTACAAGTGGACTCGAATTGAGGAGCTTTTTGACAGGATCTTGACGGAGGAACTTGACACCCAGATATGGTTACAAACCCGTGCCGATCTTGTAAACACAGAGATGCTGAAGCTGATGAAGCGCATAGGTGTGGATAGTATTGCCTTTGGTTTGGAATCCGCTTCAAAGCGGGTTTTATCAAAACTTGGCAAGCATATATCCATCGAAAAGATAGCCGAAGCCATAAAACTCGCCCAAAACCAAGCAATAGAGGTAGAGCTTTTCACTATATTCGGTCTTCCCTATGAAACCATGGATGATGCATTGCAAACCCTTGAATTTGTAAAGCAAAACAAAGTTAAGATAATGGGCAATACAAACTCCCAACAGATGCAGATCTATTTTGGCACAGACATCGCCCAACACTACGAGAACTACAGTATCCGCCCTTTGAACCCAAAACGCCCGCCTTATCTATCCATTGGGTGCCAGTACGAGACCGCCCATATGGGTCCGGCGGAAATGAAAAAAATTCAAGGTCTATGGCGTGCCCAGTCCCTTGATAGGGGAAGGCGGATCGTGTCGTGAACGGATAGAAACAAATGAAAAAGGCTCCATTGCAAAACATATACGTGATGCTAGACCAACAGAATAAGGAACAGCTTGACATCCTTTGCCAGACATTGTCGGGGTTGTTGTCGCATGTAAACCTGACTTCAAACCTTTATCTCGTCACAACGAGTCTCTCTGAAGGCATGCCCCAGGTTGAACGCATTCAAAAGACTACAAGTCAGTTTCTCAAGGAAAATTCTTTCGCCAGGCTCTATATCCACTTTGCCCACAATGTATGTATATCTTCAACAAAAGATGTAGATTACTACTATCAGTATTATTACCAGAGTTGGAAGCGATCGTCTTGGAGTTTTGACAAGGAAGGCTTTATGCACCAGGAAGTCCCAAGGCTTATGTTGCTCCCCATAATTGTTGCAGAACAGGAAACTGAAAGCCCAGCCCTTGGAAGTCTTCTTCGTGCGCTAAAAGCGGCTTTTTTGTTGCCTAGCATATATCTTACCCCCGAGATGTTATCTCTAGCACAACACGAAGATATTACAAACGAGGCGGAAAAGATATACTATGGCCCCGCTACAACCGGTGATGTTGCCGGAATTGTCAGGGCCTTGTATTCCCAAAGCATTGTTGAAAATCTATCTGCCGATCTGGAATCCGGGACATTAACCACGGATAAATCATGCACTCCCGGCCTTGTGATTTCAATGCGCGACGGCAAAATCTATGGCTCTTTGGATGCATTTCTCGGTCAGGAGGTCTTGATAGATATTTTCCAAAATCCTGATGTCGATTCTCTAATGATCCGCTACCATGAGCACAGAAAATCTAATGGCCAACACCTTAAATGCAAGGAACAGGCGATTGAATCATTTGCAAATATTCCCCTGCCACCAGAAAAGGCTCACGAGATTGGAGCGCTTCTCTACCATTTTGGGACCTTGCATCAAAAAGGACAAGATTTCATCAAGGCCACGGAGAGTTTTAGCAAATCGCTCAAACTCTCCCCAACTGAAGAAGCAAGCTCCATCCATTTCCAGCTAGGCCTTTGTTATAGAAACCTTGGTCTTTACGAACAGGCCCTTGAAGCATTCCAGAAGGCTGAAACCGCCTACGAAGACCGATACTATCTTCATTTCTATGCCGGGCTCTGTTACTACGAAAAGGGGGATTTGCATACAGCCCTTGAAAAGTTTACCAAGGCAATTGACATGAACCCGG
Organism: Desulfobacterales bacterium S7086C20; assembly: GCA_001751075.1. Lineage (GTDB taxonomy): Bacteria > Desulfobacterota > Desulfobacteria > Desulfobacterales. The sequence continues at coordinate 3,601 of MAVP01000135.1, read as the reverse complement.
AACGGGAAGATTCTGTCAGGATTCTTATCTATATGGGCACATGTTACAACAATCTCGGTAAATTCAATGACGCATTGGCGCCATTGGAAAGGGCAAAGGCTGTGGCCGGTAGCGTTAGGGAAATATATAGCATGCTCGGATTTTCCTATTTTCAACTTCACGACCATGACAGGGCAGTTGAAAATCTACAAATTGCCGTCAAATTGGACCCGAGTTCTGCTATGGATTATACCAGCCTCGGTGCCAACTACCGGGAAAAGGGCGACCTTGAAAAAGCTATTTCCATGTTCGAAAAAGCCCTGCAAATAGACCCTACCTTAACGGCTGCCAAGGAAAATCTGGGGAGATTGAGAAATAATCTATGACTGAACAATTTTCGTCACTGGAAAGAGATCTGGGCTATAACTTTGAAAATACGGCCATCCTTTCTGAGGCCATGTGCCATAGTTCCTATGTGAACGAACAACATGACCCCAGTCTCAAAGATAACGAGCGCTTTGAGTTTTTGGGAGATAGCGTTCTCGATCTCGTAATTACCCACATGCTGATGGATCATTTTCCGGAAACCTGCGAAGGAGACTTGTCCAGGATGAGGGCGCTCATCGTCAATGAATCCCAGTTAGCTGAAGCGGCACGCAAACTAAAGCTCGGCGATTACATTATCCTGGGCAAAGGAGAGGCCTTGAGCCACGGGGAAAGAAAGATTTCAATCCTTGCTGATACATTTGAGGCGCTTATTGCGGCCGTATATGTTGATGGTGGCTTCCACGCCGCCTTCAAGGTAATTGAGGAGCATTTTACCGAAGTTGTTTCTCATGTTGAAAAACGCCTGGCACTAGAGGATTTCAAAAGCCAACTTCAAGAGTATGTGCAGGGCAGATTTAGGATTGTACCCCATTACGAAGTGGTTCGTGAAAGTGGTCCTGATCATGAAAAGACCTTTGAGGTCAGACTTAGTGTCAGCGATTTCTTGACCACCTACGGAACAGGCAAGAGTAAAAAAGCGGCGGAACAAGCCGCTGCATGTCTAGCCCTTGAACAAGTTCGGCAAGAGACTGAGTAGTGTCGCGGCTTCTCAATAACCACGGGTATGGAGGCTTTTTCTGAAAGGCGATATCTTTGTCATTATTTCGGACTCTCGCAGTGGCCGGATATTGTGATTGACCCAAATGTCCTTATGAGATTGGCACGGGCTTGGCTAATCACAAAATATCCGGCCACACTCCTCGGTATAGTTGATATAGCCTGAAAGAAAAAACCTCCATACCCGTGGTTTATATTAATCGTATAACCAGAACTGTTTGAGAACTTACATTGTGTCCCGCAAACCCTTTATTGTCCCTGTCTTTATCCCACACATAGGTTGTCCACATAGGTGTGTATTCTGCAACCAAAAATCAATAACCGGCAGCCGCAACGATAGGCCATCATCCGACCAAATAAAAGAGCAGATTAGTGAATTCCTTGGTTTTAAAGGGGACAATCGTGGTCGGGTAGAAGTGGCCTTCTACGGGGGAAATTTTTTAGGTCTTAACACTTCATACAGGCACTCGCTTCTGAAACAAGCCCAAGAGTTTGTCAATGCTGGCCGGATCGACTCTATCCGCTTTTCCACCAGACCCGATACTATCAGCAGCACTTCTTTGGAAGAATTAGCCCCCTATACGGTCGGAACAGTTGAAATAGGTCTCCAGTCCATGGATGACAAGGTGCTGACCATGAGCCGACGAGGCCATAGTGCAAACGCGACCATAAGGGCAGTTGAGATTCTACGAAACCGTGGCCTAAACGTTGGGCTTCAGATCATGCCGGGCCTTCCAGGGGACACGTTGCAATCTATCCTGGAAACGGGTAACAGCGTAGTTAAACTCAAGCCGGATTTTGTACGCATCTATCCCACAGTAGTAATCAGGGACACTGTCCTTGAAAAGTGGTATAATTCAGGAAAATTCCAACCTCTTTCTCTTGACGAGGCAGTAGATGTAACGAAAAGACTATATCTGCTCTTTGAGGGCCGAGGCATTTCAGTGATCCGCATGGGACTTCACGCCGGAAGCTCCTTGCTTGAACCTGGGAACATCGTGGCGGGACCATTTCATCCGGCATTTGGTCATCTGGTCCATTCGGCCGTCTTTTTCGATCTTGCAGCCCGGAAACTTGAAACACAAAACGACATAGCCAAAAGGGTCAAGCTAATGGTTCATCCCAAAGATGTCTCAAAGGCCATCGGTTTAAAGAAAGAAAATATCAATCGTCTCATAGCACAGTTCGGCTTGGAGAAACTTTGTGTTGTGTCAGACCGAAAGATCCCTAGAGATACACTTAAAATCGCAAACTGGTAAAGATGAATGAAAAGATCTATTGCCATAATCGGATGCGGAACGGTAGGAACGGCGTTAGGAAAGCTCCTCGGTAAAGCCGGATATTACATCGCCGGTGTTTCCACTGCAAGTCTTTCTACGGCAGCCAAGGCCGCACAGATTGTCAGCGCTAAACGATACTCTGATTCTCCATGGGAAATAAGCCGTGGCGTAGGTGTCGTCTTTGTAACAACCCCTGATGATGCAATTGAATCAACATGTAAAGCAATAGCGTTAAGAAAAGGGTTTGACAGGGAAACAGTCGTCATCCACTGCAGTGGCGCCCATCCTTCAACTATACTGGTTTCAGCTAAAGAGTGTGAAGCCTCTGTCGCATCCGTCCATCCGCTTCAAAGTTTTGCCTCGGCAAAAGAGGCAGAAAGGCTTGTGCCCGGCTCTTATTTTACTGTTGAGGGGGACAAAGCCGCAGTCGGCATTGCCAGACAATTGGTAAAAGATCTGGGCGGTATTGTCCTGGAAATCACACCGGCTGCAAAAGCACTTTATCATGCAGCGGCTGTAGCGGCCTCCAATTATCTTGTAGTCGTTATGAATCTTGCCCTTGAGTTGAACCGTGCGGCGGGGATATCTCCTGACATATCTTTCAAGGCATTACTTCCCCTAATAAGAGGTACTTTGGAAAACATTGGCACCAAGGGGATACCTCAAGCCCTTACAGGTCCTATCGCCCGTGGCGATGTTAGCACAGTAGCAGACCATATCAAGGCAATGGAAGAAAACATACCCCAATTCCTTGATATATATAAGACCCTGGGCAGGCATGCCGTTGATCTTGCCATAGAAAAAGGGACGCTTTCTGAAATGGCTGCAAAAAAACTCATCAGTCTCTTGGGATCAAGATAAGCATACCCATCCCCTAACTGATTAAAAAAGAAGGGAGGCAAGAAAATGAGCTTTTCGAATCTCTTTTCAGCAGGCAAGATCGGTGAATGTGAGCTTGACAACAGGATCATTATGTCCCTTTTCCCCACAAAGTACGCCACACAGAGCAAGGTCAACGCAAAGATGACGGAATTTTACAGGCAAAGAGCCCGGGGTGGGGTTTCGTTGATCGTCCTGGATTGTCCCTGCCTTGATTATCCCAGGGCTTATAAGGGGCCAACGGAACTTCGTTTTGATCTGGAAGAACATGCCAAAACTCTAAGACAATTAATGAATGTCCTCCATGAAGAAGGTTCAAAGGCCTTTATGCATCTTAACTACCCAAAGGAAAGGGTCTA
>MAVP01000134.1 GCA_001751075.1 Desulfobacterales bacterium S7086C20 | reverse complement strand
TCCCATCAAACACATCCATGCCTGATGTAAGGATTTCGTTATTTGTAATGCCTTTTACGCGAACGATACTAATGCCGATGGGGTTCGGTCGAGCCGGCGACCTGCTTGCAAATACTCCAACCTTAACGCCGTCGGTCCATGGAGGCGATACAATCTCTGATAGTTCTCGCTTAACACGGTGTATATAATAGATAACGTAAATATAACGAAATCCATCAAGCTTATAAAGGCTATCAACATATTGGGAGTCAACTACTATACGAAAATCTCCTTCATCCTCCTCCACTGGTTGATAGGGCGCATTGTCAATATATGGCGTTCTAATAACTCCAATCTGTTTCAAATGGAAGTTCAGGGACTTTTCCGTTTGGTTTTTCTCTTTTGACGATTTTTGGGATTTCTCTGTTTCGGATATTGCTCCCGGTTTAGGAACCCCGCTCTGTTCCAGTTTTTTGTTTGCCAGTTCTATATGTCTGTTCCCTTTTTTCAGAATTTCAATGGCCTCTCTTAGTTCATGGCCGACTTCTTTAAGTCCCAGGTTAACTATTTTTTTGAGCCATTTCTCATTATCTCGAATATGGTCATTATTATGATTTATCCAATAAGGCATCAAAAGCTTTAGTTTTTCAATGTCAGATGCGGATTCCCTTTTATTGTCTAATTTCTCTGTCATATTTCTATTACCCCTTTGGACAATAGCGCATAACCTCCGCCAAGGAGGCATATCTTTTCAAGTTAGTTCGCTTCTCCCAGGCCATGCACAAAATAGTAACTAATGGCCACCATAAGGGAACTTAAAACGAAAACTGGTACAAAACCCACTTCGCCGATAAGCCATCCTGCCACAAGCGGGAAAACAGCCGTAGAAAGGCTCATTGCGCCTGTGATTCCGCGGTAGAGCGCCCTGTTTTCGTCTTTGCTGATTTCTATGAAAATGCCTTCCGCGGAGATCTCTCTGGCGCCTATACCAAAGCCCGATAAAAAGAATACGGCCAGATAAAAATAGATAGGAAAGTTAACCAGCGTGATTGCCAGAAGAGGGAGCATTGTCCCGATTATAATACACCCTTTGAACACGCCGCGGAATCCATGTCTTTTTACCAACCTGGCCCACACAAAATTTGATACGATCATTCCGATTATCTGCAAAAGCAGATAGGCGCCTATTTGTTTGCCAGTCAGCCCATAGCTTTGTTTGGCCAGGACTATATAGAAAGGGAGTAGCGTCAATCCAAATCCTGAAAAATTTATCATAAAGATATAGTTTCGGAGATTCCTGTCATTGCTAAATCTAAAAGGAATTGTCTTTAACACACTGATGAAATTATAACTTTCATGTTTTTTTTGAATTTTTTTCTCTTTTATGGCCCAGAATCCGAACGAAGCTATAAGTAGCATCATGGCGGCAAGTAAGAAGAGCCGTTGATAGTTAACGGGATACTCCAACACAGAAAGTATACGCTGGGCCACAAGTGCCGCAATAAGTATGGATGCGCTCTTGAGAATCTGGCGCCAGACAAAAAAAGCCTGTCTCTCCTCCACAAGCAGCGATTTTCCAAGAATATCAAGATATGAAACGTCCGCGAAAGTGCCAGATATGGCAAAAACAAACATCAAAGCAAAGATGAATATAATGGTAGAGCTTTCGGAATATCGTCCTGTCTGCCATAGAATTAGCGAAACCAAAGCCAGAGCCAAGACCCTAAGGTTTATTCCCAAAAGAAGAAAAGGCTTCTTTCGCCCCTTCAGGTGGAGGTAGCTGGCAAATAATAATTGGCCGATAATGGGAGTTCCAACCATAATAGCAGTCAAAAGTCCCACCTGGAAATTGCTTCCGCCCGACTTTACTACCATTGAAGGAAGGATTGTGTTTATGTTGGTGAAGGTAGCGGCGAAGGCAAGGAATACTGCGTGCCAGAGAAAAGCGATGAAATTTACATTTTTAATGGATAAATAGCTCATGACTGCATTGTGATAAAAAGCGAAAAATTTTTAAGGATCTAGGCAGTTTCAAAATGTTTCCCGCTTACAGCGGGATTCAAGACCAAGGAAGACAAAAATTTTAATCACAGGAATACATTGAGGATTTCGAGGATTATAATTTGAGCCTGACGCAGATATTGGACAAAAGGGGATGTTTTGAAATTGCCTCAACTGGATAAAATTAAGTTCTATCAAGGGATATGTCAATATGTGGACATTGGATTGAAGGCATAAGGAGCAAGGGGGAAAAGGCACTGAAATGTCAGGTCATAATACCAGTGGATTTTCCCATATCCAACTCTCTTGAGCCCTTGGCCTTATCTTCGGTTTGATTACTTCTTTAAAAAAGCGTAATGCCTCCTCGGCATCATTGTCCATCGCTATTGCTTCAATCCTCATTTTCTCCTGATCTGAAAATTCAATTACAACTTATCCCATTTCAATACCCCTCAACCAGGAAATGCTATTATAGATAACGTAAATATAACGAAATCCATCAAGCTTATAAAGGCTATCCAATGTTTTATGGGCATGAATAAAGAATTATCATGTCAGAAAGAAATTCGTAGACGTTCACAAGTTCACCGTTCAGGGTTATCTTTCTTTAGTTGACCTTGCTTGTAGGCAGGAAAGTACTTGATGAAATCACATTCTCCAATAGTTCTATTCTCATACCTTCTTCTTTCAGAACGTACGAATCAACGGTTTAGATTTTCGGTGAACCCTTGAACTTTGAACCCTGAACATCTGAACCCATAAACGGTTACGAAAGTAAAGGGTCCACGCCCAGAGGACGGACTTTTTCAGAAACCAATAAAAAAGAGTGGCAGGAGATTTCACAAAAGCTCATCCAGATCAATTCACAATTCAAGATGCGATACCAAAGCAGACACCAATATCCCACTACGGGCGGTCAGCCCCCTGAAAGGACACTAATTCCAAACAGCCACTTGTGAGCACCTTTAAATCTTCATGTTACCCCTGAATTTTTTTGCCCACTTGGATATTATGTGCCTTAAGCCGCTTCCAGAGTGTTACCCTGCTGATGTCTAAAATCCGAGCCGCCTCCGACTTGTTCCCGCCGGTCCTTTCCAATGTTGCTAACAGGTGTTCCCTCTCATCAGCGCCTTTTTGCCGCGATGTCTTCGGCCGTTCTGTCAAAGCATGCTGCGGTTTCTTCTTGATCGAGGCCGGGAGGTGGTCATACATTATCACTCCTTCAGAGCAAAGTACGAATGCATATTCGATAACATTTATGAGCTCTCGGACATTTCCTGGCCAATCATACGAGCAGAGTAGTTCTAAAACTTTTTTGTCTACACCGCTGATGTTTTTCCCGGTCTTGAGGCTAATCCGATTGATAAACGCGTCTATGAGCAGAGGTATGTCTTCACGCCGCTCCCTCAAGGACGGCAGATAGATAGGAATAACCCCGATACGGTAGTAGAGATCCTTACGAAAGCGTCCTTCTTCCATAAGTCTATTGAGATCTTTATTCGTTGCCGTAAGAACCCGGACATTGATGGGAATGGGAAGGTGGTCTCCCACCTTTTCAATCTCATTTTCCTGCAAGACCCGGAGCAATTTTACCTGGGTTGAAAGGGGAAGGTCTCCTATCTCATCCAGAAAAATAACACCACCGCTGGCTGCCTCAAAGCGTCCTACACGGGTTCTGTCCGCCCCGGTAAAGGCACCCTTTACATGGCCAAACAGTTCACTTTCCAGGAGCGACTCATTGAGAGCAGCGCAACTGACTTTGACATAAGGGTTGTTGGACCGCGGACTAAGATGATGAATGACCGAGGCAACCAGTTCTTTGCCGGTGCCACTATCGCCATAAATAATCACAGCCACCTCGGACTGGGCCGCACTTTCGATGAGATCGAAAACCTGACACATGGCTGCGGACTTGCCAATGATGCCGTGGAAGCTGTCCTCAATGCTGAGTTCCCGACGCAATGAAGAGATGACCCGCTCCTTGGCAACCAGTTCAGAGCAATCGGTCAAAGTCTCAACACCACCAACGATCAGGCCGTCCTTGTCTTTTAGAATAGCTGCATTCTTAAGAACGTGCAAAAGAGTGCCATCCTTTCTCTGCAGTAAACACTTGCTGTGCCTAACCTGTCCCTCCTTGAACAGCTCGCAGTGCCTGCCACCCCCCCGTTCCCTTGTTTCCAAACAGTTATCGCAATTAAATATCTCGCAGGATTGGCCAATAAGTTCATCTTTACTGTAACCTGTAAGCTTCTGCAGTCCATTGTTGATGGAAAGGATAACCCCGTCCTGATCAACCACCATGACACCATCTAACATGGCGTGCACCAGTGTTTTCCAGTACTGGCCGTGCTCTTCTTCTAACATGATCAATATCACCTCGAAATAGGAACATGAGTTGTTAAACTGTTAACAAAACTAAACACCTGTTAATTATATATCGTTAATGTAAAAAATCAACATGAAATATGCATATGACATTTTTATCAAGATAACAAAAGGTTACAATACAAATCTTCTTTGCCCACGAATGGCACTGCTTTTGCAGTACGAGAGAGTTTGCCTCTGGTGTATTCTCAAAGCAAAAAGATGGCAGAGGCGCTTGAAACCAAGTGTCAATATCAATAGAAGTAGCGAAAGGAAAAAATATGAGGAGAAAACACCGGGTCGGCCTATTAATCGGCTTGATCCTGAATTTTATTGCAATAAATTGGTTCATTAACTGTGCCACGGCATCAGAGTGCATCAAATGCCACACTGATGAGCAAAAACTCAAAAGTATTACAAAGGACCTTCCAAAAAAGGAAAAATCCACCGAGACAGCAGGCAAGGGGTGAGGCGGCGAAGTGGCTCCGGTGGAGCCATGGAAAAAGGTTCTTGTGAGCCTAGAATTTCTCGATAGCGAGCACGGCGAGACTGCCTGTAAGGACTGCCATGGCGGAAATCCCGAGGCAACGAGCATGGATGGTGCCCATAAAGGGGTGATTGGCGATCCGACGTTTCCTGACGCCACTGCTGTCTGCGGCGAATGCCATGACGACATTACTGAGAATGCTAAAAACTCTCTCCACTATACCCTCGCCACATACAAGCCCATGATGCTAAAAAGGGCATCTAAGAACCCGCAGGTTATAGAAAAAATCGACCTGGCGATGAAAAATCATTGTTATAGCTGCCACAGCAGCTGCGGTCAGTGTCACGTGAGCCGGCCGGACCCGGTAGAGGGAGGATTAGTTTCAGGTCACAATTTCGGAAAGCCGAACATGACCGAACAATGCACTGCATGTCACGGCAGCAGGATCGGAAACGAGTACCTCGGGAAAACAGGAAAAGGGGACGTACACTTCACAAAAAAACAAATGGATTGTACAGCCTGTCACGACAGCAGGCTTCACCATGACGGCAAACAGGGCCTTCACAGCCGTTATGATGTTGACAACTTACCGCGTTGCGTAACATGCCATCCTATGAATAAAGGCAATGATGATGGAATTGAACAGCATGCTGTTCATGCAGGTAAAGTTCAGTGCCAAGTTTGTCATTCGCAGAAATATGCCAATTGTTCTTCCTGCCACATTGGGAAAGACAAGAAGGGGCTCAAATATTTCAAAAACCCCGAAACAATAGAAACACTCAAGATCGGGTTTAATCCGCGGCAAAGCAAGAGCCGTCCGGAAAAATGGGTACTGCTGCGGCGGGTCCCTGCCAACCCGAACCTTTTCGATTATTATGTCAAAGATGCACTGACAAATTTTAACTCCATTCCCACATGGAAATATACAACACCTCACAATATTCAGCGAAAGACCTTCAGAACTCGGGCATGTGACAACTGCCACGGCAATGCCAAACTCTTTCTCACGGAAAAAGATGTCAAGTTTCCTGATGCCAATCGGGCGGTAATAGTCCCTGGAGATAAGATACCTGAAAAAATAGGGAAACCTAAGAAAAAAACAAGAAAGAAAAAGAGCTACTTTTAATTAAAGCAAGTGCTTTTGGTTTATTATTGTTAAGCCAAGGAGTTGAAAAATAGTGCCTTAAAAACCATTTTACTAAAACTAAAAACACATTAAAGGAGGAATAAATTATGGAAAAACTGAAGTATGCTGTGCTTACCGCAATAATCTCGTTGATTGCTGTAGTCCTGGTGTCCCCTGCCGTCGCTCAGCAGAGGTACTTTATTAAGGCAGAGGTCCTGGCCGAAACTCTCGGAGCGCCCAATATCAGGATCGTGGACTGCCGAAGAAGTCTTGAAGCTTATGAAGCGGGACACATTCCTGGCGCAGTTTACCTTGACGTATTTAAGTAACTCAGA
>MAVP01000133.1 GCA_001751075.1 Desulfobacterales bacterium S7086C20 | reverse complement strand
AAAACCCTTTCCGAACACTCCGAAAAGTCAAGTGGGAACAAAATGTTATCAAGTGCTGGCATCTCTACCTCCTTATGATGTCCCCTATGCAGAAGATGTTCATGAAACAGCTTTGTCAAATTTCGCCAAATAGCTATTTCAACTTCCAAGGGTTAATAGTCAACACAGGAACGCCCGATTTTTTTACAACCTTTTCAGCTACGCTTCCAAAAAGAGTGCGTTCCAATCCTTTAGGACCATGTGTTCCCATGATAACCAGGTCTATCCCTTCCGATTCTATGGTCTTTAGAATCTCAGCGGCTGGATCTCCTGAAACAATCCTTTTTTGGAAATTCGGACATCCCCGTAGCTTCTCATCGCACAATGTTTCCACGAATTTTTTAGCGCCTTCCAAAGCTTGTTCTTCGAACTTCTCCGTGGAAATGTGTGGTATGTACAGCTTGCCCCACCTTTTAAGGTCCTGAAAAACGTGAAGCAGGTAAATCATGCTGTTGTATTTCTCCGAAAATGACAGCACATAAGGTAGTATCTTCGAAGAGCTTTCTGTCAAATCAGTAGGGAAAAGTATCTTCTTTATTTCTATCATGGCCTTTCACCTCCTCAGTCTTCTGTTCAGCCAATTTGTGGCATTTGAACGTTCTTCCTTAAACGACAATTTAACTACAATTACGGTCTGTTCCATTGATAACCTGGGGTGGCTCTCTCCCCGAAAAATCGGTTCCAGAGTTTGTCCATTTCGGCCCGAAGAAAGCTAATTTCACCAAACCCTTTCCGTGGCAAAATTTCCATGATAAATCACCTCCTTCTCGAATGCCCTCCGGGTAACGCCTAACGTTATCTTCTAGTAAGCCCGGGCAGCATTGCTGGTGGAAAAATCATCACCGGACAAGGCGCCCATATAACGGTTTCGCTCACAATACGGCCCAAAGGAGCTACTCTGACATCTTCCCCTACCGCAACAGGCTCCTTGGTAGACGGGCCCATGAAGATTATGTCTACCTTGGCATTCCTGGCCAGTTTAGTGATCTCGCTGACAATATCTCCATCCGATACGTTGATGACATACTTGTCAAAACCTTTTCTCTTCATTTTATCAACGTAAGCCTCCGTCACACGCGTGCCCACGTTTTTTATCTCATTCGCTGTCTCCTCCTCACTCAGATGAAGACGACCCAAACCATAATAAATCCAAAGTCTGGCATCGAATTCTTTCACCGTGTCAAGGACATAATTGAAGACGTGGCCACAATAGTCCGTCAAGTCAGTGCAAAATAATACTTTCTTAACCATTACCAATCACCTCCTTTTTGTGTGTCCTCCCCAGGGACCAAAAATTGCCAACTACCGACTAAGTCTTGCCTGTTATCCTAAGTGCTTGCCACTGGTGCCAACATCTTCTCTCTCATGGTCTTCAATCAGCTTAGACAAAGACGCTTTAATAGTTTCCATTGTAAAGGGTTTATTAACGAAATCATCTATACCCAGCTTTTTTGCCTCAGAAAGAACCTTTTTATTGCCATAAGCTGTGATAAGTATCTTAATTGGGGCGGGGTAAGTCCCGTCGATCCTCTTGAAAAACTCCAAGCCATTCATACCGGGTAGTCGGTAGTCAGCAATAATGACGTCGTAGCTTTGGTTCCTAAGTGCCTCGATGGCCTCTTCGGCTGTCTCAAGTGCAACAAGAGAACAACCTTCACTTTGGAAAAACAGGCCCAAAGAATCCCTAATCCATTCGTCGTCATCTATGACCAACGTCCTCTTTCCCCTTAACTCCTGAAAAAGATCCATAATTAACTCCTTGATGGTTGAACTCACCATGTGGCGGCTTAGGTCTCGTCTCTGCTAATTTTTCAATAGCATTAGGCGTGCCATCTGGTCCCCTGTTGCCAACACATAGAATAATCAGTTAGTTATCCGTATTTTGCATCGAATCAGTCTGCTTTTGGAGGGCTAAATCTAGAAGAATTCCAAAAGGAGCTTTAGAAATATTTCGAAATTTGGCGTTTTGGAGGGAGAACCGGCCTCATCTAAGGCATATTTACTTACTTAATCTGAAGCCGCTTTTTTCGGTATCGAAAGGTGTGATGGTTCATGTTCAGCAGCCTAGCGGCCTTGCTTTCATTGCCTTTGGCCATCCTGAGGGCCTCTTGGATGTAAAAAAACTCAAGAGATCCCTGCAGGGAGGCAAGGTCAACCCCAGTTGGAGGAATCGGAGGAAAACAAATGTCATGTTCTGCCTTTTTAATCCCTTGGAGGGTGTACCCCTCCTTGATCCTTAGATCTTGGACCGTCAATTTAGGGCCTTTGCCGATTAAAACACCTCGTTCGATAAGGTTTTTCAGCTCTCGAACGTTACCTATCCAATTGAACGTTACCAGGGCGTCCATAGCATCAGAAGTAATGCCGGTGAAATTCTTGTCGAATTTCTTGCTGAACTCGACAAGAAAGTGTTTGGCCAGAGGTGAAATATCCTCTCGCCGTTCATTCAATGATGGAATATGTACAACAACAACTGCCAGCCTGAAATACAGATCTCTTCTAAAGAGGCCTTTCTCCATCATGCTATCTAAGTCTTTGTTCGTGGCAGCAATGACTCTCGTATTGACGCGCACCTTACTAGTATCGCCCAATCTGTAGAACTCGCCTTCTTCGAGGAACCTGAGTAGCTTTGCCTGAGCTTCCAGGCTCAAATCCCCAACTTCGTCTAGGAACAAAGTCCCATTCGCTGCTTCTTCTATAAACCCTTTTTTTCCTGACGCCCTTGCCCCGCTAAATGCGCCCTTTTGATATCCAAAAAGTTCACTCTCAATAAGATCCTTCGGAACCGCGGCACAATTCACCGGAATCAAGGGTCCTTTAAAATTAGGACTTCTATAGTGAACAGCCCCAGCGATCCATTCTTTTCCTGTACCAGTCTCTCCACTAATAAGAACAGGCGTGTCCGGACTCTTTGCCACTGTCTCAACAAGGTCCATGACATCCTGAACAGCATGGCTCTCTCCGATATAACATGGCAGGTTCTCTTTCAAATATTTTTCCTGTAGATGCTGGACTTCTTTTCTTAGCCGAACCGTTTCAAGGGCGTTTTCAATAGTCACCCGCAAGCTGTCCATGTGAATGGGCTTGACGACATAGTCATAAGCACCTTGCTTCATCGCAGAGATCACAGTGTTGATGTCCTCATAGGCCGTAATCATAATAATTGGAATATCATAATGTGAACTCTTTATTCTTCCGAGTGCTTCGATGCCATTCATGCCCGGCAGGCCAATATCAAGAAGAATCAGGTCGGGAGGACTCTTTTCCATGGAATCGATCGCCTGTTCTGCTGATTCATAGGTTTCCACATGGTACTCGCCATGGAGGGCCAAAGATACCGAATCGAGTATTGTGTCCTCGTCGTCCACAATGTATATATTATATGTTATCATAATAAATTCTTGTCTTGTGTTAGCGGGATTTCGATTACGAATCTCGCCCCACCCCATCGACTCTTCGATGCACTCAGGAAACCACCGTGATCCATAATAATCCTTTGGCTAAGGCTAAGTCCTATCCCTGTGCTTCCGTTCTTGGTAGTATAAAAAGGATCGAATATTTTATTTTCCAGACCCGATTTCACCCCTGGCCCTGAATCGGAAACCGTTACAAAAACCCTGTCATTTTTCACGTACGAAGTTATCCTCATTTTTTTCTTGTGCGCAAGATCCTTCATCGCTTCGGAGGCATTTGTGAGCAGGTTAAGGACGACACCTTCTATCATCTGTTTATCTATACGGCACTTCGGCAGGTTTGCTGACAGCTTTTTTTTTACCTCTACGCCTACCTTTCTCAGAGTAACTGACGCAAGATTAATAGCATCTTCAACAGGCACATTAATATCACTCCAAACAAAATTCGGGGTGCTAGGTTTAGCAAAATCCATAACGCGCTTAATAACAGACTCTATTTTCCTTGAAGCCGATTGAATCCGCCTAAGAATGTCCACAGCCTTGTTTTCGTTTTCGCCCTTTTTGTAGATCTGTTCCAGTGTGTCCAAATAAACGTTGATGCCGGAAAGCGGATTTCTTATCTCATGGGCCATCCCGGCAGCCACACGTCCCAATGAAGCCATTTTGTCCTCAATTCTCAAAAGACCCTGAATTTCCTTGGCATCGGTAATATCCATCATATTAATCAAAAGAGCTTCTTTTTCATGGTATCTGGTCAGACTGACTCGGCAATGAACCCATCTCAACTCATGTCCTCTGCCTGCTGTCTCCGGAGGACACACTCTAAACTCCATATCCGCCGTCGCCATTTCCCCAGTCATCACTTTTTGGAGCATCGCCTCGACTTTGCCAGCGTCATTCTCGTGAACATACTCAAAAGACGATGCCGGGTCTTTTTGGGAAACAGGGCCCCACAGCCTTTCCTGTTCTGGGTTCCTGTATACTACTACACCATCGCGCACAATTCCTATTCCTACCAGCGAGTTTTCCACTAAATCCCGATATCGCTTTTGGGCCTCAAGAAGGGCTTTTTCAGTGTTCTTCCGTTCGGTAATATCCAGCCCGTACACATTGACATAGTTTTCTCCCTTAACCGGTACCACTGAAAGAGAGAAAATAGCATCATTGACTTCCGTTTCAATCTCTTCCATAGCACCAGAAGCAAACACCTTGCGTATAGTCTCAAGCCAATCGGTTGGAACTCTGCCCCCCAAATCGTGCCCACATATGTCTAACAGCCGCCGACCTCCTCGATTGGCATATACAATTGTCCCGTCGCGGATCACCCGGTAAACAGGAAAAGGGTTCTCGTCAGCATATGTGCTAGCAATTTTGAATCTTTCCTGAGTTTCCTTGTACTTTTCATCCAGTTCTATCTGATGTAGTGCGAAAGCAATATCTCTAGAAACTTCTCCGAACAGCTCCTGCTCCTCCAGGTCCCTTATGAAGTACTTAGGGATAGAGGCGACCAAAACACCCCAGCTCTCGCCACCATATTCGAGTCGGGCCGTAATTCCTCCTCTCCCGACATAGCTCTTGGACAGAGGACACTCCGTGCAGGTAGAAGCTGGATCCTCGATTGTCAACGGGCCCGGCCGTAACAAAATGTTTCGAACACAATGTGTAAGCTCACCCTTTCTCAGCCGTTCCAAAAGTGGCAAAAACTCCATGTCGAGGCCAGCTTCCGCGGTTTCAATCAAGCCACCTGACTTATCAAACAAGGCGACCCATGCATTGAAATACCCTCTATTCTTCACAAGGCTATCGCAAACGCCTTGAACAAGTTTGCCGCGAACCTTTTCTTTGACAAGGAGCTGGTTGACATCCCGAATCGTCCTCAACACCAGGTTGAGGCGTTTGGTCCTTTCTTGAGCTGCCTTATGTTCAGAAATGTCGGTGACAAATCCCTCTAATACTGTCGGGTTCCCATCTTCGGAGGATATTTCCATCCCTCTCTCCAAAACCCACTTATACTGGCCTAAAGCAGTACTCACGCGATAGACAATGTCAAACCGCCTTTTGTCCCGGACGGCAGCTTGTACCTCTTCCCAAACGTAATCTCGATCCTGTGGATGGATTAGGTCACCATATGAGACCTCGCGATTCATAATCAGGTCAGATGGCCGATAGCCAGTCAGGTCAATACAGCCGTCGTTAACGAACTCCATTGTCCGCTGCTTGTTGTTACGACACCGGTAGACCAGGCTTGGAAGGTTGTTCAAAAGTCTGAAAAGAGAAAACTGGCACTCCTGTAGCATCTCTTCTGACTTAGCGGAATCGACGGCTCTTTTTTCTATTTTATTTGCCTTTCGTTCCAGTTCTGGACTGGACGGTTCCTTGGCCATAATGACATCCCCACATTGCTGTCCCGATAAAAGAGGTTCCAGCGTTACATGCCTTGAAACAGGGCCGCGGAACCTCATTTAAACTCACCAGGACTTCTCCCAATCATTTCTTTAGGTAAGTTCTCAGTCTCCTCTCACGAAGAATTATATACATCACCTGTATACGCATCGTCAACCAATCTTTGTTGCACTGGACCGTACAATAGGAAGTGCAGTATGGCTATTTCGTATGAGTTTAAAAAGGGTAAGCGTACATGCAGTCGCCTTATGTCATTGGGAATTGTCACAAGTAGCCATTCGGGAAACTGGAACATGGCGGTATGATTCAGGCGATATCGGTCTCGAGAGGATAAAAAATCATCATCCGTAGAGACTTCAAAACCTGATTGACATAAACACCTTTTGCAATTCCTTTGACACTAGGTTTCTGGTAGCATCACGGTTTACATTTGAAATGCTAACAAATCCGACCATTAACATGATGGCAAG
>MAVP01000132.1 GCA_001751075.1 Desulfobacterales bacterium S7086C20 | reverse complement strand
CCCACATAAAAGGTGTACCCCTGTTCAGCCACTTTGCTCAGGAGCCGCTTGAATACATACCGAGGATCCCCTTCATAAGGCGTCCCGTCAGGGTTCAGGATATCGCAAAACATACGGGCCACGGGCCGATCCCCGCCCCTCCACGGCACCAGCTGAAATGTTGTGGGATCCGGTTTTGCGATCATGTCGCTTTCATGGATCCTGGCGAAGCCCTCGATGGAAGAGCCGTCAAAGCCCATTCCTTCGGTCAGGCCCTCTTCCAACTCCGACGGCGTGATGGCAAAACTTTTCAGGACACCCAGGACATCGGTAAACCAGTACTGAATAAAACTGATATCCTTATCTTTTACAATCTTTTCTACATCTTCGTGAGTCTGACAATTCATCTTCCTTCCTCCTCCTAGTGAGGCCGCCCAACTTAGCGGCACTACAATAATCTGTTGATACTGACATCGCTCTCCACGATTTTTTCGGTAGGTCCGGTATTCGAATTTTGTCTGAACATGACTTTCCCTCCAGGCATTTACCCCCGACACGGTTAGATCAGCAATGTCCCCCTCAAACCTATAACTCTCAGAGTACTGCAACTACTGTGCCAAGTTAGGATGGCATTAAAATGACTGGATTTATTAACCGCTTAAGGTGTTTCAGGACAATATGGACAAAAATAAATAATACAAAAACGTAGAATTGCCGGCCTCTATAACACAAAAAAGTCGTTTTTAATCCACAGATTACACAGATTACAATGAGTGTGCGATAGATGTTGCGAAATCTGCCGGGTTAAATTTCCCGCAGCTTGTTGGAGCGTAGCGTAAATCCCGTTGTTCGGGGCTGCGTTAGGGTTAAGATAGAAATTATCATTTATTGATACCCCGTGGCTTGCCGCGGAGTAATTCATCAAGCCGTTACTTTTCTCTTTCTTTTGGTCAAACCAAGCGCTTTGTGTCCAGCCCAGCCGCAATTCACGGGGACAGCCTCCTAGGGTGGAAAGGTCCTGCTGAAAGGCCTCGACGTCCGCGAACAATGGGGGAAGGCATGAGAGAGCGGATTTTACTTCACATATTCGTATAGGTCGTTAAGGTCGTTAATCGGCATTACAAATCCGCCCGGGCCTATCTGGGTCAGGTAAACGAGATTGGAGCCCTGGTGATTTTCCGGGCTAAAGGAAAAAGTGAACCCTCCAAGATCGGCATTTGATTGTTTTTCCGCCGTTTCAATAAAACCTTCCCTGGTTATGGGATCGGGCGTCTCCAGCAGGATCTTGCAGAGGGCCTTGGCAGTGATAAACCCTTCCACACCGACCATGCTTGGTTCCACCTGGGGAGAATGCCCCCTTACTGTGCGATGGAATTCCGCCACGACGGGCACCCTTTTATCATAGGGATAGGGAACCACCTGGGTAACGACCACTCCAATCCCCTCGTTCCCCAGAATCCGTCCCATGGCATCGGCCCCTACAAAGGAGACGTTAAGGAAAAGCGCGTCGCTTCCAGCCTTTCTCATCAGTTTGATAAATCTGGCGCAAGGCTCATAGGCCCCGATCATAATGACGGCCTGGGGTTTGGTCATGAGCATGGCTTTCACGGCAGGTTGAACTTCTACGGTGTTGCGAGGGTAATGTGCCTCATTCAGGGCCCACATCATTCTCCTCGCCAATGCCCGCCTCACCCCGTCCAAGCCGGCTTTTCCGTACGCGTCATTTTGGTAGAAAATCGAGATGCGCTTGAAACCCTTTTCCGTAATCAGATGCGCCACCATGGCCTCCGTTTCCTGGTAGTAGCTTGCACGCAGATTAAGGATCCAGTGGTTTACCGGATTCCTAAGAAATTCAGCACCGGTAAAAGGCCCAAAATAGGGAACTTTCTTTCCTGCCGCAATAGGGGCGGCAACCTGAGACGTGGGAGTGCCCACGTACCCGAAGAGAAGGAATACCTTGTCTTGATTGATCAACTTTTTCGTATTTGCAAGACATTTCTTTGGCTCATACCCATCATCGTAACTGATTAAGCGTATTTTTTTCCCCCTAATACCGCCCCTGGAGTTGAGGAGCTTAAAATAGGCAAGGGCCCCATCCCGCATCCCTATTCCAAGTGCTCGCGTAGGCCCTTCAAGGGCGCAGGACTGGCCCAGCACGATTTCACTCGCCGATATACCTGGGGACTGTGCGAAAACCGGGCCGGGATTAATGGACATGCCCCATAGCAAACCCGTAAGCAATACAAGTGCTAAATAACTTCCTCCAGACATTGACCGCGATACATCTTCCATCCTTTCATCTCCTCTTATCACGATTGTAAGTGGTATTTTCTTTCCCGGCTTCATCCAGATCTCCACAATGCCTTGATCTCCTTTCTCGATCTCAGGCAATCGTGCTTTTCACATTCGCGTTTAGCATTCTTCGAGTCAGACCTGGATCGGCTATTGTATCCAGGCCACCGGCGTCCTCCGGAAAGGCGCCGGCAGGAGACCACGGTGCTCGCAAAACACCAATTTGATACCGATGAACTATTTGATAATATGGGAAGAATTTGATTCCTGTCAAGAAAAAAGGCCCAGCAATAGAGGATTATCGCCAATGGGTCAACCCGGAAACTTGATTTTTGAAATATTCACCTCAAAACGAAATTTGCAGGCTTTACCTGGTTATCCTATTTCGCGCGTCCATATCCCAACTAGATATGGAAGAAGCTTTTTTCTGCTGGGCCCTTGGCAAGCAAGCCTAATAAGGTGCCATTTAATTTCTATGAATAATCAATGAGTTAGCGATTATATTGATATCCTTTTAAGCGCCTTCCCTTCATTCAATAAGGGCTCAGACGGGGTGGAAAGCATAGAGTAATTCCTTGGGTCAAAAATGAATCTCCCTCCATCAAAGCCTTTTTTTTCGATTTTTGGGAACGTCTAATGGAGCACCAGCTTGAGAAATTTAAAATTTAGCTTGATAATGTGGTATCCATGTTGTTAGTATTACAAAATAAAGGGGAATTGAGCATGGGGAGGGTTTTTGTCCTGCTCGTCTGCTAAGGAGGTGTTGACATGAGGGGCACGCACGCAAAGGGAGATTTCGCCTTAGTGCTGATTGCATGTTTTCTGTCAGGTCTGGTGGTCACAACCCATGTCGCTAATGCCCAGGAAGAGGGGAGCGTCATCATCGGAATCAATGTCCCCTTAACAGGCCCGTATATCGACCAAGGTATAGACGAAGAAAGAGCCTACAAATTGGCCATTGAACAGATCAATGCCAAGGGCGGGGTTATTGGCAAAAAGATTTCCTTTGTAGTCAAAGATACCAAATCCAACGTCAAAGTGGCCAAGAAAAATGCACTTGATTTGATTAGACTACACAAGGCTGTCATGGTGACGGGTGGAGTCAGCAGTGCCGTAGCTATTGCACAGAGCGACGTGTGCCAGGAGCAAAAGGTTGTCTTCATGGCAGCTCTAACACATTCCAATGCCACTACCGGCCACATGAAAACCAAGGCAGGGCATACTGTTCAGAAGGCCCACCGACACACCTTCAGATGGTTTTTGACTGCCTGGATGACGGGCAAGGCCCTTGCTCCATTCCTGGTGGAAAGATATGGTACTGGAACGGACTATTTCTACATCACCGCTGATTACACATGGGGACATTCACTGGAAAGATCCATGAGATGGGTTACGGAATTGAATGAGTGTGATACACTTGGCGCGATTCGAACCCCTTTAGGTCAAAAGGACTTTAAAAGGGAACTTCTGAAGGCAAAAAATGCCAAACCGGATGTTCTGGTTCTGATCCTCTTTGGCAAGGATTTGATCGTTTCACTGAAACAGGCCCACGTGATCGGGTTGAGTAAGAAGATGAAAATTGTGGTTCCCCTCATGGAAGAGCATATGGCGCATGAAGTGGGGCCTGAAGTCATGGAAGGCGTGATTTCCACTCTCACTTGGTATTCCGGGTTAAGCAAACGATTTGCGGGGTCAAGAAAATTTGTCAATGCCTTCAAGAGCAAATACGGCAAGCCTCCGGGAACCGGGGGCGCCGCTGCCTGGGTGGCCATACATGAATGGGCCTCTGCCGTGGAAAGGGCCGGGAGCTTTGCATCGAATCAAGTCATCAAGGCCCTGGAAGGTCACAAGTTTACTCTCTTAAAAGATCAGGAGGAATGGCGATCCTGGGACCATCAGGCCATAAGCTCCGTCTTTATTGTTGAGGGGAAATCCAAGAAAGAGTCAAAGGGTGAATGGGACCTCTTGAAGGTCATTGGAGCGAAAAAGGGCTCGTCTGTCATGCGAACCCGAGAGCAAAATCCAATTTACCTTGAACCCTTAGCGCCGGAATAGTAGACAAAAAGCACCATATGCCGGTTTGATCCAACTCGTATGTATATTGCTAAACTTCGCTTCATGTATTTTAAAACGGCCGAGATTAGCGATATTTTTTCACCAATATCTTTCTGAATTTGGCGCACTAAACAAATTGACGGGAGAAAATAATTGAAATACACACTTGCCCACGAGCAGCTAAACGGCATTGAGGAAGTGCTGCAAAAGGACCTCATGGAGTTGGGCGTCCATTGCGTGGTTCTCATCGATATGGCCGGCAACATCATCGCGGATCTTGACAACGGCGAAATGGGCCACGACGTTTACACACTTGCGGCTCTGGCCGCCGGCAATTTCGGGGCAATAAGTGCCATGGCCAAGATTATCGGGGAAGACGAATTCTCTCTCCTTTTTCACAAAGGGAAAAGAGAGAACATACATTTCAGCAAAGTGATGAACGATTTCTTGCTTGTCACCATATTCGGAAAGGAAACATCCCTGGGCTTTTTGCGATTAAAAGTGGCTGAATCAATCGGAAAGATGGAGAAAATTTTAGGACCATAATACTAATATGAGTTCTGTTTTTCATCTCATCTTCCTTCATCCTCCATATATGAATGAGCGGAAGCAGTCTAGCAAGGTACTTTGATGTGGCATTTGTAAACCTGAAGAAAAAAGAGGTCCAGGTAAAAGTCGTGTATTATGGCCCGGGTAGGGGAGGAAAGACAACAAACCTGGAATACATATACAACACATTCAGATCCCGCATTAAAACCGAGATGGTAACAATCAAAACCCATGGAGATCGAACGCTTTTTTTTGATTTCCTTCCCTTTGATTTAGGAACAATACAGGGATATCATATTAAGATACAACTCTATACCGTGCCGGGGCAGGTCAAGTACAATGCCACGAGGCGATTGGTTTTAAGAGGTGTTGATGGCATCGTTTTTGTTGCAGACTCCATGGTGATGAGGAGAGAGAGCAACGGCCATTCTCTAAAGAATCTTCAAGAGAACCTGGGCACATACAAAAAGGACATCTTCAAGATACCGCTCGTTCTGCAATATAACAAAATCGACCTTGGCGAACAGGGCATCCCCCTTTTGTCCTTTGAACAGCTCCAAAAGGATCTGAATGCGCAATTGAAAGTTCCCTCTTTCCAGGCCAGTGCCTTGATGGGCTCAAATGTAACGGAGACAATGAGGAAAATCATTTCCATGACAGTGGCTTCTTTGAGAGCAGAACTAAAGTAGGAGGTTGTAAGGTGATCGGAGACAAAGAGGATCCGGTAATGGCAGAGGTGGATAAACGACTTGAAAAGCTTTTTGGGGAAAGCGATGAATCCCCCGGCTCCGGAAAAGGAGAGCGCAGCATTGAGGTTTCTCCTCTATGGGATCTGAAGGCTATTATTCTATCCATAGACTGGGAAATCACCGATGAAATCATGACCAGGCTTACGGAGCAAATAGGCAGGGCAAAAAATGCCTATAATGAAGATAAGACCATTCTTTTGTTCCTGCAACTCCTGGATTCGGTAGGAAAATATATAAAGACCAATAAGGCGGATACACACCCGGACGCCATAAAACTTCTAAATTCGGTATACACCAGTCTGGAAAAAGTGGCCCTGTCAAAAGGGATATCAAGTGCGGAAAAAGAAAAGACTCTTCTTTTCGAGATAAAGAGGTTCAAGAAATTAAAGGAGCACATTGCTCTTCGGAAGGCCGAAACAAGTAAAAGAGAAGAGACTCCCCCACTTGTTTCAGAAAGGGAGGTAGTCAGGGAAGAGACTCCCCCACCTGCTTTAGAAAGGGAGGTAGTCAGGGAAGAGGTGACGGAAATGATCCCGGAAGTCAGGGTAGAAGCAGAAGGTATAGAAGCCCCCTTTAGGGATGAGGCCGCGGCCTTCGCGGATACCTTGGAGGAGACGCCTTCTCATGACGACCTGGAACCGGATTTTTTGGGACAAGAACAAGAAATAGAGTTGGCCGCCCAGGAAGGGGACAGGCTATTGGGGGATGTCAAGGACAAGGCGCCGGCATCCGAAATGAGTGGTATGGCTCCTCACGAGGCCTTTAGCTATGCATTAATGGAAATAAAGCGGACCATAAAGACTGAATTCGAGGCCTTGAGAGCGGAGCTGAAACTATGGAGACGGGAAAAATAGGATTTGCAGTGGTCGCTTTTCCTCCTCACCATCATCCTTAGTACTTCGGTGCAGTAATAAACTTGACATTAATCCGCCATAAATATTGGCGGATAAATTTTAAGATCTTAGCCTGAATAGACAGCTAGTCGGTGTTATGGGAGGCAGTAAATGGATGTTTCAACGGGCGATATTCCCGCAT
>MAVP01000131.1 GCA_001751075.1 Desulfobacterales bacterium S7086C20 | reverse complement strand
AGTTCAAGGGGCGTATATCATGTTCTTTCGAGGGGAATCGAACAGGAGGATGTCTTTCTGGATGACGAAAACCGGAACGATTTCATTTGTCTTATGGGTAAAATTTCGAGGCTCTGAACCCGGAATCCTCTTGAATTACCATTGTTCAGTCGCCGGTTGGGGAACGACTTACCTATCCGGTGCCGGATTCACGAGTAGGCGTCTATCAGTACGAAGTCGGCTGAGTGGTGAAGGTGAGGGTAGCCAGACTAAATGAAATATTTCTTGAGGAGTTGCGTGGGCTTGACCACATTCATATTTAGCCCCAATTCCTTTTTCCCAAATCCCATCGCTAACCCTAAGAGCTGCGTCAAGTACAAAACAGGCAAGTCAAACTTCGTGCCAAATCCGGATAACATAGTCTTCTGGTTGCTATCGTACATGACAGAACAAAAGGGGCAGACCACACACAGTGCATCTGCACCAACATCAGAAACGGCATCAAGTTTTTCTCTTGCCAGAGATAATGCGGTCTTTTCGTCAACGGGAAGCAATGGGCCACCGCAACAATTTTGTTCTCCGGCATAACTTACGACTCGGGCTCCAGTCATTGAGACCAGTTTTTCAATGGATTTTGGATGGTCTGCCAGATCAAAATTGTCATAAATCTCTGACGGTTTGAGGTAGTGGCATCCGTAATGAACGGCAATCTTAAGGTCTCCGAGATCCCTCTTGAAGTACTTCTTAATTTCCTTCGGCTCTACCTCTTCATATAAAACGCGTACAAAATGTCTGACTTTTGTATCACCTTTGTATTCCAGGCCAAGCCTCGATAATCGCTTATTGACCTCGTCTCGCTTAGGCCCCTCCTCCGCCAAGTGATAGGCCACCTCCGTCAAATAAGATGCACACGAACTGCATAAAGTACACACATCTAAACCTGCCTTTTCCGCCAATGAAAGATTGTAGGCACCCATGAGTTCAGAAGACACTTGGTCGCTTGCCTTCATAGGATAACCGCAGCAGATGAATTCCTTCATATCCCGGAGTTCGAAATCCAGTTTTTCAGCTACTTTCCTGGAGGACATTTCGTAGCTTCTGGATCTTGCCGGAATGGTGCAGCCCAAAAAAAACGCGTATGTCATTAATCTGTCCTTAATAATAATTGGAGAAGCGTAAAAAATCCTAAATAGCAATTCTACTCCCTGTTTTCGTGGAATAACGTTGATACTGCTTCACACGAAGTAGGGAGTGATGGTAAACTGAGTTTTTCGCGTTTCTTGTTGTCAAATTCGTCAATAGGGTAAATACGACCGTGATCCTTGATAATATTCATCTGTAACCGCACCTCCCGTGGCACATGCCCAGTTTTAATGCCCAGGTTTTTTAACGCGGTCATTAGATCAGTAACCCTGACCCCATGCGGACATTTTTCCTGACAAGCATAACAATTAGAACAAAGCCATATTAAACCGCTTTCCAGCACCTCCTCTATATACCCAAAAAGAGCCAGGCGAACAAACCGGAACGGGTTAAAGCTATCATTTAGTCTGGTAATAGGGCAAACTGCCGTACATGTCCTGCACATCAAACATGCAGATAGCCTTACATCGCCTAATTGCTTAGCAACCTCGTGACCAAACTGCAGGCCTGCCCGAATATTAGGGATATTCTCTATCAAGTTCACCTCTTATCAGAGAAAAGCAGATTCTTCCATAGACTCCATATTCCTTATACGTAATTCCCTGTCATGCCAATCGCAAAGAAGCTTTCACTGCTCCGTAAGCAGAGGCAATGGAAACACCTGAACCGCATTTCATGCGCATCCAATCGTGGTGCGCAAGGATAGATCCAGCAGCAAAAAGTGTATGAAAGAGAGGGTGCCCGGAGCTGTCTAAGGGGCGGAAGAGGTGATCTATTTCTACGCCTGCCAGGTTAATAGCATGCCCCCCGGATTCAAGGAGATCATCCGAGTGCCATTTGTCTCTATTCTCAGGTTGGTACACAGGAAGATCAAAAATCGTTTCCCGAATGCGGTGTCTGTCTGCATATAGTCCTCTCCCCCAGAACCTGCCACTTGCAAGGATGATCCCCTTTGTTAAAAGAGTGTGTTGAACAGGCTTGTGGCCGATTATGGCCACAAATTCTTCCCCCTTTACCCGGCGGATCTTCACAACCTGGTTCTGTGGGAATTGTTTAACCCCTTTGGCTGAAAGCCCCCGTATGAATGCTTCATTAAGGCGAAGGCCGGGCACCGAAACAGGGGGGGTAGGTATTTCAAACACCGGAACTCCGATCTGTTCCTCCAGCTCTGAAATGATTTCATCAGTGTGATGCATTCCCAAAACTGCCGGTAGCCCTATGACTTCAGCATCTTTGACACGTTTTCTCAGTGATTCGATAAGTTTCTTCCGATTTATAGACAACTCTAAAGATTGGGCAAGGATGTCTCCAGTAAAAATCTCTTTCACATGGCTGGTGTCCGGAAAAGGGATTTGAGCTGCGCGAAGCTTTGGCCATTGATGCCGCAACGTTTCAACGATTTGGCGTGCACTGAAATCACTCAGGCCACGAAATCCGGCAATCAGGCAGGGTGGCTTTTTCGGCAGGGCCTTTACACCGCTCCACATACTCTTGGGCACACAGTAGGTCACTTTCGTTTTTCCCCAGGGGTTTATCATCCTGGAGTTATACTTTTCTTCCCTGCAATAAGTGAGGCCCTCTTTCTGCAAGAAGGAAAGGACCTCAACAAAGGAGGCATTTATTTCATCTTTTGTCAGGTGTGCGTATGGGTGATCGGGCAGGTCCCCCACCACGGAATCGATGGCCGCCCAAGGATCTTGCCAAACCTTCTTTTCCTCAATGGGATAGACACCCATCAAGTCAAGCAGGCCGCTGGCAAAAACGATCTCGCCGGTCATGCCCACCTGTACAGTAGAAAGTCCTCTGTTCGCAGCGAAAAGAGCAGCCGCCATACCAGCCATGCCCCTGCCAATAACCAGTAAATCGCATTTTAGAGGATCTAAGTTGGGCATTCCGATGACCATTTCCCCTTTTTCAATCCGGGCTAAAGTTCCAGATCCAAGAGCCCGCAATACAAGGCTTCCTTAAAGCCGGCCTGAATGAGCTGTTCGCCCCAAAGAACAGTACGTTCCCCTTTCCAGCGTTCGCCAAGAAACTCCTTGATATTTACCAGGCCTTGATCTGAGTGGAGTATGCCCTGTTCATACAAATGTGAGGTGACTCTCATTCCGCAGACCGTCCCCTGGCAGAGACCTTTACCCATTCGGCTTCGCGCTGCAACCGCCTTGAAACTCGAGGTTCCGTTTTCATTTCTGATGGTCTCTACAATATCATCGATGATATCTTCGGGGATCATTTCGCACTCACAAAGGATTGGCTTTCGCGAGGCATGTTCTTTCAGCCATACTCGCGGGCTCAATCCCGGCTCTGTCCATTTGCCCTTTTTGACAGAAGCAAGAGGCTCAGTTAGAGTCAGGCAAGGGGAGGAAATACCTATCTTCTTACAGACGAGGTCAGCTGCTTTTTCTGCCATAAGCCGGTAAGTGGTGAGCTTTCCCCCGGTAATGGTAGTAAAATTCTCCAGGCCATCATGGGTGTGGTCAAATACAGTAAACCCTCTACTCACAGCTCGGTCATCGCCAGATTTTTGAGCCTGAATGAGCGGCCTCACGCCGGAATATGCACGAACATATCGGGCTTCTTGGAGACCCGGGACCACCTCGGCAAGTTCGTCAACTATCAGGTCCACCTCCTCAACGGTGGGGCGTACATTATCCAACGAATGAACCCGTACGGATGTGGTACCAAGAATCGACACCGTCCCCCCTGGCACCAGGATATCGCCGTCTGAAGGGGGACGCAAACGGTTTATCACCTGGTGTGATAACCTATGAGCAGTAACGAGAAGGCTCCCCTTGGAATAAAGCATTTTGATAGGGATATTTGCGAGGGCGGCAACTTCAGCAGCCCACACCCCTGAAGCGTTTACCACCTGATCGATCTTGATAAGTCTCTGTTGACCTGATTCAGTGTCCAGTACATGAACGGTCTCAACGCGATTTTTCCGTATCTCGAATCCAATGACTTTCACATGCTGCAGGAAGATACACCCAAGGCTTTGTGCCTGGGCAAGGTTTTCAAGGGAAAGCTTGAATGGGTCGATTGCGCCATCTTCAGTAAGATAGGCTGCAATCAATTTTTCAGAAATGCCCGGTTCTCTGTCAAAGGCCTCTTCGCGGGAAATCTCCTGGATCGGAATTCCGCATTTCGAACATAATAGGGGGAAATCCGCGATATAATTCTCATCATCCCCCTCTACACCCACAAATAGCCCCCCAGTGTTTTCTATGCACTGTGGAGCAAGTTGTCTCAGCAGATTTGCCTCTGAACGGCATTCCTCAGCAGATACGGGATCATTAGAAACATAGCGGGCACCGCTGTGTAACAAACCGTGGTTTCCACCTGATGCGCCAGCATTAATATCCTCCTTTTCCACAAGAATACATTGAACACCCCGTAAGGCCAGGTCACGGGCCAGACCGGTTCCCGTGGCGCCACCACCGATGATTAGTACCTGCGTTTCCAAATCAGTCACGTCCTCTCACTCCCAATATTACAAATAATCATGCGCCCTATCAACTATCATTTCTGGAAAGAAAGTAGAATTGCTCTGGTTTTAGGTCAAGAAGCCGATGGATGCGTGCCGACTGATTTGCCTCTGAAACCACTATTGCCAGATCCAGGATGCCCACACCGTAGAAGTTCTCCCGCCTGAGTGCGTCGATTATCCCCTGGTTGTACGATAAGCATATCGTGCTCCCACGAACGCAAATACCTCAACCGGAGTTCCAGGACGTTCATGAAAACCTTCAGCCTCATCAATACCGCGCGGTAATGCCTACTCCACCATGCGGTGCACTCTAACCACGGTCTCGTGATCGAGACTGCTGCGGAGATCCCGCTCCTCCACGGTAAGTTGAAAGACCACTATCAGTTTTGGGCGCGGCCGAACAGGTTCGAATTCATCCCCGGGACTTCTCCCCAGGGCCTGGCTGAATTCCCTGCCCTTACTTAACCGGGATCATGGTTAGCCAATTGCTTTTGTTAACCATTCATGAAGGGGATACATGTTTTTGTAGTGGGAAAAGGCATATTCAACAATGGAAGAGGAGTACAACTCCTCGGGAGTATCCTCCTCGATCCTTGCCGTTAGACCATTAAAAAGAAGGAATTCTGCTTGCCCATGGGAGGCATCATATCCCCGAGGTAATCTCTTATAATGCTTTCCTCCAATGATATATCCCTTTTCGGAAATCTTATTTACCGCTGCCCCTAAGGACAGGGCACGTTTTTTGTCGGTAACAGCATCCCTGAATAACTGCAAAAGCTCTTTGGAAAAGAGGTGTATACCCGTGCCGAGCATCAATTTACCGTCCCCCAGGTGGAAATAAAAACCCGAACATTCCATCCGCTTCCGGGTCCCTTCCCAGAACCAGATCCCCAGGTTTGTCTTGTAGGGTCTTTTATCGTGGCTGAACCGGGTGTCCCTGTTGATCCGAAAGAGACTCTGGTTGACCTTGGGGATTGCATTTATTCCGATGGAAACGTTATGCAGCTTCTCCCCCATGGCAGCGACAAATCCCCTGGCTGGCTCCAGTACATATTGGTCATAGATGCTCCGATGCGCTTCAAACCATACTTTGGTGTTGTTCTGCGTTAGCTCTTCAAAGAATTTGAGCGTTTCTGTTGAGAACCCTTCAAAAGAAGACATATAACCCCCCGTATATTTTTTCTTCATAGGATTATTCAATGGTAACGGCCCGCTCAGACCACCTCAGTTCCGTGGGTCCGGTTATGGAAAACAGCGTGCAAAGGCCTTCATCAGGCGAGGCGACCCCTCCATTTTCTAAAGGCTCTTGAGTTTAAACCTCCCACACCTCCGGAGGGACCATTCCCATACCCTGGTATTCGATACGGTATGGCGTGATCTTGCAGACGCAGTAATTGGAATCGTCAGGGCCTGAGAAGATGTTTTTAAGGTGATCATTCCAGACCGCCTTTTTGGTCTTTTCATCGGTCAGGATCTCGGCTCTGCCTTGAATCTGAAGGTACGACTCCGCCGTCTCCATATCGGTGACGCCAGTGACCAGATGGACTTCCGGGTTTTTACGGATCTGGGCCACCTTGCGTGAGTTGACAAACGTGGCCATCCAGATGGTCAGGTTCTCGTCAGCCATGGGGGTACAATAACGGACCCAGGGTTTCCCGTCTTCCGTGATGGTGGAAAGGGCAGATAAGGTCGGACGATCTATTTTTGCCATAATTTTCTGTTTCAGTTCAGACATGAGTATCTCCTTTCTGGATAATAAAATGGTTTTGGGTCTACACTTCTCCACAATTAGTCTCCCCATCTGCTAATCCCCTGATCGAGTCTGATACTTTTTCTCCATCCCGGCTGAAGCAGGCTGTAAGGAATAAACAACTCCAGAATCAGGAAGGCAGGGTTATTGTCCGAATCAAAGCGGGTTTCCTCCCTGTCACATATTTATACTTTTCATCCGGATAACCAACCGCTATCACTGCATATACGCTTTCATCTTCCGGCAGCTTGATAACATCACAGATTTTCCTGTCCCTGTTCATTGCACTCACTGCGAATCCAACCAGGCAGGTTCCCAGTCCCAGGGAATGAGCACCGAGCAGGATGTTTTGTGTTGCAAGCAGGGCGTCTTCGGACGGACAACTCGCCTCTTTTTTTGATGCAACCAGGATAGCCGCTG
>MAVP01000130.1 GCA_001751075.1 Desulfobacterales bacterium S7086C20 | reverse complement strand
TTTCAATTGCCACAGCATTTGGGGCTGTTAAGTCCTTTATTCGTCTGCGCCAGTAAAAAATATCTTGATGTTAGTGTTGGCTCTACTATTTAGTGTCTGAGCGAAAACTAGGGATTTTTTCCAAGGTCAAGGAAGGCGAAAATTATAACCACCCCGCTTAAATACAGCGGGACAGGCATCCATACATTGAGTATTTCGAGGATTTATCCGCCTCAGGCGGGTTATAATTTGAGCCTGACGTCCCGCTATTAGCGGGAGGAAAAATAACAGTTTTCGGTCGGGCACTATTTACTATCTCGACATCGTTTGAGTGGTTATCTTATCTGTTTTAAATCACAGGAGTCCATTGGATGGGTAAAGGGTTTCTGAATAGTAATGACCAAATAAGGGAAGAGAACTAAAATTCATGTCTCAAGAAATTTTCCACCCAAATCATAAATTTATGGAGCAACTGGAGGCAACCGGGCCATTTCAAGCTGGCGCATGCTTCCAATGCCGTAAGTGTACCAACGGCTGTCCCGTCACTTTTGCCATGGATCTTTATCCGGACGAAGTGATTCGCATGGTGATTATCGGACAACGGGAAACTGTATTGCGTTGTCGTACAATATGGGTGTGTGCGGCTTGCGAAACGTGCACCACACGCTGCCCGAATGAGGTTAAAATAGCAGAACTGATGGACAGCCTTAAAGAGATGGCTATTCAGGAAGGCGTGCCTTCCCCCCAACCTCAGATTCTGGCCTTTCATGAAACGTTTCTGAACAACGTAAAGAAACGGGGGCGTGTTTTTGAAACAACACTCCTTCCGACCTATATGCTCCGAAGTGGCGAACTCAGGCGCAAATGGAACGTGAGGGAATGGCAATATGATCTGACATTAGGCTTGCAGATGTTTTACAAGGGAAGGTTTGCTCTTTTTCCTAAAACGATCAAGGGGAAAAAAGAAGTTAGCACCATTTTGTCTCATCCTAAACAGGGAAAAAACCCACAATGAAGGTGACCTATTATCCGGGCTGTTCTTTGGAAGGAACAGCCAAAGATTACGCTGAATCTATTATCGGAATTTGCTCTTCCTTGGACATTGAACTGGAAGAAGTTCCCGATTGGAATTGTTGCGGTGCTACTGCGGCCCACAGCATTGATCACAGGGCGAGCATAGAGCTGGCAGTGCGGACTCTGAATTTGGCCGCCCAAATGCCTTATCAGGACATGCTGGTTCCCTGCCCCATGTGTTTTAATAGGCTAAAAACTGCTGCTTTTGTACTGGAGGGAGACTATAAGGACCGATATGATATTAAATTGGAGGCTTCCTTGCCGAAGATTTGGGATCTCGCCAATTTTTTTGCCACCAAGGAGATGCTGGAAGTGGTGGCAAAACATGTACAAAAACCACTCGTGGGCTTAAAGGTCGCGTGTTATTACGGCTGCATGGCTAACCGGCCGCCTGAGATCACGGAAGCCACAGACTTTGAAGACCCTCAAAGCATGGATCGGATTATTCAGAATCTTGGTGGTACAGCCGTCCCCTGGCCTTACAAGACTGATTGTTGTGGAGCGAGCCAGGTGCTTTCTCGACCGGACATAGTCTCCAAGTTGGTGGGAAAACTCTACGATATGGCACAACGGGTTGGTGCACAAGCCATTGTCGTTTCTTGCCAGATGTGTCAAGCGAATCTGGACATGTATCAGGGAAAGATCGGAGCCGAATGGGGGAGACGTTTTTCTTTACCTGTTTATTATTTTTCTGAGCTAATCGGAATTGCAATTGATGTAAAGGGGGTGAAAAAATGGCTTTCCCGGCATATCACTGATCCTTTTTCTCTTCTTAGGGGGCTGGATCTGATGAATAGAAGATGAACAAGGCGGGAGAGAGACAAACTGTTAGTTATTTTTTGCGAGAGAGAAACCATACAAGGCAAAAGGATAAGAGGTTTAGTAAAGAGTGGCAATACAAGGAGAACACCTGAATCAACGCAAAGAAAAGATCGGCTCGATCGTCATTGTGGGTGGCGGGATTGCAGGGGTCCAAACAGCCTTGGATATTGCCAATTCCGGGTTTAAGGTACATCTTGTGGAAGAAAAGCCGAGTGTGGGTGGGGTTATGGCCCAGCTCGACAAGACATTTCCCACCAACGATTGCTCCTCCTGTATGATGGGACCCAAGCTGGTGGAACTGGCCAATCATCCCAATATCGAGATTCTTGCTTATACCGATGTCCTCGATTTGGATGGGGAGCCGGGTCGTTTTCAGTTGACACTCAAAAAGAAGGCCCGCGCGGTGGATCCGGAGAAGTGTGTGAGTTGCGGCATCTGCGCAGAGAAGTGCCCAGTAGAAGTTTCAGACCCATTCAATTTGGACTTAAACAGACGCAAGGCCATTTATGTCTCCTACCCCCAGGCAGTTCCGCTCGTTTACACCATCGACAAAGAACATTGCCGTTATTTCACAAAAGGAAAATGTCGCATTTGCGAAAAGCTTTGTGAAAACAAGGCTATTTTTTTTGACCAGGAAGATGAAATCGTTCGACTTAAAACAGGTGCTGTGATCCTGGCCGGAGGATTTGAGCCTTTTGACGCCCGTATTAGAGGCGAATATGGCTACGGGCGTTGGCCCAATGTGGTTACCAGTCTGGAGTACGAACGAATCCTTTCGGGAGCAGGTCCCTTTCAGGGTCATATCCAACGAATTTCTGACGGTAAAATACCCCGGCGTATCGCCTGGATACAGTGCGTGGGTTCACGGGACAATCATCTCGGGCGCGAGTACTGTTCCGCCGTATGTTGCATGTATGCCACGAAGCAGGCCATGATCACCAGGGAACATGACATTGAGGCCACTATTTTCTACATTGATATTAGGGCCCACGGCAAGGGATTTGATCGTTTTTACGAGAGGTCCAAATCAGATAGTGATGTCCGCTATGTTCGGTCCATGATTTCCCGGGTGATCCCAAACCCTGAAGATGATACGTTGCGCATCTCATATGCCACGCCGGAACATCATATTCGGGAAGAAACATTTGATATGGTTGTGCTTTCCGTTGGCTTATGTCCGAATCCTTCCGCCAAACAATTGGCAGAAAAGATCGGTATCCAATTAAATGAATATGGTTTCTGTGCTTCTGACCCTCTGGATGTGGTTGTAACTTCCAGACCTGGTGTATATGTTTGCGGTGTAGTCCAGGGTCCCAAGGATATTCAGGACTCCGTCCAGCAGGGTAGCAGTGCGGCGGCTCGGGCCACTGCTCTGCTTGCTGATGCGAGAGGATCACTTGTTGCTCCCCCGGCAATACCTGTTGAACGAAACGTGAGCGATGAAGAACCCCGGATTGGTGTCTTTGTCTGCCATTGCGGGATCAATATTGCCGGTGTAGTCGACGTTGAAGCGGTTGCCGATTATGCTCGTTCTCTCCCCAATGTAACTTATGCGACCCATTGCATGTTTGCCTGCTCCAATGATCAACAACAGGAAATTAAGCATGCAATTAAAGAGCATGGACTCAATCGAGTGTTGGTGGCAGCGTGTACACCTCGGACCCATGAACCCCTGTTTAGGAATACATTGCGGGAAGCGGGGCTCAATCCTTATCTCTTTGAACTGGCGAATATTCGGGAGCAAGATTCCTGGGTCCATCAGGCAGAACCGGAAACTGCAACGGAAAAGGGAAAAGATTTGGTGCGTATGTCTGTTTTCAGGGCTCGCCTCCTGAAGCCGCTTTATGAAACTTCTTATGAAATAATTCAAACCGCACTGGTGATCGGGGGCGGGCTGGCTGGACTCACAGCAGCGCTTTCCGTTTCGGAACAAGGGTTCCCTGCCATTTTGGTGGAACGAACCACGGAATTGGGGGGCAACGCGCGCACGCTTTACTACACTGAAGATGGTGCCAATCCAGCCCAATACGTGCAAGAGCTCATTAAGCAAGTTGAAGATCAATCTCTGATCACTGTGTACAAAGAAACGGAAGTGGTTTCGATTACAGGAAATTGCGGTAATTTTACCTCTACCCTTTCAGTTAGGGGCGAGTCCGAAGTCGTCTCACACGGCGTTGTGCTCGTAGCTTCTGGTGGGCAGGAGTATAAGCCCTCGGAATATCTTTATGGACAACATCCTCGGGTCATAACGCAAAAGGAATTTGAAGCCATGCTGATGTCACAGCCCGAGGAGGTAAAGCAACTTAAGCGGGTGGCGATGATTCAATGCGTCGGTTCTCGCGAACCAGAATACCTTTACTGCAGCCGCGTTTGTTGTACGGCTGCCATCAAGAACAGTTTGAAGTTGAAATCAATGAACCCCAATGCCCAGGTTTCTGTTATGTATCGGGACATTCGCACCTATGGTTTTAAGGAAAGCTATTATCTGAAAGCACGTCAACAGGGCATTCGGTTTTATCGATTTGAAAGAGAAGAGAAACCCAAAGTGGCGTCCCAGGGTGCCCACCTAAGTATTTCAGTCTTTGATGCTCAACTGCAAACGCCTATTCAACTAGAAGCAGACCTTTTAGTTTTAAGCGCGGCCATCCGGCCCAGTAAAGAAAGCAAGCAGCTCACTGAAGTCTTGCGTCTCCCCCTTGATCAAGATGGCTTTTTTATGGAAGCACATCCCAAACTCAGACCCCTCGATTTTGCTACAGCAGGCTTTTATCTCTGTGGCCTGTCCCAAGGCCCTAAATTTGCCAACGAAACCATTGCGCAGGCTCGTGGAGCGGCTTTACGGGCAATTATTGTACTATCAAAGAAAGAAATTGTGGCCGAAGGCATGATAAACCATGTGGATTCAGGTCGTTGCCGGGCTTGTGGAGAATGCGAGGAAGCTTGTTGTTTTGAGGCAATCAAAGTGAAAGAAGTAGAAGGAGGCCGCAAGCAGGCTGTTGTAACAGAGGCGCTGTGCACGGGATGTGGGGGCTGTAATGTGGCCTGCCCCACAGGAGCGGCGTCATTAGCCCATTTCCAAGAAGAACAAATCAATGCTATGATCGAAGAATCTATCTGACCATCCCTAAAGGAATGTCCATGTCTTCTTTAGAACAACTTAGAATTGTGGCTTTTGTGTGTAACTGGTGCGCTTATGCTGGGGCTGATATGGCTGGGGTCTCCCGAATGCAATATCCAACGAATGTACGCTTGATCCGCCTAATGTGTACTGGGAGAGTGCACCATGGCTTCCTGCTCAGGGCCTTCCTTAAGGGAGCAGACGGGGTATTGGTATCCGGGTGACACATTGGAGACTGTCATTACCTGGATGGTAATGCAAGATGTCAAAAGGTGATTGAAGAAACCTGGGAAATACTCAGGCTACTTGGGGTGGATGAGCGCCGCCTGCGCTTGAAGTGGATTTCAGCTTCCGAGGGGGCTGCGTTTACCGAAGAAATCCGTTCTTTTGTTCAATTACTCAAAGAACTCGGAGACAATCCTTTCACCGATAACAGAAAATGGGAATGGGAACTCGAACCTACACCAGATAGCTTAGGCCTGATGGAATAGAGCATGCAACTTACCCGGAAACAAACAGACTCTTGTATAGAATGCGGTGAATGCACGGGAAGCTGTCCCATAAGTCGCGAACTTTCTGGTTTTTCACCGAGACAGATTATCAAACGAGCCATGATAGAACCGGACGGAAGCTTGCTCCACGGCCGTGAAATTTGGGCGTGCTTGAGTTGCGCACATTGTAGCGAACGCTGTCCTGCGGACATTGATTTCCCGGAATTCATTCGTTCTCATCGAGAGGAGGCCCGAAAAGCAGGAAATTCTCCCCATGAAAGTCATCATGGCATTCTTCAAGCCATCGCCAGCTTGCAAACCCGGAACATAAAACAGCAGCGTACCGGGTGGGCAGAGAAAGTTGGGGCTTTTCATGACACCGGGGAGTACTTTTATTTTGTGGGGTGTCTGCCTTATTTTGATGTGACGTTCCGTTATCTAAATTTGTTCCCCCTTGAGACCGCGCAAAGTGTGCTCATATTGCTGAATAAGATGGGAGTGGAGCCCGTCATCAGCAACCATGAACGCTGCTGCGGCCACGATGCTTTGTGGAGCGGAAATGAAGCTGTTTTTCGCAAGTTAGCTTCATGGAACGTTGAAGTGATTAAATCCTCTGGTGCTAAGACAGTGCTTTTCAGTTGCCCGGAAGGTTATTTCACCTTTAAAAACTACTATCGGAAATATTTTGGAGATCTCCCCTTTGAAGTAGTGCATATGACAGAATTTCTGGCACGCGAACTGCCGGGTGCAGAACTGACTTTTGAGCCATCATCTGACGCCGCGATCACTTACCATGATCCATGTCGACTGGGGCGTTGTTCAGGAATCTATGAACCGCCTCGACAGCTTTTTCAATTCCTTCCTGAAACACAATTTGTAGAAATGGAAAGGAGTAGGGAAAATGCGCTTTGTTGCGGAACCAGTGCCTGGATGGAGTGTTCAAGTTGTTCAAAAGCAATGCAAATGGAACGGCTTCAGGAAGCCGCACAAACGGGAGCACGAACCCTTATCACAGCTTGTCCCAAGTGTCAGATCCATCTGACGTGCGCCCAGAGCGGCACGGATATGGATCTGAAGGTTAGAGACATCTACACTTATCTTTTAAAGCGGCTGAGTGGTGATGAAACACACAGCAAATGAGTTCAAACTTGGTCGCTCCCACAGATCCGACCGTCCCGTCTTTAAATTGTTTTTTCGCCGCAGGCTCCATCCTGGCTCACCAGGACTGGATGCGCATGAAATGCGGTTCAGGCCTGGCCCTGGCTACGGGCTTTGCCGCGGTCCAATCGTTTGTCCGTCTTTATCCGTAAGGATTTTATAAAAGGCTTACGCCTAAACTCCGAAAGGCTATAAAGTCATTTTTTTGAGCGGTGAAGCCGCGCTGTATAAAATCACCA
>MAVP01000129.1 GCA_001751075.1 Desulfobacterales bacterium S7086C20 | reverse complement strand
TGAGTATTTCGAGGATTAAAATTTGAGCCTGACACAGACACGAAGTGAAGCATAGCGCTCAATCGGGCAAAAAGGGGCGTTTTGCAAAGGTCTCAATATTCATTAGAAACATTTATTAAGCCGATTCATGTAGCAGGCAACGAAGATGCTTAGACCATAGAGGTAGAAATACCAAAAATTGTTAGCCCTGCGGGAGTCTCAACGAATTGGCTACCAGCTCAACAATACTTTTCACTTCGACACCTAGTCCATAGGCTTCGTTCAAATCGCGGATCTGAACCATACAATTAAAGCAACTTGTGGCCACGACTTTGGCGCCTGTTTGGGCAATCTGTTCAGCCTTAATCTTTCCCATGGCCATGCGCCGTTCGCCGTAGGTCGATGTTGATGCAAGCCCGCCTCCTCCCCCACAGCAGTAATTCAAGGCCCCGTGCGGTTCCATCTCTACAAATTGGGACGTGAGGGCCTTCAGAACATTCCTGGGGGGTTCAATAATGCCACCACACCGTGCGATGTTGCAGGGATCGTGAAAAGTTACTGAGCCTTCAATCGTGTCTTTGTCAATCTGGATCCTTCCCGTGCGAATATAGCAATCAATAAGTTCCACTATGCTTAACACAGGAAAGGAATGCCGTTTTCCAAAATACTTTTCTGATTCCCAGCGCAGTGATCTGTATCCGTGGCCACAAGGCGCCAGCACTATACTCTTGGCGTCTAGTTTTTCTCGAGCATCCAAGACCCGTTGGACAATGCGTGCCATACTATCTTTGTTTCCCTGGTGATAGGCATAATTGACCGTGTCATAGTCGTATGAAGAAAAGGTGTAGTTTTCGCCGGCGGCGTGCATGATCTTAATGGGGTACATGAGTAGGAACACGAAATCTCTTACTTCCAAAGGATGGGGGATATAGAGAATCTCCGCTCCTTTTTTGTCAATGGGGATTGAGAAGCCCTCGCCCATCTCATCTTCCATTTCTTCCTGGACCCATTCAATGGTTTCTTTGAACTCCTGAGTAGATATACCTAGGAAGTTACCCACTTCCAAGGCTGTCTTGACAGGATTAATAAGCCCTTCTGGGAGTCTCCCAATGCTACAAAGCATGGTCCTTGCCAGGAACATGATTTCCCCCGTGTTGATACCCATGGGACAGGTCATGGCACATTTGCCGCAAAGTGTGCAATTCTCAAAGGCTGCCTCAAAGAGTTCCGTGATTTCCTCGTCTTCCAGTATACGATCTTTCGAAAAAGAAAAGGGGGATCGAGATCGAGGAAAATGCTTGCGTAATATCTCGGACATTTTTCCCAGCTTCATGGCAGGCATCAAATCAAGGTCTCCCGTGGAAACGCAGTAATGACAGGCCTCTGCGCATACACCGCAATGTACGCAAGAATTCATCATAGACAAAATTTGCCCGCTCAAGTTCTTCTTGACTACTTGCCCCATCTGTTGTGACTTTTGCTGCAGATCTTTCGCGAGTTTTTCTTTTGTCATTTCAACGTCAGCTTGCTCGTTTGGACTCTTTTCTTCTTTGAGCGCAGTTTTCACGTTTTGGACTCTCTCCTTATCAATGACCGCCTAGGGAGTATGTATATGGGTTTCCCGCATGTCACCAATCTCGGCTTTCAAGAACTTTCCCGAATTCTGAGCCCATGTGCCCGCGAGTAAAAACAAACAGCAACATGTGACTCAGTCTTGAAAACGGTATGGCAATGAGTAGTAATTCACCTGAAAGTATATGCAAAATGAGTAAAGGTTTATAAGGCCCCCATTGGTGGTAAGCCAGGAATCCGGTTAAGAACGGGAGCATAACGATCGTTAGAAGCAACCAATCCAAGCCCTGCGTTACCTTTCTTGCTTCGGGCACGACCAGTCTTCGCACCAGAAAAAAAACACCGCACAGAATGACCAGGATGGTCAATTTGTCAGCCAAGCTGTCTGGAATACTCCACCACGATATCTGCCATGATTCGTCCCATGAAAGAACGTGGGCAAGGAGAAAAAACGGTAGGACAAAAAGGCAACAATGAAAAACAAATGCGACAATAGTGAAAACCGGCCTCTTGCGCATGTACGCAGCTCCAAAGGGTACTATTCCATGGAAGATAGACCGTAGGCTGTTTTTAAAGGTCATGGCGGGATACAAGATTTTTTCCCTTTTTCCCAAGAAAACATGAGAAAGAATCTTGAAAAGACTACCAAGCACAAAAACTGACAAGGCAACCCAGGCAAAGGGGCCCCGGGCCAGTGCATAAAGGTCCATCTTCTATTCCTTCCGTATGTTCTGAGTTCCCCGTATATTGTCCAATTGTTATTTTAAATTCGAAACGCAAAAACAATATGGTGAGCCCTTCGTAACGGGCTCACAGGAAAAGGCCCCCCAACCGCCTTAAGCTGCCCTGGCAAAGAGCTAGCGCAACGACGAGCACAGAGGCAAATTCATAACATAGGATGGCGGGCGTTGAATGCTTCGACCATCCGTCATTTTTCCAAAAAGTACTTGTCCAGACTGTAAACACGGGTTTGATGAATCCGATACAATAGTATCACCGCCACGACCAACAAAAGACAATCAGCAATCAACATTGTGGGCAAGGAAAAAGATAGGCTTTCCCCAAAGCAGCCACAATTTTCAATGGGCAAACCTCTTAACATGGCCTGACTCACAACAATTACAAAGGTTGCAAACAAGACCACGTAGGCCCTTAGAATCCAATTTAGCCATAGCCCGAGAACGAGAAATACTCCCAAGAAGACCTCACACCAGGGCATTACCCTAGCAATGACTTGTTCCAAGGATGGGCCAAACAATTCGTAACTCTGAACGGCATAAAGAAAATTCTGATAAGGTTCAATGAGTTTTTGAAATCCCACAAGCGTTAGAGCAAACCCCATAAGAATGCGTATGACAACGAAGAAGTTAGTGATCACTCCCCCCGAAATACTGTTGCAATTCTTGCTTCAATGATTTCAAACCGACTACCATCTTGCCATTGACAAAATATGTTGGAGTACGTTTAATACCGAGAGATTTTGCATCAGTTTTTTCCTTGAGAATCAGCTTGGCGATCGACTTATCTTCCAAGCACTTCTCAAGCCTTGAAAGGTCAAGATCTACATCCTTTGCCATTTGCTCAAAGGCTGGATGAGCATCAGAAAATTGCTTCCATCGATGTTGGCGTTGGACCAATAAATCATGAAAGGGCCAAAACTTGCCCTGTCTGGCAGCACACTCAGCAAAACGGGCACTAAGTAGTGAATGCCGCCCAGACGTAGAAAAAAACTTAAGCTCCAGGTAAACCTGATCAGGATGATCATTCATGAAACGACTGAGATATCTCGCTCCTCTCGCACAGTTCCGACACTGAAAGTCAACATATTCAGTAATACGAATGGCCCCTTCAGGATTCCCTTTAGCCCGTGCGGCAATTGTATCATCGGGACCCAATCGAAAAACTTGGAAGAAAAGCTTCACACCGCCAATTACAAAGACGCAAATCACAATAACAAGGAGGGTTGCGAACTTCTTTGAAATCTTTGGCATGCGCTAGCCCCCTTTCACAGGTCATTTAACATAACACTCAAACATGGTCAATTCCATCAACGGCCACGAAACAATGCTTTTGCCCTTTGAAGACCTACTTGTTGTCTTGTTTGGCAGAACAACTACTACCGCATCCTGACGACTGATTTTGAACAAGGCCCTCTAGATCTTTGTCATAATACACAACCTTTGCCAACAGCTTCGCATTATTGAACCAGTTCGAATACAGTTGCTGCTTCTCAAGGTCGTTTGAACCTCCGGAAAAGACTTCCGAATCTAGATACTGTTTTACAAGTACCCGGATCTCGAATCTCTTCATAAACCGTTCAAAGGAATAACTGTTTTCTTTTAAAGCAGTCTGGAAGTCCTCTAATTTCATGCCTTTTTTGCTCAGGAACTCATCAAGCTCCTTATCGACCGTGGTCTTACCCAATTTGAAACCCGATTTCTGGATCTCTTGCAGTTGGATGCCTTCGTTAATGAGGCGTGATACAATTTGCCCTTTTAATCTATCCAGAAGCGCCTTTCCTCGATCTGTTGAAAACATCCCTTCTCCGTAGGTTTTTGAATATCTCTTCTTTGCATACTCTAGCTCTGAATCAAGATCATTCCGGGAAATATCCAGCCCCCCTGCTGATGCGATATACAACCGGGCGCGAGTCGCCATAAAATCCAGATTCTTTTTTACCTGCTCAGCAGTTTCGATTTTGCCGATTTTCGCCGGATACCCGCTTGCTGTTATGGCTGCTGCAATTTGATCAACATCTTTAAGCTCTGTGTCGTCAAAATAAATTTCAACTTTCCCGGCCGAAACGTCCACGAGAATCTCATTGATACCTTTGAACTCCGACAGACTCGATTTTATGGTAAAAATACACCCTGAACATGACATTCCTTCCACGTTAAAGATCGCTTTTGATGAGCCATCTGTTTTTTTGTAAAACTCCTGCTCAGCCAATTCCTTAACGGTCTCACGTGTTATGCCCCCTTCTTCCGGTACTCTACCGGCGAAGGAAATGGTGACAGCGGCGACAAGCGCGACAAACCCTGTAATAACAAGGAATTTTGTAAAATTGACGCGATTTTTCATATTTTATACCCTCCTTACTGAAACATAAATATTAAGAAATCTAGCATAAACTATACCAAAAAACTAGTGATACATGTATGCTTCATTATCAATATGTTATCTTTTAGTCATCAAACAGCATGCGGCGGATACTTATTATCCACCTGGATACATTATGATCCTCGACATGCATACAAAGTATCCAAGTGCCGGCCTCAGGAAGATCAGGTTTAAGCCAGTTTAATAAGGTGTGACTATACTTAATATTGGGGCTTAACAAACCAGCATTCTTTTGGCACATTCATTGCCTTTATCGAAAACCGAACGGTGGAAAAGCTATAACCAAAACTCAAATAACGCAATATTTCCAGGGCATCATGAACACACAAAAAGGTATTGTCAGAAGGGTTGAAGACGGCTGGGCCTGGGTCATGACCCGGCGCACGAGTGCCTGCGGACATTCCTGTGGAGACTGCGGGACCCAGAGCAGTTGTCACATAGTGGAAGGCTTGGACCGGATAGTAGTGAAGGC
The DNA here is from genome assembly GCA_001751075.1 of Desulfobacterales bacterium S7086C20. Lineage (GTDB taxonomy): Bacteria > Desulfobacterota > Desulfobacteria > Desulfobacterales. The sequence continues at coordinate 1,862 of MAVP01000129.1, read as the reverse complement.
CAAGAATGTAGCCAATGCGAGGATAGGAGACGAAGTGGACATTTCGCTCAGTCCTAAAACCAAGATAAAAGGCATGCTCGTACTCTATATTCTTCCAGTTCTTGGGTTGTTGGTCGGAGCCTTTTCGGCGGAAGGCCTTTCAAGGATTTTGGGACTAAGCCATAATACAGGACTCGTTCTGTTTACCTTCTGTGGTCTTGTTCTGGCATTTCTCGCAGCACGGATCTATGGAAAACGGATGGAGCAAAGACAAGCATTAACGCCTTGGGTTTCGCGTGTCTTGAAGCGACGCAGGGGTACGAGTTTTTCTCATTCTCATATTCATACAACAAGCTCAGGAAAACGTACTATGCGATCAAAAATCTCATTACTATTTATCACCTGGCTAACGTTAATGATTTGTCTTGACAATGTCGGTTTGGCTAGCCCGGAATTTACAGTAGGAACCATCGACTCGGCCGGCATTGACAAAATGATTAAGACCAATAATGGTTTGACTGTCATTGTAATGATGGCTGCATGGTGTGTACCTTGTCGCGAGGAATTGCCGACTTTGGTGAAGTTGTATAATAGACACAAAGTTAACAGTCTGAATATGGTCGGCATCAGCATTGATTTCGATGGTCCTAATGCTATAAAGCCGATGCTGGAAAAAGCTTATGTCACCTTCCCAGTATACTGGGCCGGAGAGACAGCCGTGCGAGACTATAACATCTCCGCAATACCCATGCTTTTTCTTGTAAAGGATGGGAAAATTGTTGAAAAGATTTATGGAAAACAATCCGAAAAGTTTTTGGATAAGAAGATAACTGATTTGCTTTGATTGAACGGGCGAGTCAAACTATCTGGTCGTTATCGAGGGTTAGCCTGATGGAATCCGAAGTAAAGATATCCCTCCTGGCCAAGGGCCATAATGTGGGCGTGAGGGTTGTCGCTCTCAAATAGATAGCTTCGATTTTGTCAATGAGAGAGGAGGCTAATCGGCAACATGTTCAAACCTCCTGCTTAGCTCTGACAACTCAAAGTTTTTTTTGAAGCGATTCAGCCAACCACTTAATTTCAGTGAATCCTTTCCGCATCTCACTCCAACCGTACCAAAAAGCATAATCCGGACTTGCATGAAATGTTCCCTGGAAGGTTCTCATGCGGTATCCTTTAAACATTTCAAATAGCCTTTGTTCTATTACTGTGGGGGCATCATTGATAGTCAGCAGATCGGGAAACGGATACGCATAGCTTTCTGGCTTTTGAAGGAAGTGATCCTTGTACAAATCAGCCACGATTTGAATTGCCTCGGCCAGCAAGAGATCCGTTTCTCTAATCATCTCATCACCCTTCTGCAATTCTCTCTTGACGAAATTGATGGAATGACACTGATTACAGGTTTTGATCATCTTGTCTCGCTCTTTTTGCCAATCCTGTTGCGTAAGACGCATCAGATCTACCGCCTTTGCGGAATGAAATCTAGCCGTCCGATTCCCATCAGGATCAAGGTGCCCCAGCGCTTTCATGATAGTTTTACGGGCTGCTGCCCAATTCTTGTCTTCGGGCATCGGTTGCCTTATCGCCATGAACCCCCAGGCAGTCCTAACCTCATGATTGCCTTTTTCCATATGGCAAGTCTGGCACGTCGGTGCCGCAGTGGATTCGGGAAGCACCCCATTTTGCTTCAACAAATACCTTACTCCGTGCTTGGAAGATGAATACATCTCCCACTGTGGATGATCGAATCCCATGTGACAAGTCTGACAGGCCTGGGGCTGCTGGGCTTCCTTGACAGAAAATGCGTGGCGCGTGTGGCAAGCATCGCACGACGCAAGACCGAAGCCAGACCCATCTTCTTTCAGCTCTTGGATTTCCTT
>MAVP01000128.1 GCA_001751075.1 Desulfobacterales bacterium S7086C20 | reverse complement strand
CTTCCTTTACCATAAGTCTAACCGAGATTGTCCCATAAAGTTCTCCCTTGCCTTTCACAGCCACGTTACTCAGGTCTGCTCGACAAAAAGAAATACCTCGCAATCGGATACATCAAGTCAGTAATCTAGGCCAACTCTGGTTTCATGATTTCTGATGAAGATCTGGTCCTGCTGGTGACAATTCTTTTTCGAAAGCCTTCCATGACCGGTGATACTCAATTTGCGTGTTGATGAATTTGATTTCTGCCGACACGGTTGTTGTATCTTTCATAGTGCCCAGTGTAGCAACAAGTTCAAGGCTGCTGGGTGCATGCCCAGTTGAGGAAAGGTAAGTATTCCGGATTGTCTCAAGCCTCCTCGGTGTCGCAATCTCCAGCAAGTCTCCTACAGTATTTATTCCCCTGCTGGATAAAATACGTAAAATGTCGTGGAGATCCTTGAGTGTACATTTCACGCCTACTTGTCCAAGCACCGCGGGCAGATTCCCAAAGCTAAGCGCATCAGTGTATTCGTATTCAACCGTCTCCTGATTACGGATAAGCTCCTTATACAGCAAATCAAAATGTTCGTCTACAGCACTGAGCTCCTGGCTCAAGATCTCAAACCGTCGCCTTGCCGAAAAATGGGCTTTGGTTTCAGGCTTATAAGCGAGAATATGCTCCAGTTCGCTCCAGAGTTCCTGTGCAAGCGTTCTGACTTGTATCTCAAAAAGGGGGCGGCTGGGCTTCGGCACAGAGCTTTTGGTCAATCGGACGGCATAATGAATCGAAGAATAACCGCTTTCTTTCTGCTTCCGTACTATGTGCGTCAACCCAAGACGTCTGTGCAAATTCTCACTTAAGTACGCCACGGGCGGCTTTTCTTCAGAAATTTCGAGAGATTCTGACTTGCGCAAATCTCGATCTAAGAGTGGAAGCTGCGACAGAAAATATACAAGTATGCGCACGCCAATCGTGTCATGCATCTTTTTGAAACTGTTGGATGACAATCCGTCGGGAAAATCAGCAGGTTTGCGCAAAATTTTATCAACGACCGTCTCGGGTCGTTTTATACGGGTGAACGTCATCCTTATGGGTGCAGGATCTGCAGCGGCGCTTCCCACAGCATACCTGTTCCAATGGGTCGGTTTTTCCAGATGCTTAAGATAATCCTTTATTTCATCGTGCGTCGACTTCAAGATTTCTCTTTCATAATGCTCATATTTACGTAAAAACTGATGCAGTTTTTTGGAGTTTTCCATAATCGTTTTTACCTTTCCATAATGGCTGTTGTCTCATCAAATGGCAACACCCTTTTCCAAACTGCTTTTGGAATACGTAGTCATCTGTATCCATTTTACACCTGTCCTTGAGTCTGGATGGTTAGCCAACTACCCAGTTCATACCTGCGAATGTGTGACCTCCGACTGCAAATTTGCGTTGCGCCAGGCAGACTACGAAGAAATACTTATTACAAGTTTTCTCAAAGAGTTGATCGAACATTCTAAGGTCATCGTTTCCCAGGTAGCAGAGACAATAAATCCCGGCAGAGTTGAATCGTGCAAAGTGAGTGTCGAGGTAGTAATGAATTCGCCTTGTCTAAATGGCTCATTATTCTGGGGTAGCATATCACCACCATTGATGACTACACTTGCCCGAAAGTCCTTTGCTGCTCACTTACCGTCAAGAGCAAATCTCTCTTTATCACTCATTCTTCTCCAATTCTTTGACCTAGCATACAGAATAACGAATAATAACTGGGGCTTTCTATACCCTGAACGCGGCATCAATCTCCATGGCCAAAACCCCTTCGATTTCAGCCACCCGGTGTTTAAGGAACAGGATGTCGCTAGGATGATCAAGGGTAGCGCGGAGAAATACCGAGCCGTCCTCAACCCTAATATCCACCTGCGCGCCGTGGAACCGCTCGTAGGTCTTTACAACCTCCCTGATCTTGTGCTTGATGGCCGTGTCGGTTAGGGGCCGCACAGGTACCACGCGGATTTCGTCATCCACCTCCACCACCCCCATGGTTTGCCAGGCGATGCGCTCATACGCCATTTTTTGTGAATAGAGACGCACCGTGCCGTACAAGACGACATAGCCATGTTCCACGACAATCCCGACCTTAGCTTCTCTCAGTATGGCGTTGTTCGCTGCTGCCTCCTTGATCCGCTGCTTGATAGTTTTGTCAGTAACCGCCAAGCCCAGTGGGACATGAGCCACGGCCAAGAACACGGTGAGTGCAAGGATAAACAACTTGCTATTGTGGTTACGGTTCATGGTTTTATTCCCCTTTTGATTATTCCAATTCTACCGGTGTTACGAATCCCTCCGGCTTGATTGCGGGCACAGAACAATCAAGGCTTGACAGAAACGATCGTCCAACATGTCCATAAGTCCGCCATGTCTGCGGATCGTTCCATTCGCCATAGCAAACGCATTAACTTCATTTGATATGAATATTCACAATAAGATGTTCCGGCCTTTAACTGTCGGTCTTGAGGCCGATGATCGACCGGCGACATTAGTCCGGCGTGATGATTCCTCGACCACGAGAGGTGAAAGAGACACCCTGCCCGGATTGTGTGCCAATCATTATTGATTCAACAATGGGCGGATTAACAAATCTGTCGGATTTCCATTTGACTATGAAGTTGGCACCTGATCCACTTTTGTCTCTTTCTGGTATGACATAGCGGACTGATTCCAATGGGTTTAGAGTTATCGGTTTGTCTAGGTGTTTATTTACGAGCTTCCCTTGTGTTTCGTAATAATCAACTGCATGAATTTTGATTTGATGCTTCGGATCAATATTTCTGATGCTCAATGTTACAGTCAACAAGAACGGTCTTTCCCTATTGCCACTGTAAATATGTGAATAGGCAGCCACATAAATAGTCTGCCCGTCCGATAACCCGGTTTTCTCGTCGGCATGTAATGGCAGCGGCGCAAAAAAGAAGAACGATAAAAAAACAAAAGCATAATCCTTTTTCATGATTACTTCCCTCCAACGATTCATAGAATCTGCCTACAATCTTAACAAATCCTGTCGAAGTCCAGCGCCGAAACTGCAAATACCAACTAGTTTTTTTGCATGGTCTTTCTTGACCGCCACGCACGCGCAGACATCAACATTGGTTCCTGTAGCGTACAGATACCTATTTATCTCCACGCCTGCGATGAAATCCGGATGCGCGTCCAAGGGTCGATTCACTTTGATGACAAAAAGAAGGTCATCATACATGTTCTCGTTTTATAGATCATACCAAACCGGCAAGTGAGGATTCTTTTGCCCGTAATTTCACTGATTCTATCAACCAGAGACGACTTGATTGCATCAAATTCTCTTGAATACGCATCATCAATTAACCTTCTTTTTTCTCTTTCCAATCCCATCTCAATCTCTGCCGGACTGAGGAAGTCGTCCACTCGTATGACCACCATCTGATTATCCATCAACAAACTGATAGACTGGACAGAAAAACTAAAGTGCTCCTTCAGGAAAACACTCGTGAAACGGGATATGGCCCTCTTCTGTTCCTCAAATTTCGTTGGTTCCTCCATGCCCCACCCCCTTAGGCTCGAACGGCATTTCATGGTAGCGCTTTCCTGTCCGACTATTTCCCCTTTTGGGTTCCGACTTGTCCGGGTTAGTATTGACATGGACCAAGGCAGCACAAAAAAAGCCAACAGTGTCATCACTGCTGGCCTACGTTGGGCAGATCAACTCGCCAGGCGAGCCTATCCTCCCACTGTCCACCGAATTAGCTCAAATATATACAGTAAAATTCCCATGTCAACCCTTTCTTTTTCTTTTGTTCCATTTCTGTTGTGTTAAAAATACAGGGGTGTCAATATTAGCGTCCTATGGAACACAACATTAATACATTCCTGATTATTGCCGGTTTTGCAATCATCGCGCTTGCATCAAGGCAGATCGGGCAATATTTCGCCAGGGCAAATCTCCCCCTGATCAGCGGTTTCCTGTTTACCGGAATAATTGCTGGCCCCTTCGTGTTGGGCTTGATTCCAAAAGAAGCGCAAAAAACCCTTCTCTTTGTAGATCAACTATCGCTGGCTTTTATTGCCTTTGCCGCGGGGAGCGAACTGTACCTGAAAGAGCTTAGAAGTCGCTTCAGGAGTATAAAATGGGTGACCACCGGACTTGTAGTGTCCACCTTCACCCTGGGGAGTTTGACCGTTTTTATATTGGCGGATTTAATCCCCTTTATGCGAGCCATGTCGGCGGCGAGCCGAGTTGCCGTTTCCTTTCTTGCGGGAGCCATACTGGTGGCGCGATCCCCATCCTCGGCAATAGCAGTTGTGAATGAATTGCGTGCCAAAGGCCCTTTTACACAAACAGCGCTGGGCGTAACTGTGATTATAGACATTGTGGTCATTGTGCTGTTTGCCATAAATTCTTCAATAGCAGACGCTCTTTTGACGGATCTCGGTTTTTCTCTGAATTCAGTAGCTCTGGTGTCAGCCGAGCTACTCATGTCCCTGGCGCTCGGTTATGCACTTGGAAAAATCCTGGAGTTTATCCTGTCTTGGCGCAGTGAGCGAATCATCAAAACAGGAATGATTCTACTCACTGGATATGGTGTTTTTTTCCTAGCTGCCAAAATCCGCAGTATCAGCTATGACCATATGCCTTTTGAAGTGTTTTTCGAACCCTTGCTCATTTGCATGGTCGGCAGTCTTTTGGTGTCCAACCACACCGTCTATCGCGCTGAGTTCAAGAGAATTCTGTACGACGTCGGGCCTCCGGTCTATATTATCTTTTTTACCCTGACTGGAGCTTCCCTGGCACTTGATATTTTGGCTGTGACATGGCCTATTGCCCTAGCGCTGTTTTTTGTCCGGCTGGTGGGGATCTTTATCGGTTCTTTTAGTGGCGGTGTGCTGGCCAGCGATCCAATGCAACACAATCGGATTAGCTGGATGGCTTATGTGACCCAGGCAGGCATTGGGCTGGGCCTGGCGAAACAGGTGGCTGTTGAGTTTCCGGAATGGGGAGTTGACTTTGCTACTGTAATCGTTTCAGTAATCGTACTGAACCAGATCATCGGCCCTATGTTTTTCAAATGGGCGATTAATCTGGTAGGAGAGGCGCACCCACGCGCAGAGACTCCGGCATTTGACAGAACGCGCAATGCCATCATTTTTGGCTTAGAACGGCAGTCCATTGCACTGGCGCGCAAGTTATACTCATACGGGTGGGAGGTGAAAATAGGATCCAGAGAAGCCGATGGGATGGAAAAGGTGCCAGGATCTGACATCGATATTTGTTACATCGCCGGCTTAACCAAGGAGGCCCTTCACCAGCTTGAGGTGGGAAAAGCCCAAGCCATTGTCGCACTGCTCTCGGATGAAGACAATTATCGGATTTGTGAATTGGTCTATGAACATTTTGGAACAGAGAATCTGGTTGTCCGTCTGAACGATCGGGCCAACTTTGATCGCTTCCATGAGGTTGGTGCTTTGGTCGTTGATCCCGGTACAGCATTTGTCACGTTGCTTGACCATTTTGTTCGTTCGCCCTCCGGCACGTCGCTGCTGCTGGGCATGGAAGAAAATCAGGGTATTGTTGACCTGGAGGTCCGCAACCCCGACCTGCATGGCATGGCCTTGCGCGATTTGCGCCTGCCCCTGGATACGCTTGTTCTCTCAGTTCGCCGTGGTGACGAGATCTTGATATCACACGGCTACACCCGGTTCAAAGTGGGCGATTGGGTGACAGTGGTGGGTTCACTGAAAAGCCTGAAAGAAGTGACGTTGCAGTTTGAAATGTGAACCTGACCGGCATCATTTCCCGCCTGTGAAGCAATGCCATAAGATAGAACCCCCCGGCCTTTGGTCGAAAGCCTTCACTCTTGAGAGCCCCGCACCCCCACCGGCGTGACCGGCATCGTCTTTTGTGGCGCCGTTATTAAGGTTTTAGGTGTATTCAAAATACGACCATAATCTGCTTAAAATACAATGCAAACACCCCATGTCCTCGCACGCAAACAGTTCGAACGCAGCAAGAAAGGCAGCAGAAAAGGCTTGAAAAGCTAGTGAAAAAATCATATTTAAAAAAGTACTAATCAAAACATGACTATGTCACAATGCTCACGTGGAGATTGTGTGTATCAGCTCAAGGCCATGTTGCATGATCATAGGAACAGCAGCCAGCAAGGAAGCAATGGCCATCATATATCGACGGGGATCGCACAGGATGTTGCGATTTTCTAACGAACTTTGACCGTAAAAAAAGAGAAAAGCCTAAAGGACTTGAAACGATGACGAAAGGACAGATGGAAGCTGAGATAAGCAACGCGCTCATTGCCTTTGAGAAAGAACATATGGGACGCGGACCGGAGGATGTTAAAACCCATATCATTCAGGACATGGTGATGATACGCTTGAAGGGTGTTTTGACCCCTGCTGAGCGTCATCTGGCACAAGACGAAGAAGGTGTGCAACTCATTAAGCAGGTCCGGGCAAAACTACTAGAAAACTCCCATAAGCTTTTGGCTGATGTTATGGAAAACATAACCGGATGTGGGACAATTAGCTTGCATACGGATATCAGCACAAAAACAGGTGAGAGGTTCATCATAATCACATTGTCTAAAAACTTGGAGGAAATTTTTTCTCCCAGAAAAGTATGAGCTCTTTTTTTTCTGTGATAGTGAATCCCTTCACGTCTAAGTATCTCTCGCTTGCTAGTGTTACCTCTTAAGACCTCCAACCGAATCTGTGTCCACCAATTCATATATGTATACACTCTGTCCCTACCAAAAACCTTGTCCGAAGGTGTTTGGGTGACGTGTGCTTTACTATAGTCGTCGGCGAAGTGCCAGGATTTCAAGGTGTAAGAGGGCGCGGCTTTGGAACACACCGAGCAGGGTAGACAGGACGGGAACGATGATAGTTTTCATGTCCGGCGACCGTACGAGGCCGCGGCAACAAAGTCAATGAAATCAGTTGGTACGAAGTTTTTGGTAGGGACAGGCGACAGAATAGAAAAGTAAAAGCAAGAAGTCTTCTCTGCTTTTGGGCTGCAAGGGAATTTGGCATGTCTCATACAGCCCTGGCGAAGAGATTAGAAATGAGTCTAGCCGGTGTCGGATTTTC
>MAVP01000127.1 GCA_001751075.1 Desulfobacterales bacterium S7086C20 | reverse complement strand
ACTTATGAAACAGGGATTGATCATTCTCATTTTCTACTTGTTTGGATTTATTCTGGGTTGTTCTGTTGGTTCTGAAGAAGACATTGTTATTTATAAAAAAGAACCAACTGTGGCGGTTGCCGACAAAGAAGAAGCACTCATTGTTCATGGCGAAGGAATAGGGGAGACTACAACAGTCGGGATAGAAGAACCAACCGGGCCGGAGGTTGACAAACAGGAAGCACCCCCTGTGAATGGTGAACAGGAGAGGGAGAACAAAACAGTTGAGCATACCTTTAATCGGGGAGATACCTTTTACAAAGTTCTTTTAGGGTTTGGTATTCCTCCCAGTGAGGTTTTTTCGCTAATAGAGAGCAGCAAAGGGATTCATAATTTAAAAAGAGTCACAACAGGAACAACCATGACACTTAAGGTCGATCCTGTTCAGAACACTGTAACCTGTTTAGAATTCGGTTACGATAACCGGCATATGCTGGTAGTAACCAAGACTGATCAAGGCTATGTTGCCTCAAAGGAAGAAATTGTCTTTGACACCAGGATTCGCACCATAGGCGGCGTCATCAAGAGCAACCTTTATGAAGACGCCGCCAGGGCCGGGTGCAGCCCCCAGTTGATTCTGAGCTTCGCCGACGTCTTTGCCTGGGATATAGATTTCTTTAGTGATCTCAGAAAAAATGACAGCTTTAGATTAGTCTTTGAAGAGATGTACAAAGACGGTGAGTTCGTGAAGTATGGGAAGATTATTGCCGCTCAGTTTATCAATCGAGAAGATCCATTTCGGGCTTTCTATTTTGAATGCGGCAATGGAGAGGCAGGTTATTACGATGATGAGGGGAAGTCTGTTGCCAGGGAGTTTCTTAAATCCCCCCTTCGCTATAGCCGAATAAGCTCCAGGTTTTCCGGAAGGCGTTTTCACCCTATTTTACGAATATACCGCCCTCACTCAGGTGTAGACTACGCAGCGCCGCGGGGCACCCCTGTGGAGGCGACGTGCAATGGGAAGGTCATCTTCGTTGGATGGAAAGGCGGTTACGGGAAGTGTGCTATAGTAAAGCACAATCATACCTACACGTCTTACTACGGACACCTCTCCAGATTTGCCAGGGGAATGAAAAAGGGAAAGATAATCAAACAGGGTCAGGTTATCGGCTACGTGGGGGCTACCGGACTCGCTACCGGACCTCACCTGGACTATCGCCTGAAGAAGAGGGGCCAATTCATTGATCCCTTGAAGTATAAAAGCCCCAGGATGCGTTCACTCAGCAAAGCGTTGATGCCGCAATTTGAAGAGTGCAAAAGGCAGATGTCGGCAATGCTGGTTCCTCGGTTTTCCCTTCCGGAAAATGTGGATCCTTCATAACAGATCTACAAAAGAGATTCTCTAACCCTGACTAACCGTAATTGGGGAATTGCGAAGTTAGGAATTAGGGAATTGAAAACATTCGCTTCAATCCAGTCCCTCAATTTTTGCCCCGCTAAATCCGTTTTTGTAGTTATTTAACCGGGGCCTAAATCCCTGTATTCCTGAATTTGCCGGCGAAAAATCATTGCCTTACAAGAAATATTTGGGACCACTTTGCGCACAATATTTTTTGTAAAGGACTAATGGAAGGAGAGAGAACCCCATGGAACAACTGGATGATTTTCTGAGCCCTACACCTGCCGTTGACAGTGATAACGAATCAATAAGAGCCAAGGCAGAGGAGGTTACAAAAGGCCTGGAAAAGGCCCCGGATAAGGCCAGAAGTCTTTTCTACTGGGTAAGGGATGAGATCAAATATGAACCCCTCGTGGCGATCGAGGTCCTTGAAGGTTACCGGGCAAGCAGGACCCTGGGGAGAGGGAAGGGGTTTTGTGTTGAAAAGGCGGCCCTCCTTGCCGCCTTTGCCAGGGTCGTGGAAATTCCTTCCAGGCTGCACCTTGCCGACATTCGGAATTACCTAATTCCCGAGAAATTGGTGAAGGTCATGGACACCAACCTCTTTGCCTGTCACGGTTACTCCGAGCTTTACATCAATGGGAAGTGGGTAAAGGCTACTCCCGCCTTTGACCAGGCCATGTGCCAGGAGAAACGGATCAGGCCCGTCGAGTTCGATGCCGAAGAGGATGCCATATTCCACTCCCACAACCTGGACGGGGAATTGCACATCGAATATGTTAAAGACCGCGGCTGTTATGCGGATGTCCCCATGGATCATATACTCGATACCTGGCTTGAGGTCTATGGAGCCGAGTCGATTGAACGCCTGAATAAATACATGGAAGAAGAAAAGGCCGGGGAGGGCGAAAGAGGGTCGCAATAATCCTTATGATACCAATGTCCGGCAGCGCAAAGACGGAAACTCGGGCCTATGGAATACGCCTGCTCCATTCACGCCATCCTGAGATCCGAAGGCACAAACGCCTCAATACTCCTGTAGTTCATGGGAACAGACACTGGGCCTCGAGCTGGCTCTTGATGGACTATTTCAAGCGCCGTGGCTTGCCAAGGAAGGCTCATGTTATGGAGGTGGGATGTGGTTGGGGTCTGGCCGGTATTTACTGTGCAAAAAAGCAGGGCGCCACGGTAACGGGTGTTGATATTGACGCGGAAGTGTTTCCCTACCTTCGCCTTCACGCGGATATCAACAAAGTGGAGATCTCCGTAATGAACAAGGGGTTTGATGGGCTCACCGGCAGAGTCTTGAAAGATGTGGATGTCCTAATCGGTGCGGATATCTGTTTTTGGGATGACATGATGGATCCCCTGAAACGCCTTGTCCTCCGGGCCATCAGGGCGCGAGTCCGACTCGTTGTAATCGCCGATCCGGGTCGACCGCCTTTTCAACGTCTCTGCGAGTATTTCCTGGAGAAGCGCGGGGCGGAAGCCCTAGATTGGACCGCCGTGCGGCCGCGGCCCATCCGGGGACTGCTTCTGAAGATAGGCGCCTAGCGAAGGTCAAGCCGGAGGGGTATTTCTGAAAGCGTTTTTGGCTAGTTGGTGCAAACATGTTTTCCACCTATGAGGAACTCATATACTTTGAGCCGGACTACAGATTCTTCGTAGACGATGGGCAAAGTGCAGAAGCAAAAGTAGATTTCCTTTTAAATGTGATTGAGGATTTCGGCAACGACAGTGAAGGCATTTCAGTGTTTTTTGAGAGCGTATCTAACAGCAAGGATGCGTCCTTTGCCTTTATTTTCGGAAGTGCTGTGAACTCCAATCTGGGAGTTTCCGAAATAGAGGATGTGGATTTCTTTGTTGTTACCCGAGACAGGAAATTTGTTTATGACTGGGACCAACCAAAAGGCATGGACACACGATACCTGCGTCTTTCGGAGTTGGAAGAATGCTTGAAGGTAGAAAAAAGATTCTTTTCGCGGGTATTCAGCAAGGAATATAATGTTCTGGGAGGCATTTTTTCAAATGGGCTTGTGGCCATTAAGTCATCAAAGGATTTGGAGAATATCCTATTGAATGTAAGGAAAAATTTCCCGAAAATACATATTCAGGCGCTTTCACAGATGGTGGAATATGATTGCAGGAAATGGCTGGATAAACATAGCATGGGTCCCCATAAGAAAAAGCCGCCTGGCTTTCCGAAGAAAAGGCGATATTCCTTTCCCGGAAATGAAACCCTCATGACCTTTGACGAGGCCCATCTCGTGATAGAAGAGGGGATAAGACGGAAGAATATCCAACCTAAGAAAGGCGCTCAGATTTTACGGAAGATAATGGAAAGGATCTGGATAGGGGGCCGTCGCGCCAACCTGGACTATGCATGCCGGTGGAGATGAAGGACAGCCCGGGCAGATGTCCATCAAGCCAGATTTCCCGGCCCTATCCCAATGCCCGCGAACTCAAAGGCAAGAGGGAACCTATCCAAATAAATTTGCCAGGAGTTGGCTTAACTCTACCAGGTTCACCGGTTTTGTGAAATATCCTTTAATACGGGACTTGGTTTTTCCGTCAATGCCATTCACTCCCTTTTCCTCGTAGCCGGAGATAAGAATAATCCTCGCATTTGTATCAAGTTCCAGTATTTTTTCAGCGCAGATTATACCATCCATTTGAGGCATGCTTCTGTCCAGGAGCACAGCATCGGGTCGCCAGGCTCTGTACTTGTCGATCGCGGCGATCCCGTTGTCCACAGCGCTGGCGCGGTATCCCAGCCCTTTAAGCATCTCTTTCAGGGGGGAGGTTATTTCCTCCTCATCATCTACAATCAAGATTTTCTGGCCCGCCCCCTGGACCGGCAGGGACATAGGTTCCCCAGGGCCTCGCTTCTCCGAAAGGGCAAGGGGAAAATAGAGCTTAAAGGTCGTTCCCTTTTCCTGCTCTGAATACACATGGACATCACCATTATGTTCTCGGATAAGGCCATAGGTTGTAGAAAGTCCTAACCCCGTCCCCTTGCCCACGTCTTTTGTTGTAAAAAATGGGTAAAAGCATTTCTCTTGAGTTTCCCTGTCCATGCCATGGCCGCTATCGGAGACAATAATCACGGCCTTATCCCTTACCTGCTTGGCCTCTATCTCTAGCATTCCCCCCTCGGGCATGGCATCCCTTGCATTGGTGCACAGGTTCATAAGGATCTGGCTCAGCCCTACCTGATCGCCGACGACATAGAGGGCCTCCGGCACGTCTATTATGATGTCTATCCTTTTATCAAAAGATTTGCTGATCAGGTTGTCCACTTCCCTGATCACATCCACAAGGTTCAGAGGTTCCAAGGCCTCTGTTCCCTGTTTTCTAGAGAACTGCATGAGCCCTTGAATCAGACGCGATCCCCTTGCTACTGAGCTGTTGATACTTTCGGCCACATCTGTGATCCCTTGGTCGTCTTTATGCCTCATTTGAAGAAGCTGACTGTTTACTGAAATCCCTGCCAGGATGTTTCTGAAATTGTGCGCCATGCCACTTGCTATTGTGCCGATGGATTCCATCCTCTGGTAATGCTGAAGTTGGGCCTGGAGCTTGTTTTTTTCTTCTTCTGCACGCTTGAGGGGCGTGATGTCCTTAACTACGGTCACCAGGCAATCTTTTCCCCCATAGAGGATCGGTCTGGCTGAAAAAAGGGTATCAATGACCGTCCCATCCTTCATCCGGTATTTAAGCTCAAAGCCATTCACCTCTCCTTCTTCTCTCAGGATATTAATAAACCCTTCACGATCTGCCGGATTCCAAAAAATGTTTAGAGCAAAGGGGGACTTACCAAGGACCTCTTCCCGTGAGTATCCCGTCATCTGACAAAAACCGTCATTGACCTCCATATACTGGCCCGTCGTCATTTCGGTGATGGTTATTGAATCAGGGGTGCCCTCGAAGGTAGAGCGATATTTTTCCTCGCTCGACCGGAGGGCCCCTTCTACACGTTTTCGCTCTTCAATTTCCAGTTTTAAACTATCGTTAACTTCCAGTAGTTTAAAAGTTCTTACCTCAACCCTTTGTTCCAGTTCATCCCGTGCTTTTTGAAGCTCCTCTTCGGCCTGTTTCCGATCGGACACCTCGCTCTGTAATCTTTCATTCATTTCATGCAACTCGGAAGTCCGTTCATGGACCATTGCTTCCAGGTTTTGGATATGGTAATTTATTTTTCCCGCCATTGTATTTAAGGCCTTTGAGAGAATCACTAATTCGCCTGAGCTTTTGCTATCAATATCGATCTGGTAGGAGAAATCATTCTTGATTCTCTCCGTTTCTTTAATGATCTTTCCGGTTTCACGGATGATTTTTCCTCCACTAAGAACCATCCATCCGATGAGCAGGGTTGCAAGCAGAAGCGCGATAATCTGAAAATGCTTCAAATTGTTTGAAATCCTATTAACTTTGGATTCAATAGCACTGTTTACGGATCTCAAGACTCCAAAAATGTCCTCTCTGTTTTTTTCGGATTCATTAATAAGGCGTTTCTTACTGTTTTTCAGGTTGATCAGGGTGGAAAAAGAATTCTCCAACACCCCCCCCTTTGTTAAAAGCTCCTCAACAAGCAGACCATCCTGGGCATCAAGGGAGTAGTCCTCAAATGTGTTAACGTTGGAAAAGAACTTTTTAATATTATCATCAAATCTCTTTTTTACTTCTAAGGCATTTCCCCCTGCGTTCAGGTCATAAAAATTTCCAAGGATATCGGCCAGATCATACTGGATAGCCACGGCGATCTTGATAATATCCTCATCGGAGGCTGATTTTATAGGGCTTTTCTTAAAATTTTGATGATCTGCGTAGTCTTCAAACGCCGTATGGCCCTTTTTGAGAATATTTTTTGAATATGCGATATGATGTTCATGAATGTACCTGACGCTGTTAACGAGAGAGGTCAAACTGCCGTGCACCTTTTCCCGAAACTTCAATAATTCAACATTTGCCTTGAATAACTGATCAAGGACGGCGACTCTGGCGTTTAAAAGACTTTTGTCGCATTTTGAATGACAGCTGGTGCAGGATTGCCGGAGCTCTTCATATCCCTTGATCAGTTTCGTAAAATGCTCCCTCTTCTCCAGGGCCGCCCTTTCACTGAAAACAAGACGGGAGAAGTCTTTCTCCGATTCCATTATCTTATGCTGTTGATCATCTGCCTCATTAACAAGTGTGTTGAAATAGGAATATGCAAAAAGAAGAGCAATTATCCCCACAAGAGCAATGATTGTAAGATACAATTTTGCCTTGAGCGTTTTTAGCCTCATCTCACTCCTCTGTCTTTTGAACAGGATAATTCAATTTTATCATTTTATCCTCCTCAATTTAAAAATTATAGCATGGATGCCGAATCGTTTAAAGACTTTATTTTTATGTGTTTTTTGAATTAGTTAGTCCTTGACCGAAAAGCACCAAGCCGCCTATAGGTCCCAGGTATTCAGAGTAAGTAAGTGATTGTCTGAACACAAAGAATGTGTAATTCTGAGCACTGGGGAGATTTTAGGGGTTTTCCTCCAGGCATTGCTTATCATATGGCTAATTATTGTGTCGCTTTGGCAGATGACGATGGTCTTGCCTGAACAGGGGAGGTCAGGTAAAATACGGCCCGGAGGCGTGACCAGTGAATTTCGAGATTGGAGGGGGAGAAGATGATCAACGTATCGGCGAGGAACCCCATTTCCCAGACATTTATATTGACATTTCAAATTCTTAATTCTTCAATTCCCGTTTA
>MAVP01000126.1 GCA_001751075.1 Desulfobacterales bacterium S7086C20 | reverse complement strand
AGGAAAACCGCCTATTCTTTTCTGTTTCAGGATGCATTTACACATTATTTGCCTGGATACCCATAATTCCCCACCAAGAATGGTATCAATACCCTTCGGGAACCTGTCCAGCGAGTCCTGCTCATAGAAGAAACCTCTTGCTCCCCGTACCAGCGCCTCCTGTTCAATACGCAAGCTAGGATCCACATTAAACAACGCCACAAAGACTCGAGACAATAACTCTGGACCGCAGGCCTCAAGTTCTCCCAGAAGCCTTTCCAGGCTCTTTCCCTGGCAATCCAGAAGAACGAGGTTGGTTTTCCCCTCTGAATCATCATCAACCATTTTCTGGATACTGTGGACATCTTCGCCGGTCAGGCTCTTCATTCCTGTCAGCTGATCCAAAAAAAACGCCATCAGCTCATTTTGCAGCTTTCCCGAACCAACGATGTAGATGAACCCA
Organism: Desulfobacterales bacterium S7086C20; assembly: GCA_001751075.1. Taxonomy (GTDB): domain Bacteria; phylum Desulfobacterota; class Desulfobacteria; order Desulfobacterales. The sequence continues at coordinate 6,756 of MAVP01000126.1, read as the reverse complement.
TTGGTTGATGAATTGAGGCCTTCCTCATGTTGTGTGAAATCTGAATTTGCCATTTAACTTAATCCCGAATGATTTTTATGGCGCTCCCTATAACACAAAAGGAACCGAATTTCCACATATTTCTGTCTGTGGTCCTTGCAAACCTGCCGACACTACTATATGTTATCCATCATGTTGTCCCTCGCCAAACACGACGAGCCCGTCCCAGGTTGAAGTTGGGAACACGGGGGTCGACGGCATCATGGAAAGTTATGAACCCTACCCGCAATGAAGGTTGTTGAAGTTTTCTGCAGAAAAGCCTGTCGACGGGCCCATAGGCCCGAACATTTTGGCTATGAGCTAGCTGTCGAAAGCCTCGGGTTGTGTGCGTCGTAGGGAATGCGCTCGCTGCTGCAGTTCAACATCCCGGCAAAAGCCTTACGGTCATAGAGGCTGGGCCAGACTCTTCAAATATCTGGCCGAAATTCTGAGACGTCATGAAACCAGTTCAAACCGGCATTGAAAGACTTCTTGCCGATCCACCCTCAATACTCGAGGGAAAACGCCTTGGGCTTCTGGCTAATCCAGCCTCGGTTGGGTGTCCCGAGGGGAATAGAGGATTTCGTCCCACACGCTTGCTCATCGCCAATCATTATCCTGACCAACTCGAGGCATTTTTTACCCCGCAACATGGTTTTTTTGCCGAAAAACAAGCTGACATGGTCACTTCCAAGGGCTTGGTTGACCCGCGGCTTGGGATACCGGTCTTCAGCCTTTACGATGAAACCAGAGTACCCACCCAGACGATGCTCGACCTTATAGATATTCTGATCATCGACCTCCAAGATGTAGGGACACGCGTATATACCTTTATATCCACGATGGCGTCATGCCTACAGGCAGCCCGGGCCCATGACAAGCAGGTACTTGTCCTTGACCGCCCAAACCCTATCGGAGGAAACCGTATTGAAGGAAATTGCCTGAAGCCCGGATATACTTCTTTTGTAGGTATGTATCCAATCCCAATGCGCCATGGTCTCACCATTGGCGAACTTGCCCTCTTGTTCAACGCCCACTTCGGCATCGGCTGTGAACTCACCGTTATACCTATGGGAGGATGGAGACGTGAGATGCTTTTTCACGACACGGGCCTACCCTGGATACCACCCTCCCCCAACCTGCCCACTCCTGCCTCGGCATTAGTCTATCCTGGCCAGGTCCTTTGGGAAGGAACCAACATATCTGAGGGTCGAGGCACGACCCAACCCTTTGAGATCTTCGGCGCCCCTTTTTTTGATACAACTCGACTTGAAGCTTCGATACCCAAAGACAGGCTCGCCGGGATTCATCTCCGTGCCCTTGGTTTTGAACCTACATCAGACAAATGGGCACAAAGATTGTGCCATGGCTTTCAGCTTCACATTGTCGACGCTGGAACCTACCAGTCATACGGAACGACCCTCACCCTGCTTCAAGCGGTGATTTCTTTATACCCGGACATGTTTCAGTGGAAGGAGCCCCCCTATGAATACGAATTTGAAAAGCTTCCCTTTGACATTATTACAGGAGATCCCTTAATCCGAAAGGCTATGGAAGGGATGGATCCCTTGCATGACCTGGAGGAGACCTGGGCTGAAGAACTGAAATGCTTCGAAGAAATCAGTAAGCCTTTTCTGCTTTATGAGTAATCAAAGAGTGCTGGCTTCAAACGATTAACAGATGTCTGCCAGCAGTTTGTCTTGGTACCAAAAGACTGTAAGGGAAAGCGAACGTGACAAGTCGGCCCGACTGGAAACGGATGATGTTCAAAGGCAACAAGGTGTGGCTTCATGTAGGGGATGATCAACAGACCGTAGTTCGCGAAAACAAGGTATTAATAAAATATCAACTTGACCAGGATCATGAATACTGGGTTCCTAAAGAGGCGGTGCAACCGATCGATCCCGCGCGGTTAAGAAAAAAGGCTCCTAAGGATAAACGTGACCAGCACTCATCCTCGGGCAAAGGCCCGGAAGACCCTCATGATCGACTCTCCCAGAAGACCATAGTCGTGTACACTGATGGCGCCTGTTCGGGCAATCCTGGCCCCGCGGGCATAGGCGTTCTCCTGCGTTTTGGTCCCAACGAAAAGGAGATATCCAAACACATTGGGATCACTACCAATAACGTTGCTGAGTTGACAGCTATCAAGACTGCCCTCGTGGCGATCAACACAACCCATATACCCGTGCGACTTTATACGGACAGCCAATACTGTTATGGCTTGTTGTCTCTGGGATGGAAGCCGAAACGAAATGAGAAGCTTGTGGCGGCAATCAAGAAATTGATGGGCCGATTTGAGGATCTAAGAATTCTTAAGATCGAGGGCCACGCCGGTATTGATGATAACGAACGAGCCGACCGCCTGGCGAGAGAGGGAGTCACGGGCCCGGGGGGGCAAGAAGGCCGGAAGACATAGAAACATGCCGCTGTCTGCAGATGCATCAAAAATAGAAAGGCTCCATGCCCCAGGCATGAAGCCTTTCTCCTTTTGTGTATACCTATTAGGTCCTAAATAAAAACGTACTATACAACTCTGTCGTGTCCGAATAACTTGAGTGCGACAGGCAATGCGGGACGAAGGCTTTTTATTTCTTCGTCTTCTTCTCTTTTGCCCCCTTCAGATCTTCAACCTCTTTTTTCAGTTTGTCCACCTCTTCCTTATACTCACCAACCTCCGCCGGGCTAACGGAAGGCCCAAAATCATCCTCTTTGGTCTTCCATGTATCTTTCAATTCGTCAAATCCCAGATAGATTGCCAACGCACCGCCCGACAGCAGGGCGAATGGAATAGCACCCGCCAAGAGCTGCAGGAAGGGTTTCCACCATACTGCCAAACCAACAATCCCCAGAACAGCCGCGGCCGCTCCCCCAATTAATGTCTTCATGTTACACCATCCTCCTTTTTATTATATGTTCAAATAAGTTCAACTTACATCTTAATTTCCGTAACATAAGCCAGCGAGCAAATCAAGCACAAAAATATACATTACCCCCTTTTTCGTTCAAATAGCGATATCACTTTGTTATCGACAGACACGCCCTCCTCGCCGGCATCGCTGTCGGATGATTCACTCCGGGGCACCGCTTGCTCCGCTCCTCTAATCTCTTCCATCCTGATTGACCCGCTGTCTATTGTGAAGGCTTCGCCGTTGATATATTCCTCTCTGAGCAGCCAGGTGGTCTCTCTCAACGGAATCTGTAAAATAAGTAGCCTTACCTGATACCAATCGGCCTTCTTGTCAGCCGAGATATCTTCGATACGGGCAAAAAAAGCCGGCTCTTCTTCGCGGTAGATTAGTACAATGTCTCCGATTGTTGCCACAGTGGTCAACTTATACCATACTATTTTCAAATTGACACAGGAAAAATGTGTGCTATCATTCCCGTCGGACATGGCCGGAAGTTGCCCTTTATAACTATCTGTAATTCAGGAGAAAGTTTCCCTTTTCTTCGTCCATTGCCTAAAACTACGGTCGATCCTTAAACCCGCCATTCCGGGGTTCCATTTTGCCTAAAGCGGATCCCAATTGGGACGATGCCCCTAAATTCAGAGACTGAAACCTATGGGACTGCCTCAACGCATAAGAGAAACAATCAGAACATGGGTGGACGTTGCTCTTCAGCGCCATCACGATCATTACACCTGTAGCCTGCCGAAAAGATCGGGTTTTTTGTCATCTTTGATTCTGAAATCGTTGTTTTCCGATGTTTATATAAACCCGACTCAGACGGCGTTCCTAAAATCATTGTCCAAGAAAGGGATTATCGTCTACGCCTCTAAGTACAAGAGCCGATTTGAATACCTGTTCTATCACATACGATATAAAGAAGAAGGCATGCCGTTTCCAGAAATCGGTTTTGAATATAGGATCTTGCTCTGGCAAAAAATCTCGCGGCTCGCTCGTATTATTTTAGCCCATTTGGATCATCTAATCAGGTTTAGGGCCTTTCCAAATCCTTACGAATCGGGCTTTTTCAAACGTCAAATGGAAACGGGATCTGCGGCTTTTCTGTCTCTGATCGACCCTAAGGGCTTCTATCATCACTTTGTAAAGGCCAAACAGGATCCTTTGAAATACCTTATTGAAATGCAGCGCACAATTGATCGTCCGATTCACATAGTACCCCAGTGGATACTCTTCAGTAAAAGGCCTCACCGTCCTCCCAGGAGTCTTGTGGATGTTTTTTTTGGCAGCAAGGAGAACCCGGGGCGGCTCCGACGATGGACAGTTATCTTGCGTGCCCCTCAAAAGGCCTTCGTAGAAATCTCTGATCCGGTTAACCTGAAGGAATTTCTTCAGGAACCCGACAACCTGGATCGAGGCCTTGAACCGCTCTCATTCAGGCTCCGAAACAGGCTCTTAGACCACATGAATCGCCATCGCCAGAGCATCACGGGGCCTGCCCTCAAAACGCCTGTCGAACTAAAAGAACTCATACTCAGAGATGAACACTTTCGAAATTTCATGAAACAGTATGCTGAATCCCAAAATAAGGATGTCAGTGAAATCTACAGGGAAGCCGATGGCTACCTCGATGAAATCGCAGCAAACTACAGTGTTGGCTTTGTTCAGACACTTATCACCATTTTTGGATGGATATGGAAGACCATGTTTGATGGTGTCACACTCGACATGGAAGGCTTGAACCGCGTAAAAAGGGCTGCCACAAAGGCACCCCTTGTCTTTGTTCCTTGTCATAAGAGCCATTTTGATTACCTGATCCTTAACTATCTTCTATTTCGCAATAATATGCCAAGTCCCCATATTGCTGCTGGGCGTAACATGGCCTTTTGGCCCATGGGAACCCTCTTCAGAAAAGGGGGTGCTTTTTTCCTTAGACGGACTTTTCGCGGGGCAAAATTATATGCGGCTGTCTTCGCAAGATACGTGCATATGTTAATTAAGCAGGGGTTCAATATTGAGTTCTTTATTGAAGGGGGACGAAGTCGGACTGGAAAACTCGTCCTTCCGAAGACAGGTTTGGTCTCCATACTTTTGGATGCATACAGAAAAGGGGCTTGTCCGGATTTGATGTTTGTGCCCGTCTATATTGGATATGACCGCCTTCTGGAAGAGGGCGCTATCTTCAGGGAATTGGAAGGGGCTGAGAAGAAGCAGGAAAGCTTCTGGGAACTGATCCGTGCCCGAAAGGTCTTGAAAAGGCGTTGCGGACGTATATACGTCCAGTTTGCCCAGCCGATCTCGACCAAGGCCTTGGTGTCAGGAGCCAACCCTTCACTCCAAGATATGGAACAAACTGAATTTCAGGCCCTTGGCCGCAATCTTTCACACCGGATTATCAGTGCCATTAACAGCATATCGGTGGTCACAGCCCAGGCATTGACAGCCTCTGCTATTTTAAATTACCCCAAGCCGCGTTTCAGCAAAGAAGAGCTTATGGTCAATGTGGATACTTATCTGAGATATTTACATGCCCAAAAGGCCCGTTTTTCAGAAAACATAGGTGATCCCCGTAATGCCGTGGAAAACGCATTAGCCATATATTGTGATCGAAAGTTTATCGGACGACAAAGAGCAAAAGGACAGGATAGTATAGCCCCCGATCGGGAATGGTATGTGGTCTGGGAAAACAAACGTCTAAACCTTGAATACTACAAGAATAACTGCATTCATTTCTTTGTTCCTGCAGCGTATACGGCCTTGGCTATCCTCTCCTATGACGCCTTTCAATTCTCGGCATCCGCCTTGCACTCGGATTACGATTTTTTGCAGGATTTCTTTAAGTACGAATTCGCCTATGACGTAGACAAGACGCCGGGATATATGGTCAGAAAAACCCTGAAGGCCTTCATAGATGATGCTATACTTATGCCTCATCGTACGCTGCCCGACACTTACAATATTACTGCGGCAGGTTTCCGAAAATTGTTGTGTTTTGCAAGCTTCCTGAAGACCTATTTTGAAGCTTACTGGGTAGTACTCAAGGTACTGCAAACATACAACAGGAGAGACCTGGTCAAGAAAGAACGTCTAAAAAAGATTCGGGCGACAGGCAATCAGTTGCACAAGCAACAAGAAATTGAAAGGAGCGAGGCCCTTTCGCAAATCAATTACGAAAACGGCCTGACATTTTTCAATTTCAAAGGGATAAAGGGGGCCGAAGACAAAGAAGAGATTGAATTCTATACCGGGGTAGTCCAAAAATATTTAGGATGCTTTGCCGTGCATAAATAGAAACGGTTATTCACTATTGACAATGGAAAACAATCATCAATACTCAATCGTCAACAGTCATTGAATTCGGCTTCGTTGCCACAATCAGATGGTGAGCAAAAAGCTTCTTTGCTACCCGCAAGACGTCCTCTGCACTAACACTTTCAATGAGATCAGGATACTTGACATCATAATCATGGCCCAACCCTAAGATCTCGTTCAAAGCTGCACTTGAGGTCTGCGACGCTATTGTTTCGAGGCCCATCTCGTGTGCGGTAATACACATATTCTTGGCTTGCTCCAAGGTAGTGGGGTCCACCTCCCCTTTTTGAATCAAGTCCATCTTATCCAGAACAATCTTTAGAACACTTTCATAGTTATCCGGAGTGGTCTGGGCCATAATTCCAAAATAGCCACCGTCGATCCCAAACGACGGATAGGCGTGCACAACATAGACCAGACTTCTGTCCCCTCCTCTCAGGGCCTCGTGCAGCCACCCGCTGGGATAACGGATACCCGAAATAATCGCGTCCAGCACGTCCACAACAGGACGATCAAT
>MAVP01000125.1 GCA_001751075.1 Desulfobacterales bacterium S7086C20 | reverse complement strand
CGAAAGTGGGCAAATCATGAACTGTTTGAGGCCGTTAGGCCGAGTTTTTATGATTTAGCGAACAAGTCCACACATGGGTCAAAAAGTCCATATCAAAGAGCAAGAAGAGGTTATGCGAAGCTCTCGGTTCATGAACTCGTAAATATTATCACCTTTCCCTGTTCTCAGGCCTTAGGGCCCGGACAGCGGCACCTGCTTGCCACAGTTCTGAGTTTTTCATTACACTAAGCTCTTCATGAAGCTTCTCGCTATAATCAGGGGCACTGTTTGCCTCCAAAACGATTCTGGTCTCCTCGCCTGAAACCACACTTTTATAAAGTTCCTCAAAAACAGGCGTAACAGCCCGACGAAATCTGTGCCTCCAGTCCAGTGCCCCTCTCTGGGCTGTTGTGCTGCAGTTAGAATACATCCAATCCATCCCATTTTCTGCCACAAGACGAATAAGACTTTGGGTCAGTTCCTCAACAGTTTCGTTGAATGCCTCGCTCGGACTGTGTCCATTCTTGCGAAGTACCTCGTACTGCGCCTCAAAGACACCTTCCAAACAACCCATAAGGATGCCTCGTTCTCCAGTCAGGTCACTGTATACCTCTTTTTTAAAGGTAGTGGGAAACAGATATCCGGACCCGATGGCAATGCCGAGCGCAAGAGCCCTTTCCTCGGCCCGATGCGTAAAGTCCTGATAAACTGCATAGCTTGCATTAATACCGCTTCCGTCCAGAAAGTTAAGCCTCACATTTCTTCCAGAGCCCTTCGGAGCAACGAGAATCACGTCAATGTTCTCTGGGGGTACTATCTTGGTCTGATCCTTGTAAACAATAGAAAAACCATGAGAAAAATAGAGCGCATCCCCTTCTTTCAACAATGGTTTCAGCCTGGGCCATGCCATCATCTGCCCCGCATCAGATATAAGATACTGCACTATGGTAGCCCGTTCGGTAGCTTCTTCCAACGAAAAAAGGCTCTCGCCGGGCACAAAACCATCCTTAATAGCACGCTGCCAAGAAGAACCACCTTCGCGCTGGCCAATGATGACAGAAATCCCGTTATCTTTCATGTTTAAGGCCTGGGCAGGGCCCTGCACGCCATATCCGAGGATGGCAACTGTTTCGTTAGCCAAAATATCCTTCGCCTTGTTCAAAGGAAATTCTTCTAAAGTAACTACATCTTCTACAACCCCACCAAAATCAATCTTTGCCATTTTCATCCTCCCTTTTCAATTGCTAGTTGCCAGTGATCCCTGACCCCCGATTTATTTTCTCTCCCTGCCTAGCGCAATTGCTCCTGTGCGGGCAATCTCTTTAATCCCCATCGGTTTCAAAAGACTTAAGATGGCTTCCAGCTTATCTGCCGTACCAGTCACTTCAATGGTATAGTGAGTAGGACTCACATCAACCACCTTGCACCTGAATATGTCGACAATCCTTAGGATTTCCGCCCTCGAACCTGCTTTCGCACTGACCTTGATCAAGGCCATTTCCCTTTCTACATAGTCCGTCCCCGTCAGGTCATGGACCTTAACCACATTAACCAGCTTATTAAGCTGTTTTATGATCTGTTCGGCTATTGCATCGTCTCCCAGTGTAACCAACGTAATTCTGGAAATAGCAGGGTCCACCGTCTCTGCCACGCAAAGACTCTCTATGTTAAAACCTCGTCCGCTAAATAAGCCAGTTACTCGGGAAAGAACCCCAGGCTCATTATCAACCAACAAGGACACCGTATGTTTCTGCATTTTTCACCTCCTATGCCAAAAGCATTTCCGTTATTGCCTTACCTGCCGGAACCATTGGGTAAACTCCTTCTTCTCGTTCCACCCAAAAGTCCATCACTGCAGGCCCCGGACTTTCAAGGCCTTTTTTGAGCACGGGACCAACCTCTTCGGGCTTCGTGGCCTTTAACCCCAATACTCCATAGGCCTCGGCAAGTTTTGCAAAATCAGGGGCAAGCTCAATATCCGTAGCAACGTAACGTTTGCCATAAAACAGTTCCTGCCACTGGCGCACCATGCCTAGATATCTGTTATTTAGAATAACCACTTTCACCGGCAAGCCATACTGCGCGGCTGTGGCAAGCTCTTGGATATTCATCTGAATACTGCCATCTCCAGCTACATCTACAACCGTCCTGTTCGGGCAAGCTACCTGTGCCCCAATAGCTGCGGGCAAGCCAAACCCCATACAACCCAATCCTCCGGAAGTAACAAAGCAATTTGGACGATCAAAATGGTAATACTGGGCCGCCCACATCTGGTTTTGCCCCACCTCTGTGGTGATAATGGCCTTGCCCTTTGTTAGAGCGTATAGCTGTTCAATTACATATTGAGGCTTAATAACATCTCTTTGTTCATATTTTAATGGCTGTGTGCTTTTCCATTTCTCTATCTTGTCAAGCCATGATTTCCGACTCTTTCTCGTAAACTTGATCTTTTCATCATCAAGGAGACTATTTAATCCTTTCAGAGAAGTCTTGCAATCACCCACAACGGGAACTGTCACTGGAATATTCTTGCTAATAGACGTAGGATCGATGTCGACATGGATGATCTTTGCGTTTGGTGCAAATGTTTCAACCTTGCCGGTCACCCTGTCATCAAAACGCACACCAACACCAATGAGCAGATCACATGCCCCGATGGCCATATTGGCCCGGTATGTACCGTGCATACCCAGCATACCCAACCATAGGGGATCGGTTCCGGGAAAACTCCCGAGACCCATCAAGCTTGCTGTAACAGGAGCACTCAACATCTTAGCAAAGGCGGTTAATTCCCGGCTTGCCCCAGAAAGAATTACCCCACCGCCAGAAAAAACAACCGGTCTTTTCGATTCTTTTATGAGCTCCACTGCCTTGCGAAGCTGTTTTACGTTCGGTTCGTAAGTGGGCTTATACGATGCCATTTTGGGTTCCGACAATGGTTTATACTTTGCCTTACCCTGGGTCACATCTTTTGGAAGATCGACCAAGACCGGACCCGGTCGGCCTGATCGAGCGATATGGAACGCCTCCTTTAGCACCCTGGCGAGGTCTTCAGTACGTTTTACTAGATAATTATGTTTGGTGCAAGGCCTGGTGATTCCCACGATATCTACTTCCTGGAAAGCGTCGTTTCCTATAAGTCCAGTAGGAACCTGTCCTGTCAGAGCAACTACTGGGATAGAATCCATATAGGCAGAGGCAAGCCCGCTTACGGTGTTGGTAGCCCCTGGACCGGAAGTAACCAGAAAGACTCCCACACTCCCCTTCGCCCGGGCATAGCCATCTGCCGCATGGGCCGCCCCCTGTTCATGGCGCACCAGGATATGCTGGATGTCTGTTCTGCTAAGTTCATCAAAAATGTCAATGACAACACCGCCCGGAAAACCAAAGACGGTATCAACGCCCTCGTCCTTAAGGACTGCCATTATGATCTGTGCTCCCGTAAGTGTTTTCACTACCCCACCTCCTTATTCGGTTGTCGGTTGCCAGTTTCCAGTTATCAGTTGTCAGTTACCAGTTGCCGGTTTTCAGTTGCCAGTTTTTAGCTTTTTTGGTTGCTGATAACTGGAAACTGATAACTGATTCATTCCACAACAGCCCCTTGGCCACCCGAAGAAACCATCCTGGCATATCGTGCCATGTATCCCTCAGAGATCTTGGCTTTCGGGGGATGCCACTTTAAGAGTCTTTTCTCGATGTCTTCCTCGGAAACCTTTAAGGTGATTCGCCTCTTTGGGATATCAATCATTATCTTGTCCCCATCCTCAACAACAGCAAGCGCTCCTCCTTCCATTGCCTCTGGAGAGACGTGCCCAACGGCAGCCCCACGAGTCCCACCAGAAAACCTGCCATCTGTAATCAGGGCAACCTCTGCATCAAGTCCCATTCCAGCAATGGCAGACGTAGGCATTAGCATCTCCCGCATCCCCGGTCCACCCTTTGGTCCCTCGTAACGAATTATAACAACATCACCCTTCTTGATATCTCCTGCCATGATGGCAGCAGTAGCCGCCTCTTCGCTATCAAAAACCCGTGCAGGCCCCTCATGGCGAAGCATCTTTCGCGCCACGGCAGACTGTTTAACAACACACCCCCCCTTCGCCATGTTACCAAAGAGCACAGCGAGACCACCTTGTTTGTGATATGGTCTCTTTAAAGAACGGATTACACTTTTATCCATAATTTCGCAACCGGCAATGTTTTCTCTTACGGACTTTCCTGTAACCGTAAGGCAACTTGTATGGATCAATCCTATGCGGGAGAGTTCTTTCATCACAGCCGCCACACCACCTGCCTGATCCAAATCCTCTAGATGATGCCTCCCCGCAGGGCTCAAGTTACACAGGTGAGGTGTCTTTTCGCTTACATCATTAAAGCCATCAAGTTCAATTCTCACCCCGGCCTCCTTTGCAATGGCCATTAGATGCAAAACCGTATTCGTAGAACACCCAAGGGTCATATCTATCACCATGGCGTTTGAAAAGGCCTTTTCCGTCATGATCTTTCTGGGTGTAATCCCCTTTTTTAAAAGGGTCATTATCTTCATCCCAGCCTCTTTGGCCAAACGGGTGCGAGCAGCCATGACAGCGGGAATGGTGCCGTTGCCGGGAAGCCCCATCCCGATTGCCTCGGTGAGACAATTCATGGAATTTGCCGTAAACATTCCCGCACAAGAACCACATGTAGGACATGCACTATCTTCGATCTCTGTCAGCGCTTGCACATCCATCTTGCCGGATCTTACAGCCCCAACCCCTTCAAATACGCTCACAAGGTCGACTTTCTTGCCTTTATAGTTTCCGGCTAGCATTGGTCCACCACTTACTACCACAGTAGGCAGGTTCAGCCTTGCTGCGGCCATAAGCATGCCGGGAACGATCTTGTCACAGTTGCAAACCATGACCATCGCATCAAAGGCATGGGAAATAGCCATTACCTCCACGGAATCTGCAATCAGCTCACGGCTTGCCAGTGAGTATTTCATGCCAACATGGTTCATGGCAATGCCGTCACAAATGCCAATAGTGCCAAATGCAACCGGAGTCCCGCCCGCCATACGGATACCGGCCTTTACGGCAGAAACGATCCTGCCCAGTTCAACGTGTCCGGGAATGATATCGTTGGCAGAATTCGCTATGCCCACCAGGGGTCTCTTCAGCTCCTCATCAGTGTATCCCATAGACTTAAACAAGCTACGATGAGGAGCACGCTCAATACCCGACTTTACACTATCACTTTTCATATACAACCTCCGGTTGTCAGTTGTCAGGGATCGGGGGTCAGGGGTCAGTATTTATTTCCTGATACCTGATCCCTGGCAACTGATCCCTGACTAAGTATGCGAAAGCTTATACTGAAAACTATCCTCCAGCGCCTGCCAGCTTGCCTCAATTATATCGGAAGAAACCCCTATAGTACTCCAAAGTTGCTCTTGATCACGAGAATCTATAGAAACCCTTACGCGGGCACCAGTGCCTTCACGGCCCTCAATTACTCGCACCTTAAAATCAACGAGGCGCATCTTCTCCAAATCTACAGGAAAGAACTTGGTCAATGCCTTCCTCAAGGCATTATCGAGAGCACTGACCGGTCCGTCTCCCTCAGCGGCGGTAATCTCCTGCTCGCCGTTTACGGAGATTTTTATGGTCGCATACGCCCGGCAAGGCAGATCCTTGTCTTTCTCGATGGCCACACGAAAAGAATCCAGGGAAAACAGCGGCTTAAACTGATCCGTCAGCCTCCTGAGCAAGAGTTCAAACGAGCCTTCAGCGGCATCAAATTGGTAGCCGTTGTGTTCCAGGCGTTTTATCTCCTGGGCGATTTTTTTGCTGTCAAACCCTTTTCCCCCAAGCTTAATACCTAGTTCCTCGGCCTTATAATCAACGTTACTCTTGCCGCAAAGGTCGGACATAATAACTCGCCGTTCGTTGCCCGTTGCCTCCGGCGCTATATGCTCATAGGCCTTCGGGGTTTTCATGATAGCGCTCACATGAATACCTCCTTTGTGAGCAAAAGCGCTTGATCCCACGAAAGGCCGTCCATTGAAAGGGGTCATATTTGCCACCTCACTCACATAACGAGATAACTCCGTCAGCCTGCGCAAATGCTTGTCTTTCATGCACAAGTATCCCATCTTGAGCTGGAGATTTGGAATAACGCTGGTTAAGTCCGCATTGCCACAACGCTCTCCGTAGCCGTTTACAGTCCCTTGAACCATAACAGCGCCACATCGTACAGCCGTTAAGGAGTTGGCCACGGCAAGCCCACTATCGTTGTGGGCATGGATGCCAATCCTGGCCGAAAATTCTTGGCGCACCCTATCGGCGATCTCTTCTATCTCAAAAGGAAGCGTCCCTCCGTTTGTGTCACAAAGGACTATAATCTCAGCACCACCTGATATGGCCGCGTCTATTGTCTTTAAAGCATATTTTGCGTTTTCTTTGTAGCCATCAAAAAAGTGTTCGGCATCGTAGATCACTTCACGTCCCAGTGAGCAAAGATAGGCCGTGCTTTCACCGATCATGGCCAGGTTCTCCTTCAAGGTATTGGACATAACCTTTTTGACATGGAAATCCCAGGTTTTGCCAAATATGGTAACAGCAGGGGTCTCAGCACGGACGAGTGCCTTTAGGTTTTCGTCTTTCTCACAACGTGTCTTTGGTCTTCTCGTACTTCCAAAGGCGGCAAGACGTGCATGCTTGAAGGAGACCTTTTTGGCCATTTCGAAAAAGCGCGTGTCCGTGGGATTAGAACCAGGCCATCCACCCTCAATATAATGTATGCCGAATTCATCTAGTTTTTCGGCGATCCGGAGCTTGTCTTCGGCGGAAAAACTAATTTTCTCACCTTGCGAGCCATCTCTAAGCGTTGTATCATAAATCAAGATTGGTTCCATAGCATACACCTTTCAAAAAAAAACCCGTTATCAGCAGGCCTGATAACGGATTTTTCGTGATTTTTATCTCATCGAATCTAGTCCATTACCAAGCCCCCGGCCGGTATTAGGGATATAATAACCCCTACGACACCTACGACGATAATTATGAGACTGGAGATGGCTGGATTCTTCATTGACGGCATTTGAAGTTAAACACTTTCAACATTCATACCAATAAGCGCCTTATTAAGGTACTCTGCTACCCATTGTCAAGCTTTTTTTGTGCCACTGCTTAAGAACCCCTAGATCCACCGGCCGCCGTGAAACTCCGGCAAACTCAGCAGCTGGTGAATCCGGGTCCAAACAT
>MAVP01000124.1 GCA_001751075.1 Desulfobacterales bacterium S7086C20 | reverse complement strand
TTTCCACTCATGACCCCAAGGTGATGCAAAGCGCAGAAATAATTTTCACCCTTGAAGACGGTAAGCTTTTGCACAGGCAAAACGATAATGGGGGGACAAATGCTTAATGTTATTAAAATTGCCGCCCGAAACCTTCGCCGGTATCAGCGGCGGACAATACTGACATCAGCGCTGATCACTCTGGGTGTGGTGGCGGTACTGCTTTTTATTTCGATAACAGGATCTTTCAAGAGTATGATGGTTGGCCAGATCACGGACTCCATGATTGGCCATTTACAGATCCATCGCAAAGGTTATCTGGCCTCCATTGACAACCTGCCGCTCAATCGTAATTTGAATCAGCAACAGGTGACAAAAGTAAAAGAGGTTTTAAGCGGTGTGGATGCGGTTGAATCCTTTTCCATGCGTATCAAGCTTGGGGCCATGTTCAGCAACTTTACCGAGACCACCAACATCAGGCTCAATACGGTCATCCCCGAGCAGGAGGTCAAGACCGTTCCTCTGCTTCCGAACCGTATCATTAAAGGGCAGAAAAAAGATGTTTTGCTGAAAAAAGGTGAAATCCTCCTTCCCGAACTGATTGCCAAGGGCATGAAAGTGAAGATGGGTGACGGTGTTGTGCTGGTGGCCAATAACAAGGATGGATCGGTCAACGGAAAAACTTTCGTGGTAAGCGGTGTTCTTGAAGGCATTTCCGGTCCCGGAGGTCGGGATGGGGTTATTCACCTGGATGATGCCAAGGAGTTGCTGCGCATCGATGGCATTGAAATCAGTGAGATAGCGGTCCGTCTGAAAAACATGGACGATCTCCCCCGGGTTTTTTCCAGCCTCCAGGGCGAGCTTGAATCCATGAGGGATAAAAACGATAAGCCGGTATTTGAAGTGCACACCTGGGAAAAACTGACACCTTTTTATAATATCGCCAAAATGATCGACCTGATGACATTCTTCATTAAAATCATGCTTGTGGCCATTGTTCTGGTAAGTATCATGAATGTGATGATCATGGCCGTCTACGAGCGGATCAACGAAATCGGCACCATTGCCGCCATTGGTACATTACCGGGTAAAATTATGGCCCTGTTCGTGACCGAAGGCTTTCTGCTTGGCGTACTTGGAACCTTTGTCGGAACGGTGATCAGCCTGATAAGTATTGCCGCCATCAATGCTGCTGAAATCACCTTTAACTTTGGACGACAATCCAACCTTGTGTTGGCCCCGACCATCGGACCGGGGGACGTCATTTCCATTGTGTTGATTGTCATAGGCATCGCCGTAGCAGCCAGCCTGCAGCCGGCCTTTAAGGCTGCAAGAATGGACCCGATAACCGCCCTGCGGCATGTATAAAAGGAGGAAAAATGAAAAAATTAATTATTGTGGTTGGTTTATTCCTGTTTTTTAATACTGCTGTTTTTGCACAACCCCATCAGGCACAAATAATTGCCGTGGCAACTCTTGAAAAAACAGAAAACAGCCAAATAAGCAATAAAGCAGCACATGCTCCGTATTATTTGATCTTTGACAAAGGTGGAAAACTTCTGGAGGTCATTTCTAATCCGTTTCGTGATGCTGCGAGGGGCGCCGGGCCAAAAGCGGCAGACCTTCTTGCCGAAAAAAATGTTACCGTAGTGGTAGCAGGTGCTTTCGGCTATAAGATGGCGAAAGCCTTGGAAGCAAAAGGGATAAAGCATCATGAGGCAACAGGCATCGTGAAAAAGGCTGTTGAAAAACTTTTAAGATAAAATATCACTTAGTGAGGTGACTTATGAAAAGGGGATTCTTTGTTGGAGCCGTCATGTTATTTGTGGCCATTGCTTCCTCGGCCTTAGCTATCGACGGCAATGAAATTCTGCTTCAGGTGGATCGCAACCTCCAGCCCGAGTCCTATGAAATGTACCGAAAACTCATCAATGTGGAACCGGATGGCAGCAAAAAGGAGTATGTCCTTTACACGGTGAAAAAAGGGCCGGACAAGATGGTCGCTCTGTTTCTGTCTCCTGCTAGTGAAAAAGGGAGATCAACCCTCCGGCTAGGCGACAACATGTGGCTTTATATCCCCAGCGTGGGAAAACCGCTGCGCATTACGAGCCTGCAGTCTGTGGTAGGCGGTGTTTTCAACAATTCCGACATATTGCGTCTGGACTACCGAGCAGAGTATGACGCCGCCATTCTGGAGGAAACAGCGGATATATATGTCCTCAATTGCAAAGCCAAAACCTCATCAGTGGCCTATGACCGTTTAAAGATGGGGGTGGACAAAAAAACCATGGTGCCCATTACCATTGAATGTTATGCCGCCAGCGGCATGCTGATTAAAACCCTTTATTATAAAGAAATAAAGGAATTCGGCGGCGATCTTGTACGGCCATCGGTTCTTGAGACCGACAGCCCCCTGTATAAAGGGTATAAATCCGTAATGCTTTACGCCAAGATCAACAAGAAAAAACTTGCCGATGAGGTGTTTACGCTAAATTATCTGCCCCGGATTAATGAATTGCGATGAGACACGGCTGTGGTCGGATATTACGCAGTATTCTCTTTTTCCTTGTCAGCCTGTTCTTATTTTCCCCGCACTCCCATGCTATGGCTGAAGAGAATTACAGTTTTGACCTGGAGGAGTTCGAGCCAAAAAAATTTGAATGGGGTGGGTATGCAGAGATCAAGTGGGAGCATATTGATCTCAATACTGACGGGGCATTCTATAAGCTGAATTATTATGAAGACCCCCGTAGCGTCCTTGACCGCTTTACCGGGGCCCTGCAGCTGGAAAGCCGATACAAAAGGGGTATGGGGGCCTTCAACTTGGTGCTGCGGGCGGAAGCCGGGCGGGACGATGTCGGCTGGTCAGATACCGCGGATGTTTATGAGGCCAACTTGAGTCTTAAGCCCTCGCCGTTTGTCACGGTTGATCTGGGAAAGAAGGTTTTCAAGTGGGGCAAGGGATATGCCTGGAACCCGGTGGGGTTTATTGATCGACCCAAAGATCCCAACGACCCCGAGGAGGCATTGGAAGGATATATCGGTGCCGGCATTGATATCATAAAGAGTTTTAGCGGATCTTTACAGACAGTTGCCCTCACAACTGTAGTCCTGCCGGTCTGGGAGGATGTCAATGAAGATTTTGGCGAAGTGAATAATCTGAATCTTGCTGCCAAACTTTATATGCTCTATCGGGATACGGATATTGATTTTGCAATATTTAGTGGCAACAGCCGCTCGACCCGATATGGTGTCGATTTTTCAAGAAACCTGTCCTCGAACTTTGAAATCCACGGTGAATTTGCCTATCTAACCGATCTTGAGCAGAATTATCTTTCTGAAACCGGCACATTAACCAAACGCGAGCTTTCCGCAGAAAGGTACCTGCTGGGTCTGCGGTATCTGACCGAAAGCGATATCACTACAATCATTGAATTTTATCACAATGGTGCCGGTTTCTCAGAATCGGAACTGGGGCGTTTTTATCAACTGGTTGCCGATGCGGACACGCAACTGCTCAACACCGGAACAGACACCCTTTTCCAAACCGCCAAAAATATATCTAATATGGGATACGGCAGGCCCCAGGTGGGCCGCAATTATCTGTACCTGAAAATCAATCAGAAAGATCCATTTGATATCCTCTACTTCACCCCGGGCTTGATCGCCATCCTCAACCTTGATGACCACAGCTATTCGATCAGTCCCGAACTGGCATACACCGGCGTTACCAACTGGGAGTTTCGTCTGCGTTTCACCGTTCTAAACAGCGGTCGCTTCACTGAGTTCGGAGAAAAACAGAACGAAAACAGGCTTGAGCTCCGGGTTCGGTATCATTTTTAACTTCGACGCTGTCACCGGTTGGTCCCTTTTGTTTCACTCTTTCCATCTTCTCTGTTGAGTGCTGATTCAAGGATAATTATCCTATTCTTGAACCGCAACAGCGAGCGCTAACCCCGCAGCTTGCTGCAGGGTTCTTCAATCGTGATTGGCCTGAATATGTCAGCACTGCCGGATGTACGTCTCACTGGTCTATTCTGACCCTACAACATTGCAGCCAGGTTTTTGATTAGTGTTTCATATCGTCAACCATAGAGGCCCCCACAGATCAACGAATCCAGCTCTCACGATAACAAGAAAAGGTCGTGGGTGTTTTGGGCGGGCAACCTGTTAAGATAATCGACCTTTCGAAACCTGCCTGCCAAATTCCTCCCATTGACGATTTGAAACCAAAATCATAAACTCCACTCAGCCGTCAGCCCCACCATTCTAATCCCACACAATCAGGAGGTGCATTATGAAAGTATCAGAGGCGGTGAAGTATTGTCTTGAGTACCACAGGGTAAATTCGAAAAAAATAGTATCCGATCGTACGAGTTCATCCTCACCCGTTTCGATAACCAGTTTGGTGGCAGAGAGCTCAGCTCGGTAACCCCAGATGAGGTTCTGGCCTTTCTTAACCAGATCACCCAGGGAACAAAACAAACCACAAAGCGAACCCGTTATTCCTGCCTGAAAGCCTTCTTCAATCTCCTCAAGAACACTGTAGACCCAACAATTCAAAACCCCTGCAACGTTCCCATGGTCCGGAAACTGGTCAGGCGGGCCCGGAATCCGTTGCCGAGCATCCGGGAAAAGGAAGAGATTGATGAGATCATCTTCAGGACGGCAAAGGCAAGAAATCGTCTGAGCATGGAACTCATGGCCCGAGAAGGGATGAGAGTCGGTGAGATGCTGCAGCTCACGCCCAGAGATGTTCAAGAACGCAAGCTGATACTCAGGCAGCCCAAAAGCGGCAAGGAGGGTGAGCCGGTTTTCATTCCAAAGAAGGTCGCTGACAGACTCAGGCAATACATCAGAGAAAAAGACATTCGGCCTGATCAACGGATTTTCCCTCTTACCTATGCCGGAGCCAGGTGGGTGGTTGTTAATGCTGGCAAGGTGGTTGGCCTCCACGTGAGGCCGCATGACTTGAGAAGGCATGCCGCAACTTATGCCACTCGCTCCGGGACACCTATCGAGATCGTCAGCAAGGTGATCCTCAGGCACTCACACCTGTCAACCACTCAACAGTATTTGGGAAAGGTTACAGACGGAGGAAGCCATGAGGTGGATTGACAACGTGTATGCATAACTGAAACAACTGGGGTGGTATTGCAACCTCCTGATGGGACCATAGAACCCTGGCTCATAAGCAAAGGGATAGACAGGCAGATTGTCCAAAGACTAACTCAAAGGTTGGTACCGCTTTTGTGGGGGCAGGTCACTCATCTTCTTTCGTTGGTTTCAGGTAGCAAACGCCGCCTTCACGCTTAACATTATATTCTTCTACCATCTGAATTTCCACGATTTCGTCGCCTTCTTTGGCTATTACAAGCTCATCGCCACATTGAACAGACCCTTTTTCCAATAACGTGTCAAGTTCTTCTTTGTTCAATCCAGCGTATTTGAACTCACCTTCTCTGGCTAGCAAATACTTGGTTGCAAATTTCTTCTTTTCCTGTTCGATGGTTATCTCCCCCTTTTCATTCTGTTTTGGTTCAAAACATGTGCGTCCTTGACCTCCCCGCACACGAAGGGCTCCGCAGGGCAGAACTGCTGTCCTTCAGGGCGGGGCTTCATCTCTTCATTTTGCAGGCTTCAGCTATGAACTATTTGCATAGCATAAAGCGAAACCAACTGTCAACCTGACCAATAGCAGAACTTCCCCCAATTTTTCAGGGCCTTTTTAGGGGTTGGCCTTGTTGAGGGCCCTTTTTCAAAGAAGCTGTAGCTGGGCCCTTTGCTGAGGTGGTTTAGGCCAGAAGAGACGATATGGCTTGCCCGGGTGCCGCATGAAGATACTGCGTAGCCCGTCAGCTATGGCATAGTACCGAAACTCGGGGATTCCAAACACTCGCTTGGCTGCCCTCAACACGTGGGCTGCGCTGACCCTATGTTTGGAGCCAATGTCAAGCACAATGGCCGCAAAATATGACACCGCTAATACCAGCGGCATCATATTTTGAAGGCTTGTATATCCGAGGACTCGGATATTTTCTACATCTGAAATTGCAGGTTTTCATATATTGTGCCTGAGCCCACCAGGTCTGTCTGTGCGATTGCGGCTATTGACCTAGCCCCTAACAATGTACCATTTATTTAGTTGGTCTCCGACAGCTTTGTGCCGGGGCATGGGTTGACTGGTCCAAGGCATCACTGTGTTGGTTGCAAGGCAGGGCTTTCACAACTCGACGACTCTTTGCATTTTCAGCAAGATTGTCAACCGTGCGCCCAGTTGTGCGGCCTGCCTGATAGAATTGACTTCCTGGGTGGGTGTTTTGATTTAGTCCGCCGTAAGGCCTATCTTTTTGCTTCTTGCGTTCTTGCTTACCTCAAGGTACACAAATCCGATGCTGCTGAGCACCAGAACAGTCAAGAATTCCTTGAGCTTCAATGGAGCAGTTCCAAACAGCATGTTCATCGAAGGAAGATAAACAGCGCTGACTGCTACAACAAATGAAATGAGCGTTGCTGCAACCAAGGCCTTGTTCTTGAACAAACCCACCCTTATTGAAGAGAAGATTGTTGATCTCGAGGCAAATGCTTGGTATAATTCAAAAAATACTACTGTAAGGAACCCAAGGGTTCTTGCTCTCTCTATACTTCCTGTCATATTGAATTCGACAATGAATAAGGTTATTGCCACTGTTGCCATTATTAAAGCATACCCAAATAGGAAGTTGCTAAGCCCTCTTTGTATTCCTTCATTTCTCCTTCTAGGCTTCCTTTTCATTGCATTGGGTTCAAAAGGATCAATGCCCAATGCAGTGGCCGGCAATCCGTCAGTCACAAGGTTAATCAACAGGATTTGGGTAGCCGTCAACGGAGCCGGGAACCCCATCATGATGAGGATAAATATTATTGCAACCTCTCCGATGTTTCCTGAAAGAAGGAAGACGACGAACTTTCTTATGTTGTCGAAGACCCCTCTTCCTTCCTCAACTGCGCTAACTATGCTCCTGAAATTGTCATCTATAAGCACCATGTCTGAGGCTTCCCTGCTTACATCGGTCCCAGTGATGCCCATTGCAATTCCTATGTCTGCACTTTTTAGGGCAGGAGCATCATTAACACCGTCCCCAGTCATTGCAACAACATTACCTTTCTTCTGCAAAGCTATTACAATCCTCTGCTTCTGTGCCGGGTTAACCCTCGCATAAATCGCTATTTCTTCCACAACGTCCTCAAAATCTTTATCACTTAGCTTTTC
>MAVP01000123.1 GCA_001751075.1 Desulfobacterales bacterium S7086C20 | reverse complement strand
TGTTGTCATTCCGGCAAAAGCCGGGTACGTTGTGTAGCTCTAGCGCTATCCAGGCAGATACTGGATGCCGGATCAAGTCCGGCATGACAGGATTGGTATATTTTGTTGCCGGGTTAATAATTGAAAAAAAGCAGCAAAGAAATGGAAAAATATTTGTTCAATACCCGTTTACAAAAGCTGTTTTCGTTATTATATTGTTTTAGTATAGAAACTGAATCAGGAATAGGTGTGAAGGAGGTGATAATGATGAAGAGATTTTCCATTCCAAGGACTGCTCACTGTAGCGAAGGTTGCAGTATCTGGCCCTGGGCAAGGCGATAAACTGCCCCATCCCCCGGTCCCATCGAGACCATTCTTTCCCAGGCCCACTTTGACACAGAAAGGAGAGGAAAGATGCTGCCGGAACACATAACGACTGTGGGAAGATCGATGAAACAGATAGCTCAACTGGGGGGGCCATGGACCTGCAAATCACAACCAACTCATGATGAAACAAAAATCAAACACTGACACCGATGTCGATTTCTTCCCCCTCCTCCCCGCTTTCAACTTCCCGTTTCCAAAAGGCCAATAGGCCGTCCTTACCGAAGGACACCTGCACCAGTTCCCACCCGTCTCTTCCCCGGTTGTTTAAAATGTCGGTCAATACCCTTGTTTCATCTTTTGAAATTTCATCAAGGCTGCACTGGCCCGTTTCGGTGCAAAAATAGATTACCTTGTCAAAAGTATCCGCCGGGTGTTGGGTAATTTCATATTCAAAGTGCTTCATAGAACCTCCTCTTTACTTAACGTTTTTCTTTACGAAACCCTGGCCAGCCAGGGGCCAATTGGACGCATCGCCCCTGTGGGTACAAGACCCGAAAGTTCTGCCTACCTTCCCTTTCAGCCCCGCCTTCTGAACCGCAAAAGAAAAGTTTTCCCGGCACAAGTTAATCGCACAGGTCTAGCGCATCAATGAGGTCTTTCATATGTGTCTTTTCGGCCTGCGCAATGGCCAAAAAAATCTCTCTAGCCCCTTGGCTTTTCGTCCGTTCAGCCATTGTCCGGTAAAGATCAAAAGCTGAGTTTTCGATATGTAGTGCCAGTTCTATGAGGTTTAGACACGTATTGCCTTCAAGGACTTCAGCACGCCGGACAATGTTAACCAGGCTCTCGCCGCCCTCAAGGATTTCCCCTTTCAACTTCTCGAAAACTGTCTCAAATTCGGGGGGATTGTCTTCAGTGGTTCTCCACTGCCGGTAAACGGCCTTGGCATGAGCAATTTCTGCTGTTGAAAGCTGTTCCATCTTTTTTGAAAAAGGCTCTGAAATAAATTTGTCTTTAAGGTGGTTATAAAACCGAAGAGCACCTTTTTCAAGATCCATCGCAACCAGAAGGAGCTCTGAGAAGCTTTTTGACTTGTCAAAAACCTGTACTCTAGGATAATCAGCCAACATCCTACCGTCCCAGGCCATGATTCCGCCTTCCAGGTCGTATATGTTCTTAGCCGACACCTCTTCCTCCATGGCAAGGGTTGCCGCTGTTGCAGAACGCCCCCCGCTATGGCAGTAAAAAACCAGATCCTTGTCAGATGGCAGTTCAGAAAGGTTGGACACCAGCTCTCTGATCGGCATGAGGTTTGCTCCGGGAATATGCCGTCGGACGTACTCTTCAGGCTGACGAACATCCACAATTAGATAGTCATTCTCGTTGTTCTTTTCAATGTATTGCTTGAGTTCTTCAGGAGTCATTAATCTAAATATGGGAAAAGCAAGATAGCTGATATACAGAAAGCCTTTACCCTAATGTTGGACAGACTATTTTTCAAAGAGTTCCGCATAGCCTTGGTTTCCGTATTGAGCATTTCCAATCATGTGGGTGCGATCATTAATGGGTTAAGGGCTCTGTTTAAAATGCTGCAAATACTCCCCGTAACCCTCCTCTGCCAGCTTTTCCTTAGGAACAAACCTTAAGGAGGCCGAATTGATACAATACCTCAGGCCTGTAGGATCCGGTCCGTCCGGAAAAACGTGCCCAAGATGCGAATCTGCATGTTCACTCCTTATCTCTGTGCGAGTCATGAAATAGCTTCTATCTTTTCTTTCCACAATATTTTCCGGTTCCAGGGGCTTTGTAAAGCTCGGCCACCCGGTGCCTGAGTCAAACTTGTCAAGTGAGCTGAATATAGGCTCGCCGGACGCGATATCAACGTAGATTCCTTCTCTTTTGTTGTCCCAGTACTCATTATTGAATGCCGGCTCGGTAGCGTTTTTTTGAGTGACCTTGTATTGAATCGGGGTCAACTTGTTTCTGAGTATTTCGTCGCTTGGCCTTGAATATTGCTTGATTGGAGAATTTTTTGTGCCCGTATCATCTCCCCATACTTTTCTTAGAAATCCATCTCGGCCCGATCGAAACCTGTAATATCTGTAACGTACCGGGTTCTTTTTGTGATAGTTTTGGTGATAATCCTCTGCTCTATGGAACCTAGAGAATTTCGCGATCTTTGTTACGATAGGCCTCTCGAACCGCCCCGACTTATCCAGTTCCTCTTTGGATGTTTCCGCTACGCACCTCTGGTTGTCATCATGGTAGAAAATAGCTGTTCGATACTGGGGCCCTCGGTCAACGAATTGTCCACCAGGATCCGTGGGGTCCACATGTCTCCAAAAAACATCCAGCAATTCCGCATACGTTACCTCAGCTGGGTTAAACAGAACCTGAATAGCTTCAACATGCCCCGTCCCACCGGACGAGACCTCCTCGTAGGTTGGATCTTGTTTGTGTCCGCCCGTGTATCCGGATATCACATCTGCAACGCCATTGACCTTTTCAAAATCGGATTCCAAACACCAGAAACAACCACCAGCAAAAGTCGCCCTAAGTATTGTCTTGTCTTCTTGATTCATCGCAAAAACAAATGTCCCAGACAGAAACGCAATTAGAATAATGATAACGCTTTCATATTTCAATTAATTGTCCTTTCATTCAACCACAATTTCTGGAAAAGAAATGAAGCGCCGAGACATCCCAGAGAAGGAAAATCCACGAACTTCAATCACTTCACGGGCCGCATGAAGGGCATCACAAGCAGGTGATGCAGGTTCAGCTTGCCAGGCTTCTGATATGCGCCCAGCCCAATTCGTATTCCGCCCTGATGGATGTCTTTGATAAGCGTACCAAGGATTCTGTCCCAGACGGAAAAGATGGTTCCATAATTGGTGTCACGTTCCCTTATGATCACAGAATGATGAATCCTGTGCATGGAAGGGGGGACAAAAAGGAGCCAGTATAACGACTCGAACCACCGAGGGACTTGCAAACTACTGTGTTGGAACTGGGCACACAGGACAACAGCACTTTCAAAAACGACTATGGATAGGGCGTTAGCTCCCAGGAAGAAAATAAGAGAGACCTTGATGACCGTCGACATTGCCAGCTCACCAATGTGAAAGCGTGTAGCTGTGGAGGCATCCATGTTCAAATCACTGTGGTGCACCCTGTGAAACCGCCAGAAAAAAGGGATTTCATGATTGAGAAGGTGCCAGATATAAAGCATGAAGTCCAGAAAGGCAACTGTAACCAGCACTTCGGACCATGAGGCCAGGGTCACAATGTTGAGCACGCCGATTCCGTGCCTTTCCACGTAACCTGCCGTGACAATGATAGCCCCTGAAAACAGAAGATGAAGAACCATGCTGTTGAAAAGCGTAATACCCAGGTTGTTCAACCACCGTGTCACCTTTGAGACACTGCTAGGTCGATATGGGTTCACCAGTTCAAAAGCAAGGAAAAAGAGCAGGCCGCCTGCAAACAGGAAAAATCTCAGAAACGGTACATCTGTTTCTATCATGATTTGATAACCTGCGGTACTCCTACATCATGTCTTCGTCGCTTTGCTCCACGGCTCGATCGATCTCAGCCTTGAGCTGAGGGGGAAGACCGGGGATGTCAACACTCAAGAAGCCCCGAACGATGGTTGCTGTTGCCTCGTCTTCGCTGAGTCCTCGAGACATAAGGTAGAGTATTTCATCCTGTGCGATCTTTCCCACTGCTGCTTCATGTGACATTTCAACTCCATCGACATTCCCTTTAAGCTCCGGGATGGCGTGAATCGACCCGCCGTTTAAGATGAGACCGCGGCATTCCAGATGCGCCTTTATCCCAGGGACCTCGCCCACAAGATCTCCACGGGCAATGATATTGCCGCCGTTGGTGATGGCACGGGCAACAATTTCAGCTCTGGTCTCCGGCGCTTTCAGAAAAATGCGACCACCGACATCCATCTCAGAGCCAGGGCTACCCACCATGAGGCTGTAAAACCTCGCTACGGCACCCTTTCCAACGAGATGTGTGGTGGGGTACATCTGCAAGGATTTGACTGGCTTCATGCAGATGTAGTTATTCAGAAAAAGCCCCCCCTCCTCGACACGGCCCACAGACCTGGGGCGCACGATCATCTCTTCCGCCCAGTTGTGAATCATCGTGAAGCTCAACTTGGCATTTTTTTTGACATAGAATTCAGAAATCCCCACATGCAGGCCCCGTTTCAAGTGGGGCGCGGTGACACACCCTGTGATAATATGAAGCTCGGAACCCTCTTCTGCAATGATAAGATTGTGTACGTTCTGGCTCAGGCCTTCCTTTTCCAGGTACAGACAGGCCTGGACCGGATAAATTACCTTACTGCCTGGAAGGGCACGAATGACATAGCCGTCATGCAGGTCGAGTTGGGCTCTGGCGGTATACTTGTCCGTATCGACTGAGACCAATTTCCAGTAGTAATCTTCAACCCAGTCATACTGTTCCAAGGCCTTTTTGATAGGCATCACTTCAAGGCCTTCCTGCTTTGAGTGGGCATGAATTACCGCACTATCCTTCTGCACATAACTACCGGATCTCCCTTTTTCCGTGGTATCCACTCCAGCCAGGATCATCTGCTTCTGGTCCTTGGGAGACAGCTCTTCTAGTTTCGTCAAATAATCATGGCTGACCGGCTCTGTTCCAAAACTTCCCAGATCGACATCTGAACCCAAGCCTGCCTTCTTGTCTTTGGCCTTTAGGGCCTTTTCATCTAAAACGTGCATCTTATACACTCCTCGTATCCGACTTCACTGATACACTGGAAAATCTCCCGTGGGTTGCTCGAACATGTCAATCTGCCGTCAAAAAGCATCTGGCCCTTGTCGGCAGTCAGATAATCAAGAATAAAACCCGTATGGGTGATGATCAGACCCATCTTGGTCCGCCCCTCATGGAGTTCCTTCCGACTCTTCTTGGAATTGATCTTGAAATCCCTCTGGAGCAGTTCATTGATCGTGGTCCCAACCAGTGAAATGTTTTCCAAATCTACACCAGATTCAGGTTCATCAAAGAGGAGGAGGTCTGCGTTTTGTGCCATCAATTGCAGCAATTCAGACCGTTTGATCTCCCCTCCCGAGAATCCGGCGTTGATGTCACGCTCAAGGAATTCCGTAAAATTCACTTTCTCCGCCAGGGCGACGGCATCCATTCCCCCTCTGGCACATATCTCAACCATCTGCCTTGTCTTCACACCGTTGATGGTCGGAGGTCGCTGGTAAGACATGCCTATCCCAAGGCTTGCCCGTTCGTCCACGGGCATATTGGTAATATCTTCTCCCTTGAAGAATATCTTTCCCCCGGTGACCCTGTACTGTGGGTAGCCCATGAGCGTCATTAGTAGAGATGTCTTGCCAGACCCGTTGGGGCCAAACAGGATATGTGTCTCACCTATCTGAATCTCGAGATCGATGTGTTTCAGGATCTCTTTGTCGCCAATTTTTACCTGCAAATCTTCGACTTGAAGCATCTTTCTCCCTCCCACCCGTTGTTCTCAATAAAAGGGGCGCTGTCTATCCATAATAAGCATCCGTTTGTTTTTTTCAATCCCAATCGCAAAAAGCAGATTTAGTCAAGCATGGCCTCCAGTTTTTCCACTTCTGTTGTGGGCGTCTTACAGGAGAATTTCTCACACACATAAGCAGTGGGTTTATTGTGTACAGGGGCCATGGGTTGCACGAAAGGAGAAAGGGCAGTCAACTTCTCACCCTCCGACCCAGACCCTCGCAGCAGCAATACTTTGTTTGGCAGGAATCTGCCACGAACAGCCCTGATCATTGCCTGTGTGCTATCATGAAACGGACTGCCGGAGATGACGATCTCTTGAGTCGGGCCAACCATGAAATCAAGGGCATTCAGAAATTGTGTGTAGGCTACGGGGTTGGCTTCAATCTGACCGGTAAAGGTACGAGTGAGCTGTTCGGCCCTTTTTTCCATTTCGATGTTGCCAGTCAGGCGGGTAAGGCGCATGAAATTTGAGGCAGCCACAGAGTTTCCAGAGGGAAGAGCCCCGTCGTAAAGCTCCTTGCTCCGCGTGATGAGCTTTTCATTCCCCAGCCCCGTGAAGTATAGCCCCCCGTTTTGCCTGTCCCAGAAAAGGTTTGTCATGTCATTGGTCAGGACAATAGCCTCTTTCAGATATGAAACCTCAAAGGTGGCTTCATACAGCTCGATGAGCCCCCAGACAAAAAAGGCATAGTCGTCAAGGTACCCGAGATAAGCGGCATCACCCTCCCTGAAACGACGTAAAAGTCTGCCGTTTTCCCCTCTGAGGTTTTGCATTATAAATCTGGTAGCCTTGAGGGCCGAGTCCACATAGGTCTGCTCGCCGAGGGCCTGATATCCCTTGGAAAAAGCCGCAATCATGAGACCATTCCAGGATGTAAGGATTTTGTCGTCTTTTAGAGGATGCACTCGTTCCTTGCGGACCTGAAAAAGTTTTGCCCTTCCTTCTTCGAGGAGGTCCAGCATTTTTTCCAAGTCTATCCCGTGTCTTGCCGCAAAGGCTTTGTGGGACATTCGAATATGGGGAATGCTCTGCCCGTCTTCAAAATTCCCCTCACCGGTAATGCCGTAGAACCGACAAAAGAGTTCCCCCAGTTCCTTTCCCAGGAGCTCTATGACCTCTCGTGGAGTCCAAACATAGAAGAGGCCCTCTTTGCCTTCACTGTCAGCATCCTCAGCAGAATAGTACCCACCTCCGGGTGCAGTCATATCCCGCAACACATAGGAGAATATCTCTCTGGCCGTATCGGCGAACCTGTCGTTTCCGGTCGCCTGATAGGCTTCAGTATAGGCCATGGCCAACAAGGCTTGATCGTAGAGCATCTTTTCAAAGTGAGGAACCAGCCACTTTGCATCTACCGAATAGCGGTGAAAACCATAACCGATCTGATCAAAAATACCCCCATTTCTCATTGCCTCCA
>MAVP01000122.1 GCA_001751075.1 Desulfobacterales bacterium S7086C20 | reverse complement strand
GAAAATTTTAACCACAGGAATACATTGAGTATTTCGAGGATTAAAATTTGAGCCTGACGCAGAAATCGGGCAAAAAGGGGCGTTTTGCAAAGGTCTCGCCGTGGTAGCTCCAAGACGCTAGGAGGCTATCCCAAAATACCTTTCTGAAGAAATTTTCGATGTCCTCACCTTGATAGTTTCGTAAAAAGCACAGAAAAAACGTTAACGGCATATATTTGCCGATAAGATGATGGCGCACAATCTGGAATATGGCATGTAAGGTGTGTAAAATAAGTATGTTATTAGACATGCCAGCAGTTGGTTTCTAGTGGCACGTGGCTTGCTTTGTATCAAAGCGTATGGGAGTTCTGGATATATAGCTTGAGACTAGGAAGCACTTCCCGGGAAAAGGATATGGGCCGGGAAATGGATATGGGATGGAGTAATAACGAAATGAGTGAAAAGCGCATAAAGGATTTGATGTTTGATCCTGACGCCTTTACACATATATCACCCAAAGCAAAGGTGGCAGAGGCGGTCAAGGTACTCAGCGAAAAATGGCACAGTCAATTACCTGCCTTTGTATTGGTTGTAGATGAGTCAGAAAACAAAGAAGAGATTTTGGGAATGCTTTCACCCGATAATGTTCTTGGCCATATGGAATCTTCCGCAGAACTTGTGGACGAGCTTCCTATTTTCTGGCAAGGCCAATTTCATGAGGAATGTGAGGTTATCTTAGACAGTCCGATTGTCGATATCATGTCATCAGTAACTCGTGTCATTCATGAAAGTGGTACTCTCACAGAGGCAGTGCATCTGATGAATTTGCAGGGCATAAACTGGTTACCTGTGGTTGCGGATGAAGAAGTTGTGGGGATACTCCTCAAAGAGGCATTATTAAAAGAGGTTTTTGCAGTAGCTAAAGAGGAAAAAGGTGTGTGATTTTGTGCAGATCAGATTAAAACCGGGAAGGCAATTTTCTTGACATTTTAGTAGCAGGCTGATACCGATACACTGTTATAGTGATTTTAACGGCCCGCGAAGGGTTAATACCACTGGAGGAGAAAAGATCTATGAGTGAGCAACCAAACATCCGAGTCCTGTTAGTAGATGATGAAGAAAACCTGATCGAGTTCATGTCGAAGCGGCTTTTAAAACAAGGCTTCACCGTAAAAGCGGCCTTTTCTGGTGAAGCAGCCATTAAGGTGGCAGAGACAACACATTTTGACGTGGCGGTCGTCGACCTTAAAATGCCGGGGATGGACGGAGTGGAGACCCAACACAAACTCAAGGAAATCCAACCGTTTCTACAATGTATTGTCTTGACAGGCCATGGTTCCATAGAATCAGCGCTTGAGAGTGGTCAAGAAGATGCCTTTAATTACCTCCTCAAACCCGTTGACCACGACAAGCTTGTGGCGGCCATTAAGGATGCCTACAAGAAAAAAGTAGAAGTACAGGACAAAAAGTTCAAAGAGCAGGTCGAAGCGCTTTATGCCTCGGGGCTGGGTGCCCATGGGATAAGAAAAGCGATCGGTGAGCTGCGTAAGATCTATGGAATCGACTAAGTCGCTATCCAGTGAACTGACAAAGGTTACCCGGGAGGTGGCCAGCTACAAGATAGAGCTGGATCAGACCAGGAAATATCTTCACTGTGTCCTGCAAAACTCCACCGATATTATCTTTATGACGGAAATCACAGGTTTACTCGTTTCCTTTAGTAAAGGAGCGGAAAAAGCCCTTGGCTATGCTATGGAAGAGGTCATAGGTAGACCCGTTAAGGATCTTTCCGAAGACGCCGAATCGTTTGAGGCATTGATGGTGAAAAGCCGTCTCAAGGGGAATGTAAGTGCGCCGGAAATACATTTTCGACACAAGGACGGGACGCGCGTACATTGCCATATTTCTTTAATGGAACTGATAAATAGAGAAGACAATCGGGTGGGCACTATCGGCGTGTGTCAGGATATAACGCGGTGGAAAAAACTCCAGGAAGACTTGGTCCAAATCGATAGGCTGGCAGAAATGGGGCGTATTGCCTCAGGAGTGGCCCATGAAATTAACAACCCCTTGGCGATTATCAACGAGGCATCCGGTTGGGCTGAAGAGGTCATTACCGATGCGAAGGGGTTGAACCCCGATGATCGTGAGGAGCTAAAAGAAACGGTAAGAAAGATCAACCTTCAGACCAGGCGTTGTCGCAATATAACTCATAAGCTACTTGATTTTGTGCGTGATTCAGCCCCAACGAGGGCCGAGTTCGACATACATTCATTACTTAAGGATACTGTTGATCTTCTTCGTCCTGAGCTTAAGCATACTGCCATAGAAGTAGAATTCGCTTTTTCGCAAGAATCTTTGCCTATAACCTCAGATCCAAGACTGTTAGAGCAAGTCTTTGTTAATCTGGTTACCAATGCCATTCATGCGGTCCTGGAAAACGGGAAAGGCAATGGACACATAAAGATACAAACGATAAGGACGGACTCGGGCGTTGACGTGAGCATTGAAGATAATGGAGGAGGGATACCGGAAGAGGCTCGAGCGAGCATATTCACTCTTTTTTACACAACCAAACCCCCCGGCAAGGGGACAGGGTTGGGTCTTTCCATCTGCCGGAACATTGTCAAAAACCTTGGCGGCGAACTCAGCTATCAAAGCAAGATAGGCGCCGGGACCACCTTTACAATCAGCATTCCCACCCCGAAATAGCCTAAGGGCCAAGAGCTCGCTTAAAAATAACTATACATCTTGGTGGTCTTTTGGGCCGTTTTTCTACGTTGCTCGATCGGTCATATATCTCGGTATGCTCCCGTCGTGAGGTTTACCCCTCTTTTTCTTCGACATTGTACCGTTCGGTGGTCTGGCGAATACGTTGTTCTTGTCCCACCTTTTTGTCATAGGCTTGATTGATCTTAGATACCAATTCTTGGGTCTCACAAGGTTTTCTCAAATAGTCAAAAGCCCCTAGCTTCATTCCTTCAATGCCGGATTCCAGAGACGCATGTCCAGTTAACATGATCACCTCAACCAAGGGGGCCATCTTATTGATTTCGCGAAGCGTTTCTATACCGTCAATGCCAGGCAAAAGTACATCGAGTACAACGACATCAAAGTCGGATTCTTCTATCTTTTCCAGGGCCTGTTCGCCGGAGAGGCACTTTGTCACTTTATAACCCCGATTTATCAAGCGCTTGGATAGATATTCGAGGTACATCTCTTCGTCATCGACAAGCAGGAGCTTAGGTTTCATGTCTGCTTCTTCCTCTTTTCATCTTTGCTCTGCCAGGAATCAAGCCTATGTCGACGTCCTTTCCCGTGTTCTTCGAAACTTTATCTTATAATCACTCATCTTTTGTCTGAGGGTTCGCGGCTTGATTTCAAGTAATTTGGCCGCTTGAGTCCTTTGCCCCTTTGTTATTTCCAGCGCCCGGAGAATAAGTCCTTTTTCTGCTCTTTGCCTTGCTGCTCGCAAGGGTTCAATTCCACCCGGCACTTCGCAGTAACGAGAGATTCCTTCAGCCTCATGTAATACCGTGGCTTGATCTGTCTGTCTGCTGTTAGCACTCTTTGAAAATTCTTCCGGAAAATCGTTTGGTGTGATTACCGTTTTTGAGGTCATCAAAAACATATGTTCCATCAGGTTCTTCAGCTGCCTGATATTGCCTGGCCATTCGTGCGACACAAGAAGTTCCATGGCCTCGGCCTCAAGGGTTACCCTTTCTTTTTGATATATCTTTGCGAATCGTTCCAAGAAATAGTCTACAAGATGTGGAATTGCCTCCCTTCGTTTCCTCAAAGGCAAAAGGTTGATGGGGATAACCTGAAGACGGTAATAAAGGTCTTGCCTAAAGCGTTTTGCCTCGACTTCTTCAGCAAGGTTTTTGTTCGTGGCCGCAACGGTACGAACGTCTACCTGTGTTGGAACTTCGCCGCCGATCCTGCGGAAACATCCGTCCTCCAAAACCCGAAGGAAATTTGCTTGATTCGATTGTGAGATCTCCGAGACCTCATCAAGGAAGAGAGTCCCTCGATGGGCTTGTTCGAATCTACCCTTTGTTCGCTTAGTAGCTCCTGTAAAGGCCCCAACCTCGTGACCGAATAGTTTGCTTTCAAATAATTCTCCGGAAAGTGTGCCACAGTTTACCGGCACAAAGGGCTTATCTTTACGCGCACTTCGTTGGTGCACGATACGTGCCAGAAGCTCCTTGCCTGTTCCCGATTCCCCGCTTATCAACACATTGGCATCAAAGCGGGCAACCTGGTGCACGGCCTTCATGACCGAGCGCATGTGTTCACTAACTACTACAAACTCCGGGAAAAGATCGGGTTGTATGTGACCATGTAAAGCGGCAACCCTATGGGTATGGGCGCTCATCGGGCACCTTCCTTTCCGTTTGTTGCCCTGTCTACGGCTGACAACGGGAAACGCTTTGAAGACATAATGTCGTTTGATTAAACTCTCCGTCCGAATTTCCTATACCAAACCGGCATAAAAATGTCAATGGATGATTGCCAAGGAAGGAATCGGCACAAAAATGCCGATAGGCACGATACGGTCTGTTGGCGCAAATAGGACATAAATAATGTAAAAACAACATGTTGCCAGTTAGTCCGGCGGCGACTTTTTGGTTGGCACATGACTTGCTCGGCCCTTATGCACAACAAAGCGCATAATAAAGCGTGTTAAGAACCTGGGTCGGCCAAGTAGATGATCTGATTCTTGGTATCTAAACATTCAAATCACTCCAACAAGGAGGACAACGAGGTGGACGGACAAGGCGAAGAGGGGTTGGCTTCGAAAGGTTCTCGTACCGGCAGTGGAAACGGTTCCGCCGGGGCCGAGGCCCAACCCAGGAGGCTTTACTTCTATCCATTTTTTCTTACCTTTATTATTATGTTTGTGGTTTGGGTTTTCCTTTCCGGCAAGTTTGACCCTTTTCATATGAGTCTGGGACTCGTTTCTTGCGCAATTGTATCCTACCTTTCGGCAGACCTGCTCTTCCCGTCCCGTGTAACAAAGGGGGCGTTCGGCCAATGGTTGCGGTTTGTCAAATATATTCCTTGGTTGCTGATACAGATTGTCAAAGCGAGTTTGCATGTGACCTACCTGGTTTTTCATCCAAGGATGATGGATCTGATTGACCCGAGGATCATAAAGTTTCGAAGCAAGTTGACCAGCGACCTGGCGCTTGTAACCTTTGCCAATTCAATCACACTCACCCCAGGAACCATTACTGTGTATGTGTCGGTTGACGGTGATTTTAAGGTCCATGCTATTGATAAGGCCTCCGGCGATCCCTTGCCGGGTGAGATGGAGGCTAAGATTTCAAAAACATTTGGTGAGGTCTAATGGACAGTATCTTTTTGTATTCTAGTATGTTCTTGGCTTTGTTAATGGTCCTGTCTCTATATCGTGGCGTCTTTGGTCCTACTGTAGCGGACAGGATGATTGGGGTAAATGCCATCGGAAGCAAAACGACGGTTTTGTTGATCTTAATCGGGCTGGTCTATCACCGGGTAGACATGTTTGTAGATATCGCACTGGCCTACGCTATGCTGAACTTTATCGCAGTGCTGGCAGCTTCCAGATATTTTCAGAAGCGCAAGGGGTTGTATGATGAAGCGTAGTCGCACTGCGTTTAACATCGGGAGGGATGGGCAATGGATGTCGTAGTAGTTTTGTTCTTGTTTGCCGGTCTGTTTTTCTTTACCGGGGGGGCCATAGGGATACTCAGGTTTCCTGATTTTTACTCCCGGCTCCACCCCGCAGGCAAACTCGATACGCTCGGTTTGTTATTGTCAATGATCGCACTAGCCCTTTTTAACCTTCATCATTTTTCACTGGGCACAGTACTGACTAGTGCCAAGATTATCATAATTGTGGTTTTTGTCTTTCTGGCAAGCCCTACAGCTACTCACGCCATAGTAGATGCCGGTGTTAGAGCAGGGCTTGGGCCATGGACAAAAGGAGAACAAAGGAGGTAATCCGTGATCTGGCAACTAGATTTGGCCATTCTGACCTTGGTAGTAATTGCCGGCATTGGTTCCCTCATGGTCAAGGATTTACTGGGGGCCGCCATACTGTTCGGGGCCTATAGTTTTATGATGTGCCTGCTTTGGACTATTATGGGGGCGGTGGATGTTGCTTTTACTGAAGCTTCGGTAGGTGCAGGAGTGAGCACGGTCTTTTTTGTTGCAGCCGTTTTTCGAACCACAAGGAGGACAAAAGATTGAAGATCTTAGGCCTTATCATAGCAATACTTACTGGCGCATTTCTCATATATGCTGCAGTAGACTTCCCAGATTGGGCGGACCCCACCTCTCCTGCCAGCACCTATCTTTCTCCCCGTTTTATTGAAAAGACTATCGAGGAGACGTCTGTCCCCAATATTGTGACCGCGGTCTTGGCCGATTATCGTGGCTTTGACACCATGTTTGAGACCGCGGTGATTTTTTCGGCCGCTGTTGCCTGTTTTTTTATCCTGCGTATTTTTGTGCACGGGGAGCCTGGGGAAAGACTATATCGACATGTGCTCACTGGAGTGACCATACGAGTGAAGGAGGGGAAAATACCGCCGTCTGACGACTTCGAGAGGATTGACGCCTCGTGGACACCACATGACTTGATCATAAAGACCATCTGTCGATTGCTGGTCCCATTCATACAACTCTTTGGCCTATATGTTATTGCCCACGGACATCACAGCCCTGGAGGTGGATTCCAGGGAGGTGTTATCTTGGGGGCCAGCATTATCCTGTTAGCAATCTCTAACGATCTGAGAACCGCTGTTAAACGGATGGGAGAAAAGCTCGTCGGCCTCCTTTGTGCGTTAGGTGTTTTTATCTATGCCGGTACAGGGGCCTTGTGTCTCCTGTTGGGGCTGAATTTTCTCGACTACGCCGCTCTTGCATCGATCCTTCATGTGGATCCCATTACCGCAAGGTCTCACGGCATCCTCATTGTTGAGATTGGAGTAGGGCTTGCCGTTATGACGGCAATGATCTGGATTTATAACAACGTCTCATCAAACGGCGAATATGACGAGGGGCTTTAGGCTATGGGCGATTTAATTCAAATGCTTGTCGCCAAGTACAATTACTGGATTTATATCACCTTGATGATGATTGGCCTTTGGGCCATTATCGGAAAGAACAATCTGGTTAAGAAGATCGTGGGTATGAATATATTTCAAACAGCGATCATCTTGTTTTACGTGTCCATTGGTGCCAAGAAGGACGCCACCATTCCGATTCTGGAGCATGCCCACGGGGCGACTTCTCACGCTTTTCATGCGGTGGACTACATGAACCCCTTGCCTCAGGTG
>MAVP01000121.1 GCA_001751075.1 Desulfobacterales bacterium S7086C20 | reverse complement strand
ACCACGGTACGTCTCCGCGCAACCCCTTGTTTTCCTTGACCTTGTGGAAAATTGCTCATTTCTGAATTGGAAACTTATGCCAGTTTCCATTATTTGATAAGCTATTTGTGGATGGACACTATCAAGGATTGGGAGTTGACATGGAGCACACAGACATGAATCCTCACGGGACTACGATACTTGCGGTGCGGCGTGGTGATCATGTGGCATTGGCAGGTGACGGCCAGGTGAGCTTAAAGGATACAATCGTGAAGCACCGAGCCAGAAAGGTTCGCAAGATCTATAAGGATAGAATACTTGTAGGGTTTGCAGGAGCTACAGCCGATGCGCTGAACCTTTATGACCGCTTTGAGGGAAAATTGGAGCAGTTCAATGGCAATTTGGTCAGATCGGCCGTGGAATTGGCAAAGGACTGGAGAACTGACAAGTATCTTAGACGGTTGGAAGCCTTACTCCTCACGGTTGATTCCGGTAATATGTTTCTCATATCTGGTAATGGTGATGTTATTGAACCCGACGAAGGGATTCTCGGAATAGGTTCAGGCGGGGCCTATGCTCAGGCGGCTGCTATGGGTCTTGTTCATCATACACAGCTGGATGCCAAATCAATTGCGGAAGCTGCAATGAAGATTGCCGCCTCGATTTGCGTTTATACGAATGAAAATATTACCATGGAGTACTTATGAAAAAACTGACCCCGCGTGAGATAGTATCAGCATTAGACAAATATATTATTAGTCAGAATGATGCCAAACGTTCTGTGGCCATAGCTTTGAGAAATCGTTGGCGTCGCCGGCAGGTTCCTGAAGACCTGAGAGATGAGATTGCACCAAAGAATATCATCCTTATTGGTCCCACGGGGGTTGGTAAAACCGAGATTGCAAGACGTTTGGCTCACTTGGCAGATTCCCCCTTCTTAAAGGTAGAGGCCTCCAAATTTACTGAAGTGGGATATGTGGGGCGTGATGTAGAGTCCATGATTCGTGATTTAACAGAGCTTGCCGTCAATATGGTGAAATCCGAAGAGCAAGAAACTGTAAAGGTAAAGGCTGAAACCATTGCAGAGGAAAGACTGCTCGATATTCTCCTCCCGCCAAAAAGGGAATCAAAGGCTCAGGAAGAGTCTGAGGGTGAAGAGAAGACCCTTGAGCTGGTAAAGAGTGATTCGTTGGAGCCGATATCAACCCGCGATAAGCTTAGGAAGATGTTGCATAACGGAAAGCTTGACAATCGTTATGTTGACCTGGAGGTGGCAGAACGTGCCACTCCGGTTGTTGAGATATTCTCTGCTGCGGGGCTCGAAGAGATGGATATCAATATCAAAGACATGCTGGGTGGTATGTTTCCCAAGAAAACGAGAAAGCGCAAGGTGAAGGTTCCGGAGGCGTTGGAGATTCTTGCCCAGGAAGAGGCTCAACGACTGGTCGATATGGACAGGGTAGTAAAGCGAGCGATTACCAAGGTGGAGCAGTCTGGTATCATCTTCCTTGATGAAATCGACAAAGTGACTGGCAGGGAAGGGGGACATGGACCAGATATATCCAGAGAGGGGGTTCAGCGGGATTTATTGCCAATTGTTGAGGGATGTAGGGTAACGACAAAGTACGGCATGGTAAAAACCGACCATATACTCTTTATTGCCTCTGGGGCTTTTCATGCCTGTAAGCCCTCTGATTTGGTTCCGGAACTTCAGGGTCGCTTTCCAATCAGGGTTGAACTAAAGTCTCTTGGCAAAGAAGAGTTTGTTAGGATCTTGACCGAACCCAAAAATGCCCTTATCCTTCAGTATGAAGCGCTTCTAAAGACCGAAGGAATAGACCTGGTGTTTGAAGACGATGCTATCTCTACTATAGCGGAGATAGCTACAGAGGTCAATGACCGTACAGAGAATATAGGGGCAAGGAGGCTCCATACAGTAATGGAATGCCTTCTTGATGAAATACTCTTTGACGCGCCGGAAGTTACCGAAAAACAACTGGTAATCAATGCGGAGTACGTGCATAAGAAACTGAAAGACATCGTGGAGGATGAGGATTTGAGCCGGTATATTCTATAAGAAAATAAAGGGTTCAAGGACCTAAGGGTTTAACGGGGCAAGGTTGAAAGGTTCCAGGTTGAAGGCTGGGGGCTGAAGACTTCAAAGGTTTCCTGTGCAGGGTTTACCGTTTGGCCACCCATGACTGAAACCTGCCCCCTGACACAGGGCAACCGACAACTGATGCCTGGCGCCCAAGAACTGACAACTGATAACTGGCGACTGACCACTGGAAACTGACTAATGACAACAAATGTTGCTGACATATTGATTGAGGCCCTTCCTTATATTCGCCGTTTTTCCGGTCAGACTATTGTTATCAAATATGGTGGCCATGCTATGGTGGATGAAGGTCTTAAGCAGGGCTTTGCCCGGGATATTACCTTGTTGAAATTAATCGGTTTTAATCCTGTGGTTGTTCACGGCGGGGGACCACAGATAGGATCTGTTTTGGACAAGATGGGGATTAGCTCTCGTTTTGTAGATGGTATGCGTGTAACTGATGAGCCTATTATGGATGTGGTTGAGATGGTCCTTGTGGGAAATGTCAATAAGGAGATAGTGACTCAGATCAATCGGCATGGGGGTAATGCAGTAGGCCTAAGCGGCAAGGACGGGGGGCTGATACTTTCAAAGAAGATGCATATTGTTCGGTCACAATCAACACAGGACAAACCTCCTGAATTAATAGACATTGGTATGGTAGGTGAAGTTGTAGGCATCAATCCGGATATCATACGAACCGTAGAGGCAGGAGGCTTTATACCAATCATTGCCCCGGTAGGGGCAGGTGAATCGGGGGAGACATATAATATCAATGCTGATTGGGTGGCCGGCAAAATTGCCATCTCGCTCAAAGCGATAAAACTGATCCTTCTTACAGACGTAGAGGGGGTTATGGATAAAAGTGGTTCTCTTATATCGTCCATTACTGTGGAGGAAATGGAGGCCTTGTTGGAGGGCGGAACCATCTCTGGTGGTATGATTCCCAAGATGCAATGTGCCCTTGAGGCTGTTAGGGAGGGTGTGAAGAGGATTCATGTTATTGACGGTCGAAAACCACACGCAGTCCTTCTTGAGCTTTTTACAGATAAGGGGATAGGAACGCAGGTCAGTGGGTAATGGTTGTCAGTCGCCGGTTGTGTGGCTTACGCCTTGAAAACAGTACAGGGATCAGTGGTCAGTTTTTAGTGGTTAGTGAGCAGTGAGTAGGGGGAATGGAAAGTACAGGACGTAAAGTGCAAATGGAGAACAAATGACTAGTAAGGAGACCATACAAAAAGCAGATCGGGTTATAGCTGCAACCTACAGCAGGTTTCCGGTTGTGTTTACGGAGGGCAAGGGGTGCACTCTTAAAGACGCCGAAGGTCATAGTTATAAGGATTTTGTGGCAGGAATTGCAGTTTGCAATTTGGGACATGCCCACGAAGGTATTGCGAAGGCTGTTTCAGACCAGATGAGCCGTTTGGTACATGTATCAAACCTTTATTATACTGAACCGCAGACTGAGTTGGCCGAGCGGCTCGTAGAAAATTCCTTTGCCGACCGGGTCTTTTTCTGTAACAGCGGTGCGGAAGCAAATGAAGCCGCTATCAAGCTGGCACGGAAATGTCTTAAGGATCGTGGTTTTCCGCAACGATTCAGGATCATAACCATGGAAGGCTCATTTCATGGCCGAACTATGGCAACGTTGACGGCTACGGGCCAGGCCAAGATCAAAAAGGGGTTTGATCCGCTTCTGGACGGGTTTGATATTGTACCTTTTAATGATCTCAAGGCAGTTCGTGAGGCTATTACACCGAATACATGTGCAGTTATGTTGGAGCCGATCCAGGGCGAGGGGGGAGTTCAGTGTCCAGCTTCCGGTTATCTTGAAGGCTTACGGGATTTGTGCGACAAAGAAGGACTGCTTCTGATGTTTGACGAAGTGCAAACCGGAATGGGAAGGACAGGGAAGCTTTTTGCCTATGAACACTTTGGGTTGACTCCCGATATTATGACATTGGCAAAGGCCATTGCCAATGGACTTCCCATGGGGGCCATGCTTGCCAAAGAAGAAGTGGCAAGGGCGTTTACTCCTGGGTCTCATGCCTCTACCTTTGGAGGGACCCCGCTGGTTGCCACTGCAGCCCTGTCTGTTATGAAGGCCCTCTTGGATGAAGGAGTGGTAGAGCATTGTCAAGAAATGGGGCAATATTTCAGGAGCAAACTCTTGGGTTTGAAATCGAAGCATTCGGTTATTCGTGATGTCCGTGGAGAAGGGCTATTGATCGGTCTCGATCTGGCATGTAATGGCAGCGATATTGTAAATGGCTGTATGGAGCGGGGGTTTTTGATTAATTGTACACAGGAACATATATTGCGGTTTATCCCGCCACTGATCGTCGAGAAAGAAGACATCGATGGACTTGTTGAATGTCTAGATATTCTGTTTCAGAATAGTGAATAACGTACAGAATAGCGGAAAAAGAGATGAAAAAAGACCTTCTGACACTCAGAGATTTGAGCAGCGATGATTTTGATAGCTTGTTTATCCGCTCCTTTGAGTTAAAGAAACGCTTAGGTTTAGGGATCACAGACCAACCACTTCAGGGAAAGACTATCGGGCTTATCTTTGACAAGGCATCAACACGAACCAGGGTTTCCTTCGAAGTTGCCATGATTCAATTAGGTGGAGCCCCGTTATTTTTGAGTGCCAAGGATACTCAACTGATTCGAAACGAGTCTGTTTCAGATACAGCACGGGCCCTTTCCCGATATTTGGATGGCTTGGTTGTTCGGACATATTCTCAGGATCTATTAAAGGAGTTGGCGGCAGAGGCCTCTATCCCTGTGATTAACGGTCTGACCGACCTTTACCATCCCTGTCAGGTATTGAGTGACCTGATGACCATATTGGAAAAAAAAGAGCGGGTAAGTGAACTAAAGATCGTATGGGTGGGGGATGGTAATAATGTAGCCCACTCCTGGCTGAATGCGTCAGCCATATTGGGACTTAATCTTGTTATTTCATCTCCTGAAGGCTATCTTCCACAAGAGCGGATCTTGGAGCTTGCAAAACAGGATGCGGGAGATTCTATTCGTGTTGTTTCTGATCCTAAAGAGGCTGTTCGAGGTGCGGATGTAATATATACGGATGTGTGGGCGAGCATGGGGCAAGAGAGTGAATCGGCCCATCGGAAGAAGATCTTTAAGCCGTATCAGGTTGATGAGGCATTGATTGGTTTGGCCAAAAAAGATGTAATAGTCATGCATTGTCTTCCGGCTCACAGGGATGAAGAGATTACAGCGGATGTGCTGGAAGGCGGACATTCAGTTGTATGGGACCAGGCAGAAAACAAGCTTCACATGCATAAGGCGGTTTTGGAGAAGTATATTAGTCATTAGCAGTGGTTGGTTTGATTGTATCACTTTAGTCCTTTGAAAACGTAACGCTCCATGGGTAGTCAGATTTTAATCCGGCTAAAACTCGGCCCCAAGAGCCCCTAAGTCCCGATGAGGCCACCTTTGCTAAAAGCACTCTGAGATATTTCGCGGATATTGAGTACCAATGCCACATATAACACAGCAACGGAACTAAGTGGCTCTAATGGCCTCAAACAGTTACCCGGATTAAAATCTGACTACCCATGAAGCTTATGCATGTTGGTGTTTCATAGTGCTAAAATGTTACGTTTGATTAAGACCCGGGAAATTGAAAGAAGCTCTTACAACTGGAAACCGGCAACCGGAAACTGAAAACTGGAAAAGGAGCGATTTTTTGTCAAAGGGAATCAAGAAGATCGTTTTAGCCTACTCAGGCGGTCTCGACACTTCAGTCATCCTTAAATGGTTAACGGAGACTTATGAATGTCCGGTGATAGCCTTTGCGGCTGATATTGGGCAAGGAGAAGAACTGGATGGGCTTGAAGGAAAGGCATTAAAGACCGGTGCGCAAAAGGTTGTTATTGAGGATTTGTCAGAGAGTTTTGTCAAGGATTATGTCTTTCCTGCTTTTCGCGCCAATGCCATATATGAAGGCAATTATTTACTGGGAACGGCCCTGGCGCGACCGCTGATCGCTAAGCGGCAGGTCGAGATTGCACAAATGGAGGGATGTGATGCAGTCAGTCATGGCGCTACCGGCAAGGGAAATGACCAGGTACGTTTCGAATTGACCTACTTGGCATTATTCCCTGATGTCAAGATTATTGCTCCATGGCGCCAGTGGGAGCTAAATTCCCGGCAGGCATTGATGGACTATGCCGATTCTCATGGGATTGCGGTGCCAACAACGCCGAAAAAGCCTTACAGTACAGACCGAAACTTGCTTCACGTTAGCTACGAAGGCGGTATCCTTGAGGACCCATGGGAAAGCCCTCCGGATGACATGTTCAGGCTTACCGTATCTCCACAGAAAGCCCCGGATAAGTCGGAGATTGTTGAGATCTCCTTTGAGTGTGGAGACCCGGTGGCTATTGACGATGAGAGACTTTCTCCCGCGAAACTCCTTGGCAGGCTAAATGTGTTGGGAGGGAGAAACGCAATAGGGCGGGTAGATCTTGTAGAAAATCGATTCGTAGGAATGAAATCTCGGGGAGTCTATGAAACACCGGGAGGTACGA
The DNA here is from genome assembly GCA_001751075.1 of Desulfobacterales bacterium S7086C20. Lineage (GTDB taxonomy): Bacteria > Desulfobacterota > Desulfobacteria > Desulfobacterales. Next base: position 770 of record MAVP01000121.1, on the reverse strand, counting down.
TTTTGAGGGTAGCACACATGGCTGTGGAATCGATCACAATGGATCGTGAAGTCATGCACCTTCGAGATGCGATGATTCCTAAATATGCCGAGCTTGTCTACAATGGATTCTGGTTTTCACCTGAGATGAAAGTCTTACAGGCCATGGTCGATGAAACGCAAAAAAATGTTTCGGGCACTGTACGTCTGGAGCTTTATAAAGGAAACTGCGGAGTTATAGGGAGAAAATCTGATAAGTCCATATACAGAAGCGATTTTGCAACCTTTGAGAACGATCAGGTCTATCATCAGCAGGACGCAGAAGGTTTTATACGTCTGAATGCCTTGAGGCTTCGCATTCAGGCATTAATGAAAGGTAAATAACCATTGAAAAACGTGACGCTCTATGGGCAGTCATGTTTCAATTCGGCTAAAACTCGGCCCCAAGAGCCCCTAAGTCCCGTTGAGGCCCTCTTTGTTAAAAGCGCTCATTTTTTTCCGGATATGGAGTGCTAACGCCACATACGGCATAGCAACGGGACTAAGGGGCTCTAATGGCCTCAAGCAGTTACCCGGATTGAAACCTGACTGCCCATAGAGCTTATACGAATAATGTTTCAAAGCAATTAAAATGTTACAATGAAACATCAGTAAACGAGGTGTGTTGTGCCCAAGAAACCGTGGGATGGGAGATTTACACAAAAGACTGATGAGAGTGTGGAGTCATTCACTTCTTCCATCGCTTATGACAAGCGGTTGTATTTCTATGACATTGAAGGGAGCATCGCCCAT
>MAVP01000120.1 GCA_001751075.1 Desulfobacterales bacterium S7086C20 | reverse complement strand
GAAAAGGCCAAAGAGAAACTAAAAGAATACCTGGAATCCCAAAACGCAACTTCTCCCGTCCGTATCATGACCACAGTGGGGGGCTGAGGCACGCCTGCTCTGGCGCTTGCTCTGGACGAGCGGCAAGATAGTGATGAAGTCGTAAACAACGATGGTTTGACGTTTCTGGTAGATGCGACGTTGTGGATGGTGGCCCAACCGATGCGGATCGATTTTACACAGGCACAGCCGGACGCTGATTATACCGTTTCTTCAGCGATCATGGAAAGTAACACATCCGTGGCTAAAAGCCCTGATTCATGGAAGCCACCAGCCTGCAGCCTTGTTTAGTGGGATTGGCGATGAAAAATGGAACCTTTGTTGTAAAATAGGGAGGCAAAGATGAAAGTAGCTGTAAGTGCCATGGGGAATGATTTGAATTCTCAGATTGATCCACGTTTTGGTCGGTGCCGGTATTTTGTGATTGTCGAAACAGAGGACATGGGTTTCAATGCCTTTGAAAATGAAAATGCCGCTCTTTCAAGCAGCGCCGGTATTCAATCCGCCAGCCTTGTGGCTTCTCAGGGAGTCAAAGCGGTATTGACAGGCAATTGTGGGCCAAAGGCTGCGCAGGTTCTTTCGTCAGCTGGAATTGAGATTATTACAGGGCAGGAAGGGGCAATCCAGGCTGCCGTGGAAAGATTCAAAAAAGGGGATCTCCTTTCTACATCCGATGGAAACGTTTCTGAAAAGTTCGGATTGGATGAGGCAGGATCAATGCAGGCTGGCAGGAATGTGGCCATGGCAGCTGGTAGCGGAAGAGGCTTGGGCGGTTGTGGCGGAAGAGGCATGGGCGGCGGCGGTAGAGGTATGGGGGTGTGTGGCGGAAGAGGCATGGGCGGTGGTATGGGACGAGGCCTGAGTGGGGGCGCCGGGGTGTTGAGCTCTGGCCAGGGAGGAACTGGTGTATTGCCAAAAGAAAATGAGTTGGAACAGCTGAAAGAACAAGCCGGAGAGTTGAAGAAACAGATGGAAAAGATTGAGTCCAGAATTAAAAGCCTGGAGTAAGAAGATGCGGAGTCTATTTTACTCTTACAATAGCAGGGGGAAATCTTATGCGTCCGGATTTTGATGCTGTGGTAGAAGAGTTGCAGGAGCAGATATTTGATGAAGCAAAAGATGCCTTTGGTGAGGAAGGCTTTCAACGCTGGCGTAATCCGCTTTTTAACGGGAAGTTGGAAGATGCTGATTCACATGCGCGTATTACTGGTAAATGCGGTGACACCATGGAAGTCTTCCTTATATTTGAAGGCGACCGTGTGAAAAGAGCCTCCTTTACGACTGATGGCTGTGGCTCAAGTACGGTATGCGGTTCTTTTGCAGTAGAAATGGCAGTTGGAAAGAGCACTGATCAACTATGTGAGATTACGGGTGAGAAAATACTAAAAAGGCTTGGCACATTTCCAAAAGAGGATGAACACTGCGCCTTTCTTGCCGCAGAAGCACTCCAGGTAGCCTTAAACAACTACATGGCTTCTCGGAGGGATAAAGATGATCAAGTAATAGAGTGAGGTGAAGTCAATTGGTTTCTGGTCATAGTGACTTAAAGCTGCATTCAGAAAGTCTTACAGGACTTGGAACTGACCTTAGATCTGTGCAACCTGCTGTCTACATCAAGTCTAAATGATATGAATCGGCTCTTTCCGTGTCCGGGGTTGAACACTGCGCAAATGTGAAACTGTCAGGAAATTCACGTTCTGCAATCCACTCCGCAAATCGAATCTGAAAATATAGATCATCTTTTGACAGTAAAGGTCAGTATGCTCCAGCCACAGATACCGCCATAGCAACTATTTGAAAGCACAGTTTCTTGTGATGGCAAAACGCTATAATAAACTCAAGTGGTTGTTTCATTAATGCCTGTAGCATGCCATCTTTGTTTTCCCATTTGCGTTTTTCAGGGGGGCCGCTGAATGATATGATCGACCCCGCTGTGGGGCATTCACACAAGATATGGCTGCTGCTACCAGACATGCCTTGCCCTCTGCTGTTACTTTCTTAATGGCACTAAATGGTATTTGTTTTCCCCTGTCGGCACTTTGTTTTATGGCCCGCCAACAACTGTTTTCTTGACAGTGGTGACGTTATTTGCTAAATATTCAAGCAAGTTCTTGTATTGAGTTTAGTATTCTCGAAAAGACCTTCTACAACACTGGGAGGCTAATGCAACTAAAATTCATTCCATTAAAACGCCACGGTAAAATTTTGATTTCTCAGCACTGAGAGTCATGGTGTTACTTTCTATCATCGTGCTTGTAGTGTTGCTGTGGTTGACACACCCATGTTGTCCCCATTCAAGTCCGGCCCTTAGGGCCCTGTAGTGTAAGTTGCTGTAAGTTTGAGCAGGGCGTTGGCTGAAATAGTCAAGTGGTATCTTTCTTTGAGGATGGTGAAACGTCGTCTTGCCTTTTCGTAGCAAAAGGGTGAAACCTCTCAGGACAGGCACAGTCAGGTGCAACATACGAACCGCTGTGCCAATTGTACATCTCACTTCCAATATGTCCACTGATAGGCCGTTGACGGAACAGTGACCCTTCTCAAAGTTTTGTACGTTCTGGAGTCTAGACAAAACCAAAACACGTGCCATCTCGAGACCAACGGACTTCTTTGAATAATCTGGATGGGCAAGTCTATGAATCCACCTAGAACAAAAGTTCATGTATTCATCATTTCTGACTCCACGGGCCTTACGGCAGAAAGGGTGATCCAGGCAGCCCTTGTGCAATTCAAACAAATCAGTCCGGTTTTTAAACGGTTCCCCTATATTCAAACAAAGGAACAAATAGGTAATATCCTGGGTAAAGCGGAAAAACTCAATGCCATTGTCATTTACTCACTCGTCTCTCCTGAACTCCGAAAATGGCTTCGCTCGGAAAACAAAACAAGAGATATGCACTCCTACGATCTTCTGGGGCCCCTCCTGGATCGGATGGGAAAGCATTGGAACATGATTCCTGCTTTTGCCCCCGGACTCCTCAAGGGAGTAAGAGAAGAATCCGTACGCCTTGCCGAAGCCATCGACTTTACCTTGAGGCACGACGACGGCCAGGGGATAGAAACCCTCGGGCATGCGGATCTGATCATCCTCGGGATCTCGAGGACATCAAAAACACCCACAAGCCTCTATATTTCATGCAATGAACACCTCAAAGTCGCCAATGTTCCCATCATTCCAAACATTGATCCCCCAAAGAAAATATTTACCTTAAAAAGACGAAAGGTCGGGCTTTCCATTGCCCCTGATCGGTTGGCCTTTATACGACAAAAGAGGTTGAAGTATGCGGGGCCCACCGAGTACGTGGATATCGGGTCCATCAGAAAGGAATTGGCATACTGTGATAGTATATTCGACCGGATTCAAGGGCTGGAGGTCGTGGATGTGACATACAGTTCTATTGAGGAAATTGCAGGCAAGATCGTGTGAGTGATTGCATTGAAACACTAAAAAATGATTTGGCTTTCAGAGACGTAGGCTCAGAGGACCAAGTTTTTATGGATTTGAATAAAAGAGGAGAGGAAACACTATGAAAAAGCGCGATTTCATCTTGTGGTTTAAGGATCTGACGAAAGACGACATTCCTCTTGCTGGTGGGAAATGCGCCAATCTAGGAGAGCTGTTCGGCCAGATTGGCGTACCTGTGCCCAATGGCTTTGCAGTCTCGGCTTATGCGTACCAAGTGTTTTTGAAAAAGACAAAGGCCGATAAAAAAATCGAAACCATGCTTTCTGATTTGGATCCGTCGGATATTGAAGCTCTCCAGCAGATTGCAGGCAAAATCAGGAAACACTTGGAAGGGCTGGCCATGCCCAAGAAGATCGAACAGGACATTTTGAATGCCTACAAAGCGCTTAGGAAAGAGGTTGGCAAAAAAAAGGTTCCTGTAGCCGTACGGTCTTCGGCAACAGCCGAAGATCTGCCCGGGGCCAGTTTTGCCGGCCAACAGGATACTTTTTTGAATGTCACGGAGAAAACTCTTCTCAAGTGTGTAAAACAGTGTTGGAGCTCTCTTTTTACGCCCCGCGCCATTGTATATCGAAAAGAAAAAGGCTTTTCCCATAATGCAGTGCTCATCAGTGTGGGCGTACAGGAAATGGTGTCTTCTCAAGTCTCCGGAGTCATGTTTACGCTGGAACCGGTTAGCGGTGAAAAAGACAAGGTACTGATTAATTCCTCATGGGGACTGGGAGAAGCTATTGTCAGCGGCCAAGTCACGCCGGACGAATTTGTAGTGGACAAAAAGACTATGAATATCGTGGATCAACAAATCTTCAAAAAAGAAAAGCAAATTGTGTCTGATAAAGGGGGAAGTACCAAGTGGGCTGCCGTTCCAAAGAAAATGCAGGAACAGCCCTCACTAACGGACAAAGAGATTGTTCGCCTGGCCCAATTCGGGGTGCAGATAGAAAATCACTACGGAGTTCCGCAAGACATTGAATGGGCTGTAGACAAAGACGGCCGCATTTTCCTCCTTCAGGCTCGACCAGAAACGGTTCACAGTGCCGAAGGGGGAGGTGTTGAAGAAGAAAGGAGGGATCTCGTGGAAGCCGATATACTTATAAAAGGTTTGGGAGTGAGTCCGGGTTTAGGGTCCGGCAAGGTAAAAATCATGCGGGACATCAAAGAAATTGCATCTTTTAAAGAAGGCGATGTCTTGGTTACGGAAATGACTACGCCGGATTGGCTCCCTGCCATGAGGATAGCTTCTGCCATTGTAACGGATCTAGGCGGTAAAACATGCCATGCCGCCATTGTGAGCAGGGAACTGGGGGTTCCCTGCGTGGTGGGCAGCAAAGAAGCCACAAAAGTTCTGAAAAACGGTCAGACAGTAACCGTACACGGCCAGAGAGGCCTGGTCTTCAAGGGAGCTGTTGCGACCAAAAAGGAAGAAGCTGCAGCTCAGGTGGGTCCCGTTGATTTGTCGGCCCAGGCAATAACGGCCACCAAGGTGTATGTTAACCTGGCAATTCCTGAAATTGCCGAAAAGGTCGCTCGGGAAACCAATGCCGATGGTGTGGGCTTACTCCGTGCAGAACACTTGATGCTGAGTATTGGGAAACACCCCAGGCTCCTTTTGGAAGAGGGTGGGAATCAGGTCATGATCGACACCTTTGCCCGCGGGGTTGGACAAGTCGCCGAGGCCTTTTTCCCCAGGCCCGTGATATATCGATTCCTCGATTTCAAACCGGACGAATTTCTCGAATTGCCCGGCGGTGAAAAGTATGAACGGGACCACGTGGGGCCCAATCCCATGATCGGCTATCGGGGACAACACCGGTACATCAAGGAGGATGATATCTACAGGCTTGAATTACAGGCCATACAAAAGGTTAGAGACACCATGGGGCTCACCAACGTCTGGGTCATGCTCCCTTTTGTACGAACCCGCCGGGTTTTTAGGCGGGCCGTCGAGATCATGCGTGAAGAAGGATTGGATCACCGAGCCAACGCTGATTTTCAACTGTGGATAATGGTGGAGGTCCCCAGTGCCTGCTTTATGATCGAAGAATTCTGCAAGGAGGGTATAGACGGCATTAGTTTCGGAACCAATGATTTGACCATGCTCATCCTTGGCGTGGATAGAAACGATGTCTCTGTTCAGGACCTCTACGATGAGCGAAACCTGGGTGTGCTTCGGGCCATCGCATATACCATTGCCGTATGCAAAAAGCATGGTGTGACAACGTCGATCTGCGGACAGGCCCCCAGCGTGTATCCCGACTATCTTGAGTTCATGATTCGATGCGGCTGTACGTCCATATCCGTACTCCCTGACACAGTCGTATCATCCAGACGAGGCGTGGCCATGGTGGAACAAAAGATTCAGATGGAAAATGCCTTGGGCATGGTATCAAATCCCAGGATCGCCAAGATTCCCATGAAGGATATCTTTTTCTGGCGATTTGTGGAGGATTGATCTGTGCGAAGCAGTTGCAAGGGGCTCGTTGACTACATTGTCCACACATACAAATATGGCGTGGAAGTTGGCGTTGGCCATTTCCCGGATGTGGCGTTGGCTCTTGTGGATGCGGGATTGCAGGTTTTTGCTACGGACATCAAGCCGTTTCAATACAGGGGACTCAAGGTAATCGTAGATGATATCACAGAGCCGAACAAGCCCCTATATGCCGGAGCGGAGCTGATCTACGCCTTGTGGCCCCCTGTTGAGTTGGTTCCTTATATGGAAAGACTGGCAAAAGAGATGGGGGCAGCGCTCATTGTAAAACCCTTGTCTTCTGAATACCCAGGGGGACGACTCATTCATTGGGAAAAAACCACTTTTTTCCTATGGTGCCCATCATGAAAAAAAACAAAAAGGGAGCAAAAAAAACTCCTGCCAGAGTCATCTATCTGGTTGGAGAAATGACGGGAGGAACCATCAGCAAGATTACCAGAGCCTCCCTGGCCCAGTTCACTCAGCAGGAGCTGGAAGTCAAAAAGTTTTTTCAGGTAAGAAGCAAAGAGCTTGTAGAACACATTATGGCCCAAGCCGAGGCAGACCAAGCTTTGGTGGCCTTCAGCGTCATTGATCCCCCACTGAGGGATTTCCTGATCAATGAAGCGCAACGTCGTGGTATCAAGGCCATTGATGTGATTGGCGATTTCATCCTGCAGCTTTCCATTTTCCTGGGTGAAAAACCTATGGCCGTCCCGGGCCGACAATACATTTTGGACGAAGACTACTACCGAAGAATCGAGGGGATCAATTTCGCCGTCAACCATGACGATGGCAAGATGCCCAAAAATCTGAAACTTGCAGACCTGATTCTTGTGGGTCTTTCTCGAACAAGTAAAACCCCCCTTTCCACCTATCTTGCCCACCAGGGCTGGAAGGTTGCCAATGTTCCCCTTCACCCAGACATGGATCCGCCACAAGAGTTGTTTCAGGTGGACCCAAAGAAAGTCTTTGGTCTTGTGATTAACGTAGAGAGTCTGGTGAAGCTTAGAGAAGCGAGACTGGAACAACTAGGGCTTGAATCAAACGCAAAATATGCAGACCCAGTGGTAATTACAGACGAGATTGAATGGTCTGAAAGCTTCTTTCAGGAAAACCCCCAGTGGTGCGTCATGGATATTTCCAACAAAGCCATTGAAGAATCGGCCGCAAGTATTCTCACCGCCTTTAAGGCGGGAAGAAAGCCTTCGTAGGGGATGCGGTTCAAAGCATCTCCCGCCTTGCCAGGGCTTATTGAGAAGTTACAAAAAAACAGCTTAACCAGATGTGTTTATTATTTAAAGTGGTGGCGGTGCAGGGACTTGAACCCCGGACACTGCGGATATGAGCCGCATGCTCTAACCGACTGAGCTACACCGCCAAGCGGGTTGGATTATTGTTGACGGTCTCGTAAAAAGTCCAACTTCTGCGTTGTGCTGCATTT